>NZ_JBNGDN010000011.1:13832-33001 GCF_049975065.1 Hydrogenovibrio sp.
CCGGCTTAGGTTCCGGCTTAGGTTCCGGCTTAGGTTCCGGCTTGGGTTCCGGCTTGGGTTCTGGCTTGGGTTCTGGCTTGGGTTCTGGCTTGGGTTCTGGCTTGGGTTCCGGCTTAGGTTCCGGTTTCGATTCGGGGGCTTTCTGAAACATTGCGGTGGTGACGGCGACCGGTTGCAGTTCAGCCGTTTTCGGAAGCGGTGCGGTGAGAGTTTTCCAGAGAAAGACCCCTATCAGGGTATAGAGCGTTAGGGTAATCAGAAACGCCTGGCGTGCGTTAGCCATGCGGTTGACCGGTTTGTTTTTGGGTGAGAATGTTGATATCGCTCAATTGGCGTTCTTTGAGCAGATCAATCAGTTGAGTGAAATAGCCGAAGTCTGTGTTTTGATCGACGCGGAGTTCAATCGGGTCATCCGGCCTGGCGGTTTTGAGTGCTTCGGCGATTTGCGACAAGGGCATGGGCTGATCGTTGAGAAAAAAACGATTGTCGGCATCAATGGCCAAGCGAAAGGCGACTTTTTCGGGCGGTGTGTAGGCTTCGGTTTGACGGGTTTCGGGCAGGTCGATACCGAGCTTGTCCTGCACAATAAAACTGGCTGAGGTTAGTACAATGGCCAGCAGCACCAGCATAACGTCGATCATGGGAATGACATTGATTTGGTCGAATCGCTTCATAGTGTGATTGCTCAGGACTGGGGGGATTGTTTTTGCCAGGCCTGGTATTCCAGTTCCAGCCGATCCACTTTACGCAGCAGTCCGTTGTAAATGATAATGCTGGGAATGGCCAGTGCTATGCCGCCAGCCGTGGCTTTGAGCGCCAGTGCCAGGCCGACCATGATTTGCCCCGTTTCAATTTGGTTGTTGAGCCCGAGGTCGTAAAAGGTGACCAGAATGCCCAATACGGTGCCGAGCAGACCGACATAAGGCGCGTTTGAACCGATGCTGGCAATGGTGGTGAGGTTGTGGGTGCTGGCGATTTTAAGGGCTTCCGGGCTGTCGTACTGCTGAAGATCCACGCGACGAAAGAACAGCTGGCGCTCAATGCTGAACCAGACCAGTATAAAGCTCATCAATCCAAGTAGGCCGAAAACGCAGATGTCGAGATAGGTTTTTAGAATTTCCATAATATTTGCTCAATGCCTGTCGCCAGATGGGGTATTTTGACTGGACATTATAACAGTATGAATGCGACCGTCGGTTGAGAATAACTTTGAGAAAGTTTGACTCTTGGATGCGATTGGATGATAAGAAGCCATCCAGCAGCGGTTGTGGTGGTGACAGATAAAAAACATCAATTGGCAGTCTGAAAGGGCTTGGATTATAATCCGGGCTAGTTTTTGGTGAAACTGAGCCAAGCCGATAAGGCTGATAAGAAATTTTAGGATAATGATTCAAAACGATAAAAGGATGAGTTTTATGAGTGCAATGGGACGACGCGACTTATTGAAGAATGCTTTGGGCATGACCGCCGGTTTGGTGGGGATGTCGGCTTTAAAGCCGCTTTACGCTGACGGTTTGGCTGAATTCAAAGGACCTGCGGTGCCGGATATTACGCCCGTGAAAGTGTCTGAGCGTTGTTACACCATTCCGGCATTGGGGGCTTACCCTACGCCGGATAACTTTGGCATGTTCAGTAACCCAGGGTTTATTGTGACCTCTGAAGGGGTTGTGGTGGTGGACACCGGCAGTTCCACGCAGATTGGTGAAATGGTCTTGCGTCAAATCAAAACGGTGACGGATAAGCCAGTGGTAAAGGTGATTAATACGCATTATCATGGCGATCACTGGTTGGGCAATCACCCGTTTGTGGCCGCCAATGCGGATGTTGAAATTTATGCGCATCCGGCGTGCCGTAAAGTGTTGAAGAACGGTGCGGATAAGTTTTGGTTTGATTTTATGCAGAACAATACTGATAACAAAATCACCGGTACAGTGATTACGCTTCCGAATAAATCGTTGGAAGGCGGTGAGGTGATCAAGATGGGTGACACCACTTTGAAAATTCATCACCTTGGACGCGTGCACACCGAATCCGATTTGGCGGTGGAAGTGACGGGAGACAAGTCGATGTATATGGGAGACATGGTGATGCGCCGCGTGGCCAACATGGAAGACGGCTCCTTCCAAGGCACCATTGATGCACTCTCAGTGATTGAGGAAATGCCGATTGAGCACTTTATTCCGATGCATGGTAAGCCAGAAGGGGTTCAGCTGATTAAAGACGGTAAGCAGTTTATGGAAATTATTTACACCAAATCGGGTGAATATTATGAAGAAGGCATGACCGACTTTGAAATGAAGCCGAAAATCATGGCGGAGCCCTTTATGAAAAACACCGCCAGTCAGTGGCCTGGGTATGAGTCCACCATTGGCAAGTTCATTGTAGCGGCGATTCAGGAATATGAGAAAAGCCTGTTTTAACGCGGGTTAAAATACAATCCGATGTCAATAAAAGCCCAATCGTCTTGTTCGATTGGGCTTTTTTTGTGATGGTTTTTTGGCCAGGTCTGGTGAAATCGGTTCAGGGGGTAGCAATAAAATCCAGCACCTTATCCAGTCCGCCATAGTTGATGGCGACGTCGGCTTGGGCTTGAACAGCGGGTTTGGCATGGTAGGCCACGCTGAGACCGGCTTGATGCATCATGTTTAAGTCATTGGCACCGTCTCCGACAGCAATGGTTTGCTCAGGGGTGATGGTCAGCTGTTGACACAGTTCATGCAGAAACTCAGCCTTGGCTTCCGCCCCCACGATATCGCCAACCACTTTGCCGGTTAAGCGGCCGTTTTCTTCTGCTAACACATTGGCGCGCGAAAAATCGAGTTGCAGCTTTGTTTTTAGGCGCTCGGTGAAAAAAGTGAAGCCGCCGGACACCAGCGCAAACGCGATTTGTCGAGCTTTGAGCCCTTTTAACCAGGCCTCGGCACCGGGGTTGAGGAAGAGACGTTCGTCGTAAACGCGCTCTAAGGCGGAGGTTTCCAGTCCGGCGAGTAAGGCGACGCGTTGGGTGAGTGAGGCGGCAAAATCGATTTCGCCGCGCATGGCCGCTTCGGTAATGGCGGCCACTTGCGGTTTGAGTGCCATCATATCGGCAATTTCATCCACACACTCAATGCCGATCAGTGTGGAGTCCATATCGCTGATCAGCAGCTTGACCTCGGCAGGGTCGAAGTGATCGGGAAAAATGTTTAAATCGATTTGCCATTTTTCAGAAAGGGCTTTTATCTTGTCTGTCTCGATGGCATCGGCTTGGATGCGAAAGTGGTTGTCTACTTTTTGCGGTGTACCGAAGCGACGGGTCAGTTCTTTGGTTTGTTCGTAAGAGAGAGCGTTTTCGTGGATGATCAAGGTCATGATTGGGTTTCCGGTTTTTCAATGGGGACTATTCTAGTCTGTGCGAGCCGATCCTGCAAAGTTTGCTTTTGGGTGCCGATAAAGAGGCCAATCCAGCCGATCGGAAACAGTAAAATCCCAGTGACAAATCGTAGATTGGCATTGTGGCGGGTCATGATGTAGCCGTCTTGCCGCAGAATTTGCAGGTGCCAGACGCGCAACCCGGGGGTCTGGCCGTTTTGCACCCAAAAATAACTGAGATAAATGTAGGTAATGGCCAGTAAGTAGGTTTGAAACGCCAATAGAGCAAACGGATCGCTTTCGAATCCAGCGCCCTGCCAGAGCACAAAGGGAATGGCGACGGCAAACCAAACACCGCACAAGAGTATAAAATCGTAGAAAAAGGCAAACAGAATTTTAAATGATTGCATAGGACGCTATTTTGACCCCAACTGGTTATGACAGGGTAAAATAATAGTCGATTGTCTGCAAGGTTTCACAGATTTTGACGGCTTCGGGAGCCGCATGCAACATTTTGTGTTATGGGTGCGTTATGATTGCATGATGGGGCACTCAGAGGGTTGTGCTTTGGGTTGTGCTTGGTGATGTGACGGCAGATGCGATTTGAAACAGGGTGGAAATGGTTGGAACAGTTAGAGGATGCGCTATGAATTATCAGGATGCGGGATTTTCATTGAGTTGGTTAATGGGTGGCGGGATTTTGAGCTTTCTGGCACTCTGGTGGGCATTGCGCACGGCGCCTTGGCATAAAATTCGGGATAAGGAGGCACAGCATGTGTTTCTGGGCATGGCGGTGATTTTGCTGCTGTTATGGAATTCCGGCGCGTCGTTAGGGGATGGCATTACGTTTCATTTGTTGTTAGTGGGGTTGGCCACGTTGATGTTCGGGGCGCAGTTTGCCCTTATTTGCGCGGTGATTGCCTTGCTTGGGGTGACGGCGTTAGGCCATGCGGGTTGGATGGCGTTTGGATTGAATCTGTTGCTGATGGCCGTGGTGCCGATATTGATTGTATGGTGGATTGCCATCTTGGCCTATCGGTATCTGGATCGTAATTTTTTTGTGTTTGTGCTTTTGAACGGTTTTTTTGCCGCGGGCGTCAGTACCGTGGTTGCGCTATTAATGTCGGCGGCGGTCATGGGGTTGAGTGGTGTGCACACCTTGGAAAATTTGCAATATTCCTTTTTGCCTTATATTCCGCTGATGGCCATTCCGGAAGGGTTTGTCAATGGGATGTTGATTTTGGCGTTGGTATTGATGAAGCCGCAATGGGTGAGCTGCTTTACCGATGAGCAGTATCTGCACGGTAAATAAGAACATTTATAAAAACCACCAAAAACACAAAAACCGCCAGGCATGGCGGTTTTCGAATTGTTTAAACGAAAGTCTAAACGGATGTTTAGCGATTTGCTTATTTATACCAGCCTGGCTTCAGGTCGGAATATTTCACTTCTTGATCTAATTCAGCATTGGCGGTTTTCAATGCTTCTTTGGCGTATTTCATCGCGGTCGCATCGTCGCCTTTTTTCTTCGCTTCTTCGGCCAAGGCAATGTAGTGGTCAACATAAGGTTTTTTCATTTTCTTTTGTTTCCAAACATAGTTGTTTTTGGCCGCTTGTGCGTGAATGGATGCCGCTTCGGCAATGATGTCATCGTAGGATGAAAGTGATTTTGTCTGACCAGTGCTTGAGCAGGCGCCCAAGGAAAGGGTTGCAACAACAGCGGCACTCACAAGTAGTTTTTTCATGTATATCCTCCAAGGTTTTGATAGTAAGCTTTTTGTAAGCTTTTTATTAAGAGCTCTTTGCGGGTAAAGCATGCAAAGGGCTCTGAGAGTTTGTTGACTCTGTGTAAGCCTGTCTTATTCTAATCACAAGTTTGCACGAATAAAAGCGAAAACGCGGTTTAAGCTGCGTTTTTTAACATTTTCCGTATGGGTGTATAACTTATTAAGTTTACCCTGACACTGTCAATCCTTATAATGTACACTACTCAGCTAAATTGCATTGGCTTAAACGGTTTCTGAAGCTTTTTTCTGCTTTAAGTGTATGAATTTCAATATGAAATCCTTTGGGTTTTGTTTTTCATAGCCTTTCCTAGGCTTACGCAGAAAATTCTAATTGCCCTATAAAAAGACCTTACGGGCGCGCTTGGCCGAATTCGGCGGGTGACTGACCAATGCAAAATTGAATTTAATGAGGTCATTGCGAAGTCGTTGCGTGAGCGCTTCGATTGCAATGGGCTTCACAATCGTTGATAGAAGGTGGAAGATTTATGCGCATCCTGCAAGAAGCTCTGACGTTTGATGACGTTTTACTGGTTCCCGCTCATTCGGAAGTGTTGCCGTCTGATGTGTCGCTTAAAACGCGCTTGACGCGGAATATCGAATTGAATATTCCATTTGTCTCCGCGGCGATGGACACGGTAACGGAGGCCAGACTGGCGATTTCGATGGCGCAGGAAGGCGGTATCGGTATTGTGCACAAAAATATGTCGGTCGCCGAACAGGCGCATGTGGTCACGAAGGTCAAAAAATACGAACACGGTGTGGTTTTGGAGCCGGTGACCGTGAACATTACCGATACCGTTGGCGCGGTTCTGCAAAAAACCAAAGAGAATCGTGTGTCTTCGGCACCGGTTATGGATGGGGATGAGTTGGTGGGCATTGTTACCAGCCGAGATTTACGTTATGTGGATGATATGTCGCAGCCAGTGACGAAAATCATGACACAGAAAGACCGCTTAGTCACGGTTAAGGAAAAAGAGAAGCGTGAAGTCGTGCTGGAACTTTTGCATGAGCATCGTTTGGAACGCTTGCTGGTGGTGGATGATCACTTTAAATTGAAAGGTATGATTACGGTAAAGGACATGGAAAAGTCCACCGAACACCCTTATGCCGCCAAGGATTCCAACGGACGTTTGCGCGTGGGTGCGGCGGTCGGTACCGGGGCGGACACCCCAGATCGTGTCGCGGCTTTGGTCAAAGCCGGTGTCGATGTGATTATTGTGGACACGGCGCACGGTCATTCCCAAGGGGTTTTGGATCGGGTTAAGTGGGTGAAAGACAATTTCCCGCAAATTGATGTGGTCGGCGGTAATATTGCGACGGCTGAAGCCGCAATGGATTTGATGAAAGCGGGCGCCGATGCCGTAAAAGTGGGGATTGGGCCTGGCTCCATTTGCACCACGCGAATTGTCGCCGGTGTCGGGGTGCCGCAGCTGTCGGCCATTGCCAATGTGGCGGAGGCGTTAAAAGGTTCGGGCGTGCCGATTATCGCGGACGGCGGCATTCGCTTTTCCGGTGATGTGGCCAAGGCGCTGGTCGCGGGCGCTTCTTCAGTGATGTTGGGCAGTATGTTTGCCGGAACCGAAGAGTCACCGGGCGAAGTGGAATACTATCAAGGGCGTGCTTACAAGTCCTATCGTGGAATGGGGTCGCTGGGTGCCATGTCGCAAAAACAGGGCTCGTCGGATCGTTACTTTCAATCCTCCAATGCGGCGGATAAACTGGTGCCGGAAGGCATTGAAGGGCGTGTCGCTTATAAAGGCCCTTTGGCTCCGATTATTCACCAGTTGGTCGGCGGTATTCGATCCAGTATGGGGTACACCGGTTGCCGTGATATTTCGGAATTTAATATCAAGCCGTGCTTTGTGCGTGTGACCGGAGCCGGTATGACTGAAAGCCATGTGCATGATGTGACGATTACCAAAGAAGCGCCGAACTATCGCGTGTAAATGCCTGCTTCAGTTGAAATGAAACTTAAAAACCGCCCCCGTGCTTGAACTCGGGGTCGGTTGGGTTCAAACGAGCTGGATGGCCTGGAATGGTGCACCGAAAACCTCACTTTAGACCTCTCTTTAGACTTCTTTTACGTTGGATACCCCTGAAATGATCTCTGAAACACAATCGCAGAACAATATTCATCAAGACCGGATTTTAATCTTGGATTTCGGTTCTCAATACACTCAGTTGATTGCACGCCGTATTCGTGAAATTGGTGTCTATTGTGAGGTGGAACCCTGGGATGTCGAGGCAAAGCGCATTGCCGCTTTTGGAGCCAAAGGGGTGATTTTATCCGGTGGTCCGGAAACCGTTACGGGCGATGATGCGCCGGTGGCACCGTCATCCGTGTTTGATTTGGGTGTGCCTATTTTGGGCATCTGTTATGGCATGCAAGCCATGGCGGAGCAGTTGGGCGGCAAAGTCATTCATGCGGATGAACACGAATATGGCTATGCCCAAGTGCGTGCGCATGGACACACTGATTTGCTCAAAGACATTGAGGACCATGTGACGTCGGAAGGGCATGGCATGCTGGATGTTTGGATGTCCCACGGTGATCGTGTCGATGTCATGCCAGAAGGGTTTAAGCTGATGGCATCCACACCCAATTGCCCCGTCGCAGGCATGGCCAATGAAGGCAAACGCTTCTATGGTATCCAGTTTCACCCCGAGGTCACTCATACCTTGCAGGGGCAACGCATTATTGAACGTTTTGTGGTCACTCTATGCGGCTGTGAGACCCTCTGGACAACGGATAATATTATTGACGACAGTGTGGCTCGTATTCGTGAGCAGGTCGGTGACGATGAGGTGTTATTGGGGCTGTCCGGTGGTGTGGATTCATCAGTGGTGGCCGCGCTACTCCATAAAGCGATTGGGGATCAGCTAACCTGCGTGTTTGTGGATCATGGTTTATTGCGCTATCAGGAAGGCGATCAGGTCATGGCGATGTTTGCCGACAATATGGGGATTAAAGTCATTCGTGTCGATGCGGAAGATTATTTTATGGCCGCTTTGCAAGGTGAGGCGGATCCTGAAAAGAAACGTAAAATTATCGGTCATGCCTTTATTGAAATGTTTGATCGTGAGGCCGCGAAACTCACCCGTGTTAAATGGTTGGCTCAGGGCACGATCTATCCTGATGTGATTGAGTCGGCTGGCTCTAAAACCGGTAAAGCTAAGGTGATTAAATCGCACCATAATGTCGGTGGTTTGCCGGAGGACATGAAGTTGTCTCTGTTGGAGCCGTTGCGTGAGCTGTTTAAGGATGAGGTGCGCAAATTGGGTGTAGCACTGGGGCTGCCATTTGATATGGTGTATCGTCATCCTTTCCCAGGGCCAGGCCTGGGCGTTCGCATTCTCGGGGAAGTGAAAAAGGAATACGCCGATATTTTACGATTGGCGGATCACATTTTTATTACCGAATTGCGTGCGGCCGGTTTGTACGATAAAACCTCCCAAGCGTTTACGGTGTTTTTGCCGGTCAAGTCCGTTGGTGTGGTCGGTGATGCGCGTCGCTACGACTATGTGGTGGCGTTACGTGCGGTGGAAACCATCGACTTTATGACCGCACGCTGGGCGCATTTGCCGTATGACTTTCTGGAAAAAGTGTCTAACCGTATCATTAATGAAATTCCACGTATAACGCGGGTGACTTATGATATTTCCAGCAAGCCGCCCGCCACCATCGAGTGGGAATAATCGGCGGCGTTCATGACCGGTTTCGATTCTCTGTCGCCAGAGGAGCAGGATGTTTTTTGGATGCGGCACGCCCTGATGTTGGCTGAACGTGCCGAGCAGGAGGGAGAAGTGCCGGTCGGTGCGGTGCTGGTGCATGAAAATCAACTGGTGGCCGAAGGTTGGAATCAAACCATTCAATCGCACGATCCCACGGCGCATGCCGAAGTGGTGGCGCTTCGCAAAGCTGGCCAGGCCTGGCAGAATTATCGTTTGGTTGATTTTACGCTCTATGTCACGCTGGAACCCTGTCCGATGTGTGCCAGTGCGCTAGTGCATGCGCGGATTCAACGACTGGTGTTTGCCGCCGCCGACCCGCGTACCGGTTCGGCCGGTTCCCGAATGAATCTAGTCGAACATCCGCATCTCAATCATCAGTTAAACGTAACCTCGGGCGTCCTGGCCGAAGAGGCGGGTGAACGGCTCAGTGCCTTTTTCCGCCAACGCCGTGCTGCACAAAAGCAGGCGCGGCAAAAAGCGCAAAATATTGCAACTAAAACTTGCCTGTCTTTAGAATAAATGCGAGTATTACGTTTATTATTTTGATAACACTTGAGCGGGCATACAGTGCCCAAACTTGATTTGATAGACGGATTTAACTCAACCTATGCAAAAAAGCGTCGATCCAGCCGAGGGCATCACGACTTATAAAATTTTACCGGGTGAATTCTATGTTACCTGCGCCAATGAACGCATCGAAACCGTATTGGGATCGTGCATTTCCGCTTGTGTCCGCGATCCAGTGACCGGTGTGGGCGGCATGAACCACTTTATGCTGCCGATGGATAAAAACGCCACTGGCGCTTCCGAACTGTCCGACGCCAACCGATATGGCAACTATGCGATGGAAAATTTAGTCAATGCGTTGCTGCACTTGGGCGCCAAGCGCGATCGGTTGGAATTCAAATTATTCGGTGGTGGACGCATTATGAGTTCCACCACCAATATCGGTTGGTACAATATTGGCTTTGCGTTTGACTACATCTACACCGAGGGGTACAAAATCGTGTCCCAGGATATTGGAGATGTGTTCCCGCGCAAGGTGCTTTATTACCCCAGCACGGGGCGGGTGCGTGTCAGACGACTGAATGCCATGCACAATCAAACGCTGGCGGCTGAAGAAAGTCGCTACATTAGTAATATTGGATCGAAGCCTGTTGAAGGTGACGTAGAACTGTTCTGAGGAAACCGCTATGGACATGATGGAAACGTTTCGCCAAACCTACCTGGAAGAGAGTTTTGAAGGGTTGGATGTGATGGAAACCGGCTTGCTGGATTTGGCACCCGGCAAACCGGACACGGATAAAATCAATGAAATCTTCCGAGCGGCCCACTCGATCAAGGGCGGGAGCGGTACTTTCGGGTTTAATGAAATCATCGACTTTACCCACGTTCTGGAAACCCTGTTGGATGAAATGCGGGACGGTCGCCGTGATGTGACGCAGCATGCGACCGATACCATGTTGCAGGCCGTGGATGTGCTTCGCGACATGATGACGCGTTTGCAAAATCACGAAGAAATTGATGATGAAAAAGCCTCTGAGGTGCAACAGGCACTGGAAGCCATTTTGAGTGATTCCGATGATGCCGTAAACAACGGTGCCCAACCCGTCGCAGCGGATACCCCCGCCGAAGCGGCCTCTACAGGCTCGAACGGCGCTTGGCGTATTGAAGTGATTCCGGAAAAAGAATTGCTGCAAACCGGGAATGAACCGATTCGTATTTTCCGAGAGTTGGAATCGCTCGGCACGGTTGAGGTCACAGTGGATGACAGTCAGTTACCTCAAGATCCTGCCGCGCTGAACCCAGAAGAATTGTTTTTGAAATGGCAATTGGTTCTCACCGGTGATGGTCTTCAGGAAGCGGACGTCAAAGAAGTGTTTGAGTGGATTGACGGAGACGGTGCCGATGTGAATATCACACCGCCACCAAAACCGGAAGCCCCCGCCGCGGCACCTGCGGCCGAAGCGGCACCGGTTGCCGCGGCCGCACCGCAAGCGGTCAAGGAACCTGCCGCACCGGCGAAGGCGGAAAAGAAACCGGCGGCGAAAAAAGCGTCGGCTCCGGCTCCGAAACAAGACAGTTCCATACGCGTGGATCTTAGCAAAATCGATCAACTGGTAAACTTGGTGGGCGAATTGGTGATTACCCAGTCGATGCTCAGCCAGTTTGGCGAACAGGCCGAACAAAATGAAGGCGGCTCTTCGGATTGGGTGGACAAGTTGCGTGAAGGCCTGACGCACCTTGAAAGACACACACGCGACTTGCAGGAAAGTGTGATGAATATCCGTATGTTGCCGGTGAGTTTTGCCTTCAATCGTATGCCGCGCATCGTGCATGACGTCAGTCAGAAACTGGGCAAGAAGATTGATTTGGTGATGGAGGGTGAAGGCACCGAACTGGATAAAACCATGCTGGAAGCCTTGACGGATCCATTGGTGCACATTGTTCGTAACTCCATCGATCATGGTGTTGAAGCGCCGGATGTTCGACTGGCTGCCGGTAAGCCGGAAACCGGTATTGTAAAAATGGCGGCCTTTCATCAGGGCGGCAATATTCTGATACAGATTACCGATGACGGTGCCGGTATCAATGCCGATCGCATTCGTCAGAAAGCCATTGAAAAAGGCGTCATTGACGAAGACATCAAAATGAGCGATGAGGAAATCATTGATTTGATTTTCCACCCGGGCTTCTCAACGGCGGACGTGGTCAGTGACGTTTCTGGTCGTGGCGTCGGCATGGACGTGGTGCGTCGAAACATTCGTGGCCTTGGCGGTTCGGTGGAAGTTAAAACCGAGGTGGGTAAAGGCAGTATCTTTACCATACGTTTGCCGTTGACGCTGGCCATTCTGGATGGGCAACTCGCCAAAGTCGGATCGGAAACCTATGTCTTCCCTCTGGTGTCGATTGTGGAATCCATTCAGGTCGATAAATCCTTGGTCAAAGGCATTGCTGGACAGACGGAGCTTTACAAATTGCGTGACAGTTACATTCCGGTCATTCGTCTGCACCATAAGCTGGGCATCTCCGATGCACGAACCGATCTGGAAGAAGGCTTGCTGGTTGTGGTGGAAGACGGCGGTCACCGCGCCGGTATTTTTGTTGATGATTTGCTGGGACAGCAGCAGGTGGTGATTAAAAGCTTGGAAAGCAATTTTATGAAAATCAGCAGCATTGCCGGTGCCACGATTCTTGGGGACGGTACTGTGTCATTGATTCTGGATGTAACGGAAACCCTATCCAGTCACAAAGGTGGCTTACACGGTTCCGCCGCCTGATGACGTCGGTGATTCAACCCGAAAGTAACTATTCGGGGTAAGAAGCGCTGTAGATTTTTTTGCAGCAGTTGGTGTCAACCACAAACGGTTCAAGCCGTGAAATGAGGCAGGGAGCCTCAGATTATAGACCAGAGGAAGTTATGTCATTTGCATTAGGTGCTAAGGAAGTGCAGGAAACCATTATGGTTTTAAATTTGTCGGTGGCTCAGATTGAGTTATCGATTACCGACGGGGATAATTCGGTAAACACCTTGATCGACTCCTTTTCATTTATGTCACAGCACATAGAAGGTATTGAGCGTTCCAGCCAGAAGATTGCCGAAATGTCCACGGATGTGGCTGGCATTGAGGAGCATAATCAGTCGTTATTAACGCAGACGGGCGATTTGGCGACTAAAATGCAACAGGCCATTATCGCCTTTCAGTTTTACGATAAACTCAGTCAGCGACTGAACCATGTTTCCCATGGTTTGTCAGGCCTGGCGGAAATCGTTTCGCATGAAATGCATGCCAAAGATCAAGCTCAGTGGGAGGCGTTCAAATCCGATGTGCGTAAAGGCACCACCATGCGCGAAGAAGAAGAGTTGTTCGAATTGATTTTTGATCAGGAAATGCCGGCTATGGAAGCCATTGAAATTATGAAAGGGCGCATGCGTACTCGTATGACGGAAGCCGAACAGGATGATGAGGAAATCGAATTTTTTTAATTCTCAGAGTGTGCTTCAAAATACTTTTCGAAAAGCGTCATTAAGACGCTTTTTTTATGGCTGACACAGCTTGACCTTGCAGAGCATATTAGTATTTTATCCTTTTCTTAATTTGACCATTAAAAAATTGAATTTCGCTTTTCTCAAAAAATTGATAACAATGAGCTCTCCTTATAAATACTGAAATGGAAGGCTCATGAAATTTAAATCTCTTTTGTTAACAGCATCCTTGATGCTGTCCATGCTGGTGTCAGCGACCACGGCGATGGCCAGCGGTTACATGCCGTTTATTCTTGGCTCCACTTCAAGCGACAGCCTGGCGGTGGCGGTGGATAAAACTAAAAAATCCCTGACAGCCAATGGTTTTGAGGTGGTGGGACACTATCAGCCCAACGGTGACAGCGAAGTGCTGGTGGTGACCAATACCGCGCTGAAAACACTGGCCGGTTTGTCCACAAACGGCGGTTTCGGTGCCATGGAACGTGTCTCAGTGGTTAAGCGTGGCGACAAGGTGGAAGTGGCTTACACCAACCCAACTTATATGTGGAATGTGTATCGTATGAAAGGGGATATTCAACCCGTTCAGGCCGCTATGGAAAAAGCGCTTGGCAAGGAAAAAGCGTTTGGCGCGGATAAGCCGCTGACCGCAGGCGAGTTGCGTGAGTATCATTATAAATTCATGATGCCGTATTTTGACGATGTGGACGAAATTCAGTCCTTTGATTCTTATCAGGAAGGGGTGAATACCATAGAAGCTGGATTAAAAGCGGGGCGTGGCGGTGCCACCCAAGTGTATCGCATTGACATCCCAGGCAAGCAGATGACGGTGTTCGGTGTCGCGTTATCTCAAACGGAAGGCTCGGATAAAAACATTCTGGCGCAAATTGACGGGGCAGGCCACTCACATGCGGCGCACTTGCCTTATGAAGTGTTGGTGAACGGTGATAAGGCACTGGCGTTAAATGGGAAATTCCGCATTGCCATTAACTGGCCGAGCTTGTCAATGATGGGTTCTGGCAGCTTTATGTCGATTGCCAATGCACCGGATGGTATTATGCAGTCCCTGGAAATTGTGGCCGGTGCCGACTAATCTTAGCCCATCAGCAACGGTAGGTTTACAAAAAAGCGCTCTTTGAGCGCTTTTTTTATGGGCGAAACCTGCCGTGAAAAAAAACGCTGACAAAGCTTGAATTTCACCAGGCCTGGCACCATTAAACGAATACTTTTGTCGTTTCGTGAGAAACACGGTGATTTAATCCATAGCGAGGGCTTGACACCAAGTCCTCAGTAGAAATGAAGGAGAAGCATTCCAATGAGCCATACGGAAACTCATGCGTTCCAAACTGAAGTTAATCAGTTGCTGAAGCTGATGATTCACGCCTTGTACAGTAATAAAGAAATTTTTTTAAGAGAGTTGGTCTCCAATGCCTCCGATGCCCTGGACAAACTGCGTTTCGAGTCGGTTTCCAACGATAGCTTATCCGAAGGCGAATCCGAGCTGGCGATTCAGGTCGGCTTCGACAAAGAAGCGCGTACCCTATCCATTATCGATAATGGGATTGGCATGACGCGTGATGAAGTCATCGCCAATATCGGCACCATCGCTAATTCCGGTACCAAAAAATTCCTGGAAACCCTCACTGGGGATCAAGCCAAAGACAGCCACTTGATCGGGCAGTTTGGGGTTGGTTTCTATTCGTCGTTTATCGTGGCGGACAAGGTGACGCTGATTACCCGCAAAGCAGGGGACGATAAGACGGAAGGCACGCGCTGGGAGTCTAATGGTGAAGGCGAGTACACGCTGGAAACGGTTGAAAAAGAGGCCAAAGGTACTGAAATTATCTTGCATCTTAAAGAAGACATGGATGAGTTTCTCGATGACTTCCGCCTGAAAAACATCATTACCACCTATTCGGATCACATTAACTTCCCGATTAAAATGTGGAAAGCCGAGACAGATGACGAAGGCAAGGAAACCGGTGAGAAAACCCTTGAGCAGGTCAATAAGGCCACCGCGCTGTGGACACAGCCCAAATCGGAACTGAGCGATGAAGAGTACAACAGCTTCTATCAGACCTTGTCGCACGACTTTGAAAATCCATTGGCGCACATCCACAATAAAGTGGAAGGCACTTTAGAATACACCTCTTTGTTGTATATCCCGAAACGCGCGCCGTTTGATTTGTACGACCGTGATCGCCGCTATGGTTTGAAGTTGTATGTGAAACGCGTGTTTATTATGGACGACGCCGAGCATTTAATGCCGGCGTATCTGCGCTTTGTACGCGGTGTGATTGATTCCAATGACCTGCCATTAAATGTGTCGCGAGAAATTCTGCAAAGCAACCGAGTGGTGGACAAAATTCGTTCCGCTTCCGTGAAGCGTGTACTGGATCAGTTGGACAAGCTGGCCAAGGCCGATGACAAGACCGATTATGAAACCTTCTGGGATCAGTTCGGTAATGTGATGAAAGAAGGGATGATCGAAGATTTCGCCAATCGCGAAAAAATTGCCAAGTTGCTGCGCTTCTCCTCAACACACGAATCGTCCGGTCCGACACAGCGGGTATCGTTACAGGATTACGTGGATCGTATGACTGAAGGGCAGGAGGCGATTTACTACATTACCGCCGAAACCTTTGCGGCGGCTTCCGGCAGCCCGCATTTGGAAATGTTCCGCAAAAAAGGCATTGAAGTGCTGCTGATGACGGATCGCATTGACGAATGGTTGGTGTCGCACTTAACCGAATTTGAAGGCAAGCCGCTGAAATCGGTGACTGCAGCGGACTTGAAAGAATTCGAAGACGAAGCCGAAAAGGATTTGTCGGAAGAAGACAAGAAAGCGCGCGAAGTTTTAACCGAAAAAGTCAAAAATGCGATTGAAGACGCGGTTTCCGATGTCAAAATCACCCATCGACTGACGGATTCACCGGCCTGTGTGGTGCCCGCAGATGGCGATGTGTCGGCACACATGGCGCGAATGCTGGAGCAGATGGGGCAGGCGATGCCGAAACAGAAGCCGGTGCTGGAGTTGAACCCAGATCATGCTTTGGTGAAAAAACTGGAGACACTGGAAGACGCGGGCAAAGTGAAAGAGTGGTCTCTGTTCCTACTGGAGCAAGCGCAGTTGGCAGAAGGCGATCACTTGGAAAACCCGGCGGAATTTATTAAGCGCATGAATGCGTTGTTGAGTGAAGTCATCTGAACGCTTAAACAATCGTTTAATTGAAGCACAAGAAAGCAAAAGCCCCTGACCGCTGATGGCGATCGGGGGCTTTTTTTTGACCCGGCATCAAGCCGGGTCGTTTGCCACTGACGCTTTGCGGTGGTTAGATTTCACACAGTACGCAGCGACTCTGGTTAATGTCATTGCGCTCGAAATCGCGCAGATTCTCCAGCGTGGTGTGACCGATATTGTCCAATGCCTCAGCGGTGTAGTAGGCTTGGTGGGCGGTAATCAACACATTCGGCAAGGTGACGAGGCGCTCAAAGGTATCGTCGTGAATGATTTCATCGGAATGATCTTCAAAAAACAAGTTTTCTTCCTGTTCATAGACATCAATGCCGAGATAACCGATTTTGCCGGTTTTGACACTTTTCACCAAGGCATCGGCATCCATCAAAGCGCCACGGCTGGTGTTGATGAGCATAACGCCATCTTTCATTTTCGCCAGTGAATCATCGCCGATTAAATGGTGGGTTTCCGGCATAAGCGGCACATGCAGGGTAATGATGTCGCTGTTACGATAAAGTTCGTCCAAAGCGACGTATTCAGCACCGTATTCTTCCGCCTGTTGATTCGGGAAAGGGTCGTAGGTGAGGACATTCAAGCCCAAACCCGTCAGGATGCGGGTCATTTCCAAGCCGATGCGTCCTGTGCCAATGACACCGGCGGTTTTCTGAAACATATCGAATCCGAGCAAGCCTTCCAGCATGAAATTGCCGTCGCGCACACGGTTGTAGGCACGATAGGTTTTGCGATTCAAGCTCATCATTAAGGCCAGGGCGTGTTCGGCCACCGCCATGGGGGAATAAGCGGGCACGCGCAACACCGTCATATCGTGGTCATGCGCCGCTTTGCGATCCACATTGTTAAAGCCTGCACAGCGCAATGCAATGAGACGCGTGCCGCCAGCGGCCAACTGTTCAATCACCGGACGCGATAGGGTGTCGTTGACAAAGACGCAAACGGCCTCATAGTCTTGTGCCAAAGGGGCGGTTTTTTCGGTTAGATGTACATCGAAATAGTCCAGCGACACAGTGTAGTCCGGTGCCAGCTTATCAAATAACGCTTTGTCGGTTTTGGTGGTACTGAAAAAAGCAACGTTCATAGCAGGGGTTCCATTCGAGTGACTGTTTCACTATGGTACAAGGGCTCAGTTGGCTGTCAAGTGACAAACGTATGAATCCGCATGTATTGTGACTTTTGAAGGTGTCGTTTTGGCTGGTTTTATGCCACAATAACGCTTCATTTTTCCTAACCCGAATGTTTCAGAAGGAACCGTTTTGATCTCCACCGCGAATATCACCATGCAGTTCGGCGAGAAGCCGCTATTTGAAAACCTCAATGTTAAGTTCGGCGATGGTAACCGTTACGGGTTAATTGGCGCGAACGGTTGCGGTAAATCCACTTTTATGAAAATTCTGGGCGGTGATCTCGAACCCACTAGTGGCACGGTGATGCTGGATCCGAACGAAACACTTGGCAAGTTGCGTCAGGATCAGTTTGCCTATGAGGCGTTCAGCGTGATTGATACCGTTATTATGGGCGATGCGCCTTTGTGGCAAGTGAAGCAAGAGCGTGACCGTATCTATAGCCTGCCAGAAATGTCGGAAGAAGATGGCCTGAAGGTGGCGGATCTGGAGGTGGCGTTTGGTGAGATGAATGGTTACACCGCTGAATCCCGCGCCGGTGAGTTGTTGCTGGGATTGGAAATTCCAGTGGAACAGCATTTCGGTCCCATGTCGGAAATTGCGCCGGGCTGGAAGCTGCGGGTTTTGCTGGCGCAGGCCTTGTTTGCCAACCCGGATATTTTGCTGCTGGACGAGCCGACCAACAACCTCGACATCAATACCATCCGCTGGCTGGAAGGGGTGTTGAACGAGCGTAAAAGCACCATGATTATTATTTCGCATGACCGTCATTTT
Organism: Hydrogenovibrio sp.; assembly: GCF_049975065.1. Classification (GTDB taxonomy): domain Bacteria; phylum Pseudomonadota; class Gammaproteobacteria; order Thiomicrospirales; family Thiomicrospiraceae; genus Hydrogenovibrio. The sequence continues at coordinate 31,839 of NZ_JBNGDN010000011.1, forward strand.
TTGAATTCCGTCTGCACCCATATGGCGGATCTGGATTATGGCGAATTGCGTATCTATCCGGGAAATTACGATCAGTATATGTTTGCCTCAACGCAGGCGCGAGAGCGTTTGCTGGCTGACAACGCCAAGAAAAAAGCGCAGATTAACGAGTTAAAATCTTTTGTTAGCCGCTTTTCCGCCAATGCCTCCAAGGCCAAACAGGCTACTTCTCGCCAAAAGCAGATTGAAAAAATTGAATTGGCCGAAGTGAAGCCCTCCAGTCGTGTGAATCCATTTATCCGATTCGAACAGGATAAAAAATTATTTCGTCTGGCGTTGGAAGTGGAACATTTGAGCAAGTCCTACGAGTCGCTGACGATTTTTAAAGACCTGAATCTGATGCTGGAAGCGGGCGAAAAGCTGGCAGTGATCGGCCCGAATGGAATTGGTAAAACAACGTTTTTAAAAATGCTGGTGGGGGACGTACAACCCAATTCAGGTCGGGTGAAATGGTCGGAAAACAGTGACATCGGCTATTACGCTCAGGATCATGCCCATGAGTTTGAAACGGATAGCCATCTGCTGGATTGGATGTCGCAATGGAAAGCCCCAGAAGATGATGAACAAGCGGTTCGCGCCGTGTTAGGCAAAATGCTGTTTTCACAAAAGGAAATCGACAAGTCGGTCAAGGTGCTGTCCGGTGGGGAGCAAGGGCGGATGCTGTTCGGTAAACTGATGCTGCAGAAACCGAATATTCTGATTATGGACGAACCGACCAACCATTTGGACATGGAATCCATCGAATCTCTGAACCAAGCCTTGGAAGAGTTTGACGGCACCGTGATTTTTGTGTCTCATGACCGCGAATTCGTCTCGTCGTTGGCCACGCGGTTGTTAGTGATGACGGAACAGGGCGTGGAAGTCTATCACGGCGATTACGAGTCGTATCTGGCGGAGCAGGCACAAAGCTAAGGCCTTTCGGTTTCAGGGAATCTCTGATGGATTCAGAAATTCGCTGCACTCTGTTTTGACGGAGTGGTTTTAATGCGCGCCGCACGCTATAAAAAACGGCATAAAAAAAACCGCTCATTCGAAGCGGTTTTTTTTATGGGCGCTGAGGTTTTCGCCGTTGCGTGCCTTACTTTTTATTAACCGGTTTTGGCGGATATTGCGCCAGCAGTTTC
>NZ_JBNGDN010000012.1:0-27598 GCF_049975065.1 Hydrogenovibrio sp.
CAGTGTCTTTCAGTGTCTGTCGTATGGTTCTTGGGTTGTATTTGATACGTTCGCTCAACTCTTCGGTGGTTAGATATGTTAATGGCATAACTTTCTCCTATCATTTATAATTTAAAAACTAATTTTAGCCTGGCAAAAATAAAAATGCCCTGCTAGATGTAATATTACTGCAGAAAATATCATTCTGCAAGATATTTTTATATTTTGGAGTAAAAAATATATGATTAGATGTAATTTATCGACATTAATGGGGCAAAGAAAGTTAAAAATATCGGATGTATCCAGAGATACTGGCATACACCGGAATACCATTAGTTTGCTTTATAAAGAAGAGGCGACTCGAATAGAGTTAAAGGTAGTTGAGCAATTGTGCCGATATTTTGATTGTGAAATTGGTGAGTTTTTTGAAATTGTTGATGAATCTGAAAATTGAGTCTTTCGTTCAAAAGGACGTTGATGTCAAAATGTGCTGTCACAGAATTGGCACATATTTGTCACATGAGTGTTTAAGTATCGTTTTACGGTGAAAGTCCTTTGTTCAATTAGATTTAACGGCCTCGTTCAGATGATTTAAAAAAATATCGTCTTTTGAGGCGAGTGTTTTAGCCAATATTTCTGTGAAATCCCTGTTGTGACGGGATTCAAAAAAATTAAAAATAGGGCTTGCCAGCGGCAAATTTATCTCTATAATACACACCCATCAAGCGCGACGCTTGAACGACTTTTCCCCAATAGTTCAGTTGGTAGAACACCGGACTGTTAATCCGTATGTCGCTGGTTCGAGTCCAGCTTGGGGAGCCAAATTCCAGAGAAGCCGCTTTATGCGGCTTTTTTATTTTAGGCTTTTGCGTTTCTTTTTTCGCAGGGTAGGAATTGGTTTTACATTATGGTGATTCTGTTCGTCCCCTCGCGACGATAGGTTGGGAACCCCGCCAGGTCCGGAAGGAAGCAACGGTACTTTCTGATTCGTGCGCCGAGGTCAGGCGGGCAGGGTCGCCACCCTTTCATTTCTCATTTCGTTTGCTGAATTTAAACTCGCAATCTTTTGCTTTAACGTTAAAATAGCATCATTTCATTTATCAGAAATGGGTGTCTGTGAGTCATACTGTCTTAGCCCGAAAGTGGCGTCCTAAAAACTTTTCCGAACTGGTGGGTCAACAGCATGTGATGCAGGCGTTAGCGAATGCGTTGGATCAGCAGCGATTGCATCATGCTTATTTGTTTACCGGCACACGTGGTGTTGGGAAAACGACCATTGCACGGATTTTTTCCAAAGCCTTGAATTGTGAGCAGGGGATGAGTTCAACGCCTTGTGGGGTGTGTTCCACCTGTCGTTCGATTGATGAGGGGCGCTTTGTGGATTTGATTGAAGTCGATGCGGCGTCGAAAACCAAGGTGGAAGACACGCGCGAGCTGCTGGATAACGTGCAGTATGCGCCGGTGCAGGGACGATACAAGGTGTACTTGATCGACGAGGTGCACATGCTGTCGAAAAGCAGTTTCAATGCGCTCTTGAAGACACTGGAAGAGCCGCCGGAGCATGTGAAGTTTCTGCTGGCGACAACCGATCCGCATAAGTTGCCGATGACGGTGCTGTCGCGTTGTCTGCAATTTAACTTAATGCGCTTGACGCCTACGCAAATTCAGGGGCATTTGGCGATGATTTTGCAGCAGGAATCGGTTCCGTTTGATGAGGCGGCTTTGACGATGATCGCTAAAAGTGCCGATGGCTCTGCACGGGATTCGTTGAGCATTCTGGATCAGGCCATTGCTTACGGAGCAGGCGAGGTGCGGTATGGCTCGGTGCAGACGATGCTGGGGCTGGTGGATCAGCAGTTTACCCAACAGATTTTAATGGCGTTGGCGGAGGAGTCGGCGGATGGGCTGAAGACGGTGATTCAGCAGCTGGCGGCGATGGGCGTGGATTATACTGCGTTGAATGCACAGTTGATCGAATCCTTGCATCAGTTGAGCCTGTTGCAATTATTGGATACGGTGGATGAGCAGTGCGTTTTGGATGTGGGGGTCATGCAGTCGTTGCAGCAGGCGTTTTCGCCGGAACGGGTGCAATTGCTGTATCAGATTGCGTTGTTGGCTCAGCAGGATATGGCCTTGGCACCGGATGTCCGCATCGGTTTCGAAATGGCGCTGCTGCGAATGTTGGCCTTCGAGATGCCGGACAGTGAGCCGTCCAAGTCTTCTAAGTCGCCCAAGCCGAAAATGACCAGGCCTGGTGATGTGTTAAAAACGATGTCGAGTGACTTTTCCAGCGCAGCAGCACCGAAACTGGAGCCAGAATTTCAACCTGAACCTGTTTCCCAGCCTCAGTCGATGAAAACCGAAGCCACCTTGACGGAGGTTTCCAATCCGCCCGTTGCGCCGAGCGCACCGGTTGCTTCAAGTGATACGGCTCCAAAGCCCACCAGCGGCGCACAGCATTTGGCCGAATTGCGAGCCAAACTGGATGCCACCCTGGGAAAGCCTGATGCGGTACCGTCTTTGTCGGAACCCCCGTCGTCTAAAGGCGTTCAGCCCACTGGGTCAGAAGAGGATGAGCGTCATTGGCGCAGGCCAGAAGCGGTGCATGACGTGAAGCAAGAGGCTGTTCAGTCGCCGGTGCCCGATGCTGTCGCTCAGGCCGAAGCGGTGCAAGCGATGGCGGCGGAGGCTATTTCAGACGCGCACTCTGAGGCGCACATTGAAGCGTATTCGGAATCGTCTTCCGAACTTCAATCAGAAGGAGAAGCTGGTTCTGACGCTCATTCCGAACCGAAAACCGCACAAGCGTTCCCAGCAGAATCTCAGTTTGAACCGGAAGCGACGACGCGGGCAGGGCAAACCGACGCGGTGAATTACGAGGCGCGTGCGGAACCCTTGGCTCCGCTTCCTTGGGAAGAGGCTTCGGAATCGGACGTTATTAAGCCGCCATCCGGCTCGGAGGAAGGGGTCGAATCTGATTTGGACGGCTCTTCAACGTCCTCAGCGGCTTTAAGTTCAGCACAGAATGCTTCAACACAAAATGCTTCAATACCGGATTCGGCAGGACAGGATCCAAGGCGTTGGGCTCAGATGATTGTCGATTTGCAGTTGGATGGCCTCGCCGCTGAGTTGGCGCGTCAGTCGATATTGGTGGCGCAGGATGCGCATACCTTGACGTTAAGCGTCGATCCGAAGCAGGTCTACGCTAAAACCGAGTTGGCCTTTCAACGCCTTGAAGAAGAAGTCAAAGCGCAGTTGGGCTGTCGTTTGATGTTTGTTGAAGCGGATTCGGATTGGGTTTATGTAACTCCGACACAGTTGGATGCCGAGCAGCAGCAAACCCGCCAAGCCCAAGCAGAGCAAAGCATTCGGCAGGATCGGTTGGTGCAGGAAATGATGGAAACGCTGGACATGACGCTGATTGAGTCGTCCATTCGTCCGGTTAAATTGCAGTAGGTCACTAAAAAAGGAGAGACCATGTTTGGTGGAAAAGGTGGTTTGGGCAACTTAATGAAGCAAGCCCAGGAAATGCAAAAGAATATGCAAGCCGCGCAAGAAGAAATCGCGCAAATGGAAATTACAGGTGAAGCCGGTGGTGGCATGGTGAAAGTCGTTATGACCGGTAAACATGAACTGGTGAAAGTTAAAATAGACGATAGCTTGATGGATGATAAAGAAATGCTGGAAGACCTGTTCGCGGCGGCCGTTAACAGTGCCGCACGACGAGTGGAAGAAGAAACCCAGGAACGTATGGCCGGTCTAACCGGTGGCATGGAGTTGCCGCCGGGTATGAAAATGCCGTTTTAACCAGGCCTGGTGGTTAGCATGAAAGTTGTGAGTCTGAAAATGGGTGGGGTTTAATGCAGAGCCCTGTCATTCAAGCCTTGATTGATGCGTTTAAAGTGTTGCCGACCATTGGTGCCAAGTCGGCGCAGCGGATGGCGTATTATTTGTTGCAAACAAATCCTGAGGGCGGGAAACGTCTGGCCGAAGCGATTGTCGAAGCCATTGATAGGGTGGGGCATTGCCGTCAATGTCAGAATTTTTCGGAAACGGAGCTGTGTGTGATTTGTGCTTCACCCAGCCGAAAATCGGATCAGTTGTGTGTTGTGGAAACGCCGACCGATGTGGTGGCCATTGAGCAGTCCGGTATTTTTCAAGGAACCTATTTTGTGTTGATGGGGCATCTGTCGCCGATTGACGGCATTGGGCCTGAAGAGCTTGGATTGCCGCTTTTAGCAGAGCGTCTGCAGCATGACGGTATTTCAGAATTGATTATCGCCACCAATCCAACCGTAGAAGGTGAAGCCACCGCACATTACATTCAGCAACTCGCCGCGTCAATGAAGGTGCCGGTGACGCGTCTGGCGCAAGGCATCCCTATGGGTGGTGAGCTGGAATTTATTGACAGCGGCACACTCAGTCAGGCTTTTGCCGGTCGCAAAGCGTTGGATGGATAGCCTGTGTTGTGTTAAACCGCGTTACGCCATGCAGGGCAAACCATGCTGGGTCATGTAGTCCTGTTAAGCCATGAGCTTTTCAAGCAAGGCTTTTTGGGCGTGTAACCGGTTTTCAGCTTCGTCCCACACCACACTGTCTTTTGCGTCCATGATCTCCGCGGAAACTTCTTCACCGCGATGCGCTGGCAAACAGTGCATAAACAGAGCCTCTGGGTCGGCTTGCGCCATTAATTCGGAGTTGACTTGATAGGCTTGAAAAGCGCGTTCGCGTTTTTTCTGTTCTTCTTCCTGCCCCATGCTCGCCCAGACGTCCGTTACCACCAAGTCAACATTTTCAGCGGCGGCCATCGGGTCGCGAATCAGTTCCACGCGATCTTTGTGCGCGTCCAGTAGTTCCGTTTTTGGGTCGTAGCCTTCCGGTGTTGAGATGCGAAGTTTGAAGTTATATTGCTTGGCCGCGTTAATATAGGATTGGCACATGTTATTGCCATCGCCCACCCAAAGAACCGTTTTATCGGTAATGGCGCCCCGGTGTTCGTAATAGGTTTGCATGTCGGCCAGCAATTGACATGGGTGATAATCGTCGGTCAGGGCATTAATGACGGGCACTTGTGAGTGTTCCGCCATTTTTTCCACTATCTCATGTGCAAAGGTTCGCACCATAATGCCGTCCGCCATACTGGAAATGACTCGGGCACTGTCTTCAATCGGCTCACCACGCCCGAGTTGAGTGCTTTTCGGGGATAAAAACAAGGCGTGTCCTCCCAGTTGCGTCATGCCGATTTCAAATGAAATGCGGGTGCGTGTGGAGGACTTTTCAAATAACATGGCGAGCGTTTTGTTTTTCAGCGGTTCGTGAATTTCGCCCGCTTTTTGCATCTTTTTCAACTCGATGCCACGTTCAATCAGTTGCTGTAACTGGTCAGAAGATAAATCGTTTAGGGTTAGAAAGTGGTGTGGGGTCATAAGCTATTTCCCGTTCTGGCAAGCGCATTTAGGCTTGCTGGGTAAATTGGTTGATTAACTCAACAAGGGTGTCGATCAAACGGTCGACTTGATCGTTTGACATCACAAATGGCGGCAATAGGCGAATGGTGTTGCCTTGCGTGACGTTGATCAAAAGATGTTTTTCTAAGGCCATTGGCACCAGCTCACCGCAGTGGCGATCCAATTCAATGCCGAGCATATAGCCCTTGCCGCGTACATCCTTGACCGCCGGGTTGTCCTCCAGCGCCGCCTGAAAACGGGTTAGAATTTCCAGTCCTTTTAACTCGATGTGCTCGATGAAGTTGTGTGCCCGTATCACTTTCAAAACGGCCAGGCCTGCGGCGCAGGCCAGCGGATTGCCACCAAAGGTGGTGCCGTGATTGCCCGGCTCTAGAATGTCGGCGGCTTTAGTGCTGGTTAGGCAAGCGCCGATTGGGACACCGTTTCCAAGTGCTTTGGCCAGTGTCATCACATCGGGGAGAATGCCCTCGTGCTGGTGTGCAAACCATTTTCCGGTTCGACCGATGCCGGTTTGAATTTCGTCCACCATCAAAAGCCAGTCATTGTGGTCGCAGATTTCGCGCAGCTGTTTTAGGTAGCCCTGCGGGGGAATCTTAATACCGCCTTCTCCCTGAATGGGCTCCACCAGAATGGCGACGATATTGGAATCTTCACTGTGCGCTTTAACCGCTTCGGCGTCTCCGAAAGGCACGCGTATAAAGCCCTCGACCAGCGGTGCAAAGCCTTGCTGAACTTTGGCATTGCCCGTCGCGGACAGGGTAGCTAACGTCCGCCCGTGAAAGCTGTTTTCCATCACGATGATTTTCGGCGTGCTCAGGGCTTTACGGTGTGCAAACTTGCGGGCGATTTTGATTGCTGTCTCATTGGCTTCAGCACCGGAGTTGCAGAAAAACACCTTTTCCAATCCCGACACGTCCACCAGCTGATCGGCCAGCAGGTTTTGCTTTTCGATGCTGTATAAGTTTGACGTGTGAATTAGCTGGTGGCTTTGTTCGCAGAGGGTTTCGCTGACTTCTGGGTGAGCGTGTCCGAGACTGCACACGGCGATGCCGCTGACGGCATCAAGGTAGCTTTGACCCTGTTCATCGTAAAGCCAAGCCCCTTTGCCGGACTTAAAGCAAACCGGCAGTCTGGCATAGGTGTTCATTAAGTGCGGTGAAGTAGTCATAATGGTATTGTTTTCCAAAGTAGTGGCTTCAAACCGGTCTCTAACCCGATCCTTAAACCTCAGTCTTGCCATGATTGGGTTAAAGCGACTTTTAAAACCCAGAAGTTCAAATTAAAAAAGCAATCGCAAGACGAGCTTGGGATTGCTTTTTTGAATTGGGTAATGCCGTCTGCGGTTTGGGCGGATGTGCTATGCGCGACATTCGGCCTGAATGAGTGTGTTAAATCCAAAAGAATGATTTTAAACATATCGCCTGTAATTTCAAGTAAAAAAGTCATGGCAAGTCTTTTGAGGGGGTGTTGTGGGTTTGTTGCTGTGAGGCGCTGGATGAAAATCCATTCGGTTTTATGGAATTGGTGGTGATGGCAGGGGAGAATTAGGCTAAAATAACCAAAATTTTCTAAACTATTATTTTCTAAACTATTATCCGGTGAGGCTTCGCCCAGACAGTTTATAGCGTTAAACGCCATTTCGCTGACTTCTTGATTCCACAAGCTTAATATTGCACGACTGACCCCTTCATGCGTTGAATCCTTCGGTTCTTTAGAGCGCAGAATTCGGTAAATAGCCGGGCGTTTCCTTGTGAAAACAAGTTTCTGCGATTTTGGCGAAAACGTATGAATTTTTTGCGTGAACTTGGAAAGGCCTCCTGTTAGAAACCTGAAAGGAAAGCTTGCAATGCAGACAATGAGTGATCGCGACGGCCTGATTTGGCTGGATGGTGAAATGGTGCCTTGGCGTGAGGCTAAAACCCATGTATTAACCCACACGTTACATTACGGAATGGGCGTGTTTGAGGGCGTGCGTGCCTACGAAGCGGAGCAGGGCACGGCCATTTTCCGCTTGCAGGCGCACACGGATCGCTTGTTCAATTCGGCCAAAATCATGAATATGCCCATGCCGTTTTCCAAAGATGTTCTGAATGAAGCGCAACGCGCGGCCGTGCGTGAAAACGGTTTGAAATCGGCCTACATTCGCCCAATGGTGTTTTATGGTTCAGAAGGTATGGGGTTGCGTGCCGATAATCTCAAGGCGCATGTCATTGTTGCTGCTTGGGAATGGGGCGCTTATATGGGGGAGGAAAACCTGCGTAAAGGCATTAAGATCGCCACGTCTTCTTTCACTCGCCACCATGTCAATGTCACCATGACCAAAGCCAAGTCGAACGGGTCTTATATGAACTCGATGCTGGCACTGCAAGAAGCGGTGAGTCATGGCTGCGACGAAGCCTTGTTGCTGGATACGGAAGGTTATGTTTCCGAAGGGTCGGGTGAGAACTTTTTTATGGTGCGTGACGGGGTGATTTACACCCCGGAACTGACCGCTGCATTGGATGGTATTACGCGTCGTACCATTATGCAGTTGGCCAAAGAAGCCGGTTACGAAGTGCGTGAAAAACGCATTACCCGTGATGAAGTCTATATTGCTGATGAAGCCTTCTTTACCGGAACGGCGGCGGAGGTGACGCCGATTCGTGAGCTGGACAATCGACAAATTGGAGAAGGTCAGCGTGGCCCTGTGACCGAGTTGTTACAGACGCAGTATTTTGATGTGGTACACGGACGTTCCCAAGCGCATCTGGATTGGTTGACCACTGTGGCCTAAGCAGGGTTTTCCCGAAACAATCAAACTGAAATGGAAAGAAGCGATTATGAGTAAACAAACCGTGATTGAAGTCACTTATGATGATCTGCCATTGACCTGTCCGATGAAAGGGCAAGAGCAATGGAATTCGCACCCGAAAGTGATGTTGCCAATTGAAGAGACTGGAAAAGCCAAGTGCCCTTATTGTGGGGCGGAATATGTTTTGAAAGATTGGGATCCCAACCATAAAGGGCATTGATTCCCCGTCTTTCCAAAAACACACTCAAACGACCAGACCTGGTCGTTTTTGCATTTTCACACTGGGGTCGAAATTGTACGGATCCCGAAAAATTAAGCGTCAAAAAAACCCGCGAAAGCGGGTTTTTTATTTGAATCGAATCGACGATTAACGAGAGTAGTACATGTCGAATTCGATTGGATGGGTGGTGGCACGCATGCGAGTGACTTCTTCCATTTTCAGCTTGATGTAAGAATCAATGGTGTCATCGGTGAAGACGCCGCCAGTTTTCAGGAATTCACGATCCTCATCCAAAGCATCCAGCGCTTCTTCCAAAGACGCACAAACGGTTTTGTAAGTGGCTTCTTCTTCCGGTGGCAGGTCGTACAAATCTTTTTCGGACGGCTCGCCCGGATCAATTTTGTTGAGGATTCCGTCCAAGCCGGCCATTAGCGAGGCGGCAAACGCCAAGTAAGGGTTGGCGGTCGGATCTGGGAAACGCAACTCCACGCGACGCGAACGTTCTGACGGTGCATACGGAATGCGGATGGACGCCGAACGGTTGGAACCGGAATAGGCCAGTAGAATCGGAGCTTCAAACCCAGGAACCAATCGCTTGTAAGAGTTGGTGCCTGGGTTGGTGAAGGCGTTCAAAGTACGCGCGTGCTTGATTAAGCCGCCGATATACCACAGCGCTTCCTGCGACAAGCCGGAATAAACGTCACCGGCAAAAATGTTTTTGCCGTCTTTAGACAAAGACATATTGATGTGCATCCCCGAGCCATTGTCACCCACGATGGGTTTTGGCATAAAGGTGGCCGTTTTGCCCAGTGCGCTACAGGTGTTGTGTACCGCGTATTTCAGAATTTGGACTTCATCCGCCTTGGCGGTCAGGGTGTTGCCGCCCACGGCCAGTTCGCATTGTCCGCCAGCGGCCACTTCGTGGTGGTGTGCTTCGAGTTTCAGGCCCATGGCTTCGGCCATGGCACAGATGTCGGCACGCACTTCGTGTAACTGGTCAACCGGTGGCACTGGGAAGTAACCGCCTTTGACTCTTGGGCGGTGACCGATGTTGCCGTCTTCATAGACTTTTTCGGAATCCCAGGCGGATTCGCCGGAGTTCATTTTGACAAAAGAACCGGACATATCCGCGCCCCAGCGCACGTCGTCAAAAATAAAGAATTCGGGTTCTGGGCCAAAGAAAGCGGTGTCCGCCACGCCAGTAGAGGCCAAATAGGCTTCGGCTTTTTTGGCGACACCACGCGGGTCTTTTTCGTAAGGTTCCATCGTGGACGGTTCCACCACCATCATGCGAATGACAATCGTCGGGTCGTTCGTGAACGGATCTAGGTAGAACCCGTCTTCTTGTGGCATCAAAATCATGTCTGAATTGTGAATGCCTTTCCAGCCTTGAATGGAAGACCCGTCAAACGTTTCACCGTCAGCAAAGAAATCTTCATCTACGCTACTGGCCGGGATGGTCACGTGCTGCTCTTTACCATGCGTGTCGGTAAAGCGAAGATCTGCCCATTTAACATCGTTGTCTTTGATTACATCAAAAATTTCTTGCGACATAAGTGTGTCCTTCTAGTCGTTTTAAATGAATTGTCGAGATTGTAATGCCGTTTGATCAGCGGTTTAACCCGAATGGATTGCATAGGGGTTAAGCATCAGTATCTCTGGTCTGTTTTCGGGGGGGTGCCGTGCGGGTGTCGGCACAGGCTTCAATGTCTTTGGAAGCGACTGATTACCCTTTGGTGTCCACAGAATGTGTCTGATATTGTCGTGCTGATAATAGCTTGAACCATGCCAGAAAGCCAATTTTTTTTGAGGCCGTTTTAAGTCGTTGAGCAGCAAGGAAAAATGAATCAGTCTTCCCATTGATGGGAGGGTTGGGCAAAATCAACTTATTTCATATTGGTGCAAAATGATTATTTATGGTGCGTTCGCAGTCGGGTAATGTGTGGCGTGAGGTTGGACGGGCGTCAAAATCTTAGACGGTAATTTCATCTGGATGTCATATTGCCTCGTTAAGATTTACGGAACTCAAATCACCCTCTAGGAATTTTGAATGGATCAGTCAGCGCAAAAAACATTAGATGAGGCTTTGAAAGGGCCTAAATTCGAGAAACGTATCAAGCGCCGTAACTTTGTGGATATGGCCTGGGCGTCAAGTATCTCCATTGGTGGTGTCAGTGTCATTATGGCGGTGCTGTTGATTATGTTCTTTTTGGTCTACGTTGTGGCACCCTTGTTTGTCCCGGCTTCGGTTAAGGAGCATTCGTCTTATGCATTGCCGGGTGGAAAACAAGAGAAAACGCTCTTCTATGGCATGGATGAATACAAGGAAACCGCTTTGCGTATCACCGAATCCGGTCAGTTGATCGGCTTTACCGCGGCGGATGGTAAGGTGTTTTCTCAGGAAAGGCTGCCGCTGAGAGGCGAAACGATTACCAGCTTTACCAATGTTAATGAAACAAATAAGCTAATGGCCTTCGGTCTGTCGGGCGGGGGGGTCTTGTTTGCGCAGTATGAGTACGCGGTGACCTATCCGAATAATGTGCGCACCATTACGCCGTCTCTGAAGTACCCGTTTGGTCAGGAGCCGTTGTCTCTGGCAGACGCGGCCATCGAGAAGGTGGCGGCTCGTAGCAGTGATTCGAAGTTGGTGGTGTCTTATCAGGTGGTCGGTCAATCGGATGTTTTGGTCAAGCAGTTCGATAAGATCGAGTCGATGCTGTCCGATGATGTGGTGTTGGAGGAATATGCACAAGGCACCATTTCAGGTGCCGCTGGCTTTGATTGGTTAAAGCTGGATGCCGGCATGCGCAACCTCTATCTGATTTCGCGTAACGGTGAAACGGCGTATTACGATCTGTCGAAAGTCGATTCACCGAGATTATTGCAAAAAGTGAATCTGGTGCGGGAGGATGAAGAAATTTCCGCACTGCGTTTCCTGTTGGGCGACTATTCCTTAATGGTCGGAACAACGCAGGGACGCGTGGCGCAGTGGTTCCCAGTGCGGGATGAGAATAATAATTTCCGTTTGCGCTTTATTCGCGACTTTGAAGTGGACAAGGCACCGATCAATTTCATTGCAATTGAATACAGTCGTAAAGGGTTTGTGACGCTCGATGGGTCGGATGAGATAAATCTTTACAACGCGACAGCGGAACGGCATCTGGCCGATGTGCAGTTGGATACCGGTTTGCGCTTTTTGCAGATGGCACAACGCGGTAACGGCGCATTGTTGGAAACAACGACCGGTAAGATGATTAATTACGACATTAAAAACGAACATCCGGATGTGTCTTTCTCAAGCTTGTGGGGTAAAGTCTGGTACGAAGGTTATGAGGAGCCGACTTACAATTGGCAGTCCTCTTCGGCCAGTAATGACTTTGAACCTAAGTTTTCGATGATGCCGCTGACATTCGGCACCATAAAGGCGGCGTTGTATGCCATGTTATTTGCAGTGCCGATTGCGGTTTTGGCCGCCATCTACACCGCTTTCTTTATGGATACGAAAACCCGCCAAGTGGTCAAGCCAGCGATTGAGCTGATCGAAGCTCTGCCAACGGTTATCCTTGGGTTTTTGGCGGGGCTGTGGTTGGCACCTTATATGGAGGCGCACTTGGCGGGCTTCTTTGCCATTCTAGTGGTGGTGCCGTTGGGGATTCTGCTGTTTGGCTTTGGCTGGTCACGTTTGCCGGAAGGGTTGCGCCTAATGGTGCCCGTCGGGCGTCGTGCTGTGTTGATGTTGCCGGTTGTGGTGTTTTTGGGCTGGTTTGCGTTGTCACTGAGTGGGCCAATCGAGAATCTGTTCTTTAATGGTGACATGCGCCACTGGCTAACCTTCAGTGCCGGTATTGATTTTGACCAACGTAATGCTTTAGTCATCGGTTTCGCAATGGGCTTTGCGTTGATCCCGACCATCTTCTCGGTGGCGGAAGACGCGATTTATAACGTCCCTAGCTACCTGGTGAATGGTTCACTGGCATTGGGTGCGAGTGGTTGGCAAACCTTGGTGGGTGTGGTGCTGCCGACGGCCAGTCCGGGGATTTTTTCAGCGATTATGTTGGGCTTCGGGCGCGGCATCGGTGAAACGATGATTGTGTTAATGGCCTCTGGTAACACGCCTTTGATGGACGCCAATATCTTCCAGGGAATGCGTACCCTGTCAGCTAACCTTGCGGTCGAAATGCCGGAGGCGGAAGTCTACAGTACCCATTATCGAGTCCTTTTCCTCTCGGGTCTGGTTCTGTTTATCTTTACGTTTATTTTTAACACCCTTGCGGAATTTGTGCGTGAGCGCATGCGCCGTAAGTATGGTTCACTATAAAGGATACTGACAATGAAAGAATGGTTTAAAAAAGGCGAACATTGGGTCTGGTTTAGTGCCTCCACCGTCAGTATCAGCGTGGTGCTGGTTGTCGGCTTGCTGTTGATGATTTCGTTCCGTGGTCTGGTGCATTTCTGGCCACATTCGGTTTATGAGTACGACATCAAAACCGATAATGGTCAGATAGAGCAAATCGTCGGTGAACTGCACGATGTGAAGGATAAGGAGTTTCCCGATCCTAAGAACCCTGAGGCGGTGATTCGCATCCCGCAGTTTTTGCTGAAAACGGGCAATCGTGATGTGTATGGCATCGACTTCCGCTGGATCAACACCGCTGACATTATCGGGCGTCAGGATGTGTTGGATGACAATGTCACGGTGGTGGAGCGTTTTGAGTGGGGCAATGTTTACGGCCACTTGGAATCCATTAAGCAGGATGGGCAGATTGTTGCGCAGGGTGAAAATGTCTTGCCGATGATGCAGCAACTGGTGGACAGCAGTCAGGATTTACGCAGTCAGATTCGCCACATTGAAAAAGTGATCATGGGCGGGATCAACTACAAGATTGAGCAGTTGCGCTTGCAGCAGAAAAAGCTGGAAAGCGAAAATCGCTACACGCCTAAAAAAGCAGCTGATTTCGATGCACAGCGTGCCAAATTACAGCGCGAGTTTGCCGATCAACAGGAAACCCTTAAAGTACTGTATCGTCAGTCAAACGCCTTGGGTGAAGTGACCCTGAAAGTGGCCGGTGGCAAAGAAGTGCAAGTGCCTTTTAAATCCATTGTGCGCTTCTGGCAACCCAATAACATGGCCTTTACCGAAGACCTTGGCTTTTTCTTTTCATCCATTGGCCACTTTTTGTTGGACGACCCGCGCGAGGCCAATACCGAAGGCGGCATTTTTCCAGCGATTGTCGGCACCATTACCATGGTCATTTTGATGGCGGTTTTTGTGACGCCGATGGGGGTGATTGCGGCCGTCTACATGAGTGAATACGCTAGAGACGGTGTTTTGCTCCGAACAGTGCGAATTTCCATCAATAACCTGGCGGGGGTGCCGTCCATTGTCTTTGGTATTTTCGGTCTCGGGTTCTTTGTTTATATTATCGGTGGCAGTATCGATGAGCTCTTCTACAGCTACGCCTTGCCCAGCCCGACCTTCGGAACGCCAGCGTTGCTGTGGGCTTCTTTGACCATGGCGCTGTTAACCTTGCCGGTGGTGATTGTTTCCACCCAAGAAGGTTTGTCGCGTATTCCGCGAGCTTTGCGTGAAGGGGGGCTGGCATTGGGCGCGACCAAGTCGGAAACCATTATGAAAATCGTTCTGCCGATGTCGATGCCGGCCATTATGACGGGCTTGATTCTGGCTGTCGCGCGTGCGGCCGGTGAGGTGGCTCCCTTGATGTTGGTGGGGGTTGTCAAACTGGCACCGGAATTGCCGATCGATTTTAACGCACCGTTTATTCACCTTGACCGTAAATTTATGCACCTAGGCTTCCATATCTACGATGTCGGCTTCCAAAGCCCGAATGTTGAAGCATCGCAGCCATTGGTGTATGCCACTTCTTTATTGCTGATGCTGATCATTGTCGGCTTGAACTTAGGGGCGATTACAATTCGTAATAAGCTGCGTGAAAAGTATAAATCTCTGGATAACTGATTTCACCAGGCCTGGTGGAATCGAGACTCGAATTTAAAGATAGGAAACAGTGTTATGAGTGAACAAAATATGAGTGTTGCTTTGGATCGGGATCACCGTGGCATGGCTTTGGGTGATGAAAAAATTGCCATTCAAGTGCGCGACTGGAACCTGTATTACGGCACCAAACAAGCGCTGCAGAATGTGAATATGGACTTGCCGGAAAATCGAGTGACCGCCTTTATCGGGCCGTCCGGCTGCGGAAAATCCACGTTGTTGCGTTGTTTTAATCGTATGAACGATTTGATTGATATTGTGAATGTGGATGGCCAGATGCTGTTGCACGGCGACGATATGTATGACAAACACATGGACGTAGCGGCGTTGCGTCGTCGAGTGGGTATGGTGTTTCAAAAACCCAACCCTTTCCCCAAATCCATTTATGAGAACGTCTGCTACGGCCTAAGACTGCAGGGTATTAACGATAAGAATGCGCTGGATCAAACCGTTGAATGGGCCTTGAAAGGGGCGGGTCTTTGGGAAGAAGTTAAAGATCGTCTGGATGAGAATGCCTTGGGCTTATCCGGTGGTCAGCAGCAGCGTTTGTGCATTGCCCGTGCCATTGCCATTAAACCGGAAGTACTGTTGCTGGATGAACCGACATCGGCACTGGATCCGATTTCGACGCTGGCGATTGAAGAGTTGATTTTTGAACTGAAAAATGATTTTACCATTCTGATTGTGACGCATAATATGCAGCAAGCGGCCCGTGTGTCCGATTACACGGCGTTTATGTATATGGGAGACCTGATTGAATACACGGATACAGACTCTCTGTTTACGAATCCGCAAGTCAAGCGAACTGAAGATTATATTTCCGGTCGCTACGGCTAAGGTTCGATTGAAATCAGTTTATTGCGTGTATATCATAAAAAAATAGGAGTTATCTCATGGAAAAGCATGAATTCAGCAGTCACATATCCGAAAATTTGAATCGTAACCTTGAAGATTTGTTTAACCATATTCTGGAAATGGGTGGGTTGGTTGAACGTCAATTTGAAACCGCTTTAGTCGCTTTGGGCAGTGGCGATGTCGATAAAGCCACGGAAGTGGTGCTTTTTGACCGAGTGATTAACAAAGCGGAAATGGAAATTGACAGTCTGTGCGCCAAGGTCTTGGCACGACAGCAACCTACGGCCTCAGACTTGCGTTTGATCTTGGCGGCCATTCGCATTGCAATTGATTTGGAGCGAATGGGGGATGAAATTGTTAAAATCGGCAATATGGTCATCACCTTTGGCAAAGAGCATGAGGCCAAGTGTGCCGAATTATCCGGTTACATCGAGTTGGTGGATATTTCCACCCGTTCGAACGGCATGTTGAAAATGGCACTGGACTCCTTTGCCCGTGTATCGACTGAGAATGCCGGCAAAATCATCCAAGAAGAAGAACTGATTGACGAGATTTTCGCTAAGGCGATGCAAGATTTGAAACAAGCCTTGGTGGAACAGCCCGATCAAGTAGAATGTCTAATGGAAATGATTATTGCACTGCGTGCGGCCGAACGTGTTTCGGATCATGCGCGTAATGTGGTCGAAAGTATAATTTACTTGGTAAAAGGTCAGGACATGCGCAATATGGACAGTGACCGCTTGAATGCGTTTTTAGAGACGCTGGAGTCTTAAAACAGGTAACGCTATGACAGAGCAATGCATTTTAGTGGTTGAAGATGAAGCGGCCATTCGGGATATGCTGAATTTTACCCTGACCGCCGCACACTTTAAGGTCATCGAAGCACCGAATGCAGAGCAGGGCTGGAAGCTTTTGTTGGAGCAGCAACCCGATTGTGTTTTATTGGATTGGATGCTGCCCGGTGTGTCGGGGGTTTCGTTGGCACAACGCATTCGGCAGAATGAACAAACGGCGGCGACACCCATTATTATGCTCACCGCGCGTGGTGAAGAAAACGATCAGGTGCAGGGGTTTGAATCCGGTGCGGACGACTATGTAGTCAAGCCTTTCTCGCCGCGGGCGCTGGTGGCGCGGGTGCAGGCGCTGCTGCGTCGGCAGGCACCGGATAAAATGGCTTCCGATCAGGTGCGAGTGGGGGAACTGAAACTGGACTTGTCCAGCTATCGTTTTACCGTGAGTGACCGAGAAGTAAAACTGGGGCCGACCGAGTTTAAGCTGATGCATTTTTTTATGACCCATGCGAACCGAGTTTATACGCGCGTCCAGCTTTTGGATCAGGTCTGGGGCGAAAATGTGGTGGTTGAAGAGCGCACAGTGGATGTGCACATTCGCCGCTTGCGAAAACTACTGGAACCGGTGGGGGCTTCAGAGGTCATTCAGACGGTCAGAGGTGCGGGCTATCGCTTCTCGGTTGATTAGGCGCTGATCGTTCCGTGTCAAAAGGGATTTTGCGTGAACTGACTTGGTTGATCACCGGTTTATGGTTGGCCTTGTTTGTGGCTTGGATGTCCGGCTGGTGGTGGTTGACCTTTTCGGTCTATTTGCTGTTTTACATCGCGCGTCAGTTTTATAGTATTTACCGTTTCGAACAATGGATCAAAGGCGCCCCCTCTGTGTCTTATCCCCCTGGATCTGGCTTTTGGGGTGAGTTGGGGTATCTGGTCTCGCGCAAACAACGCTCTCTGGAAAAGCATGCCGATCTGCAGTTCTACAAGTCGGAACAGTTTCTGGCGGCTTCCATGGCTTTGCCGGATGCCATAATTTCATTAAACGAAAACCATCAGATTGAATGGTTTAATCATTCCGCCAAAAAACTTTTCAAGCTCAAGCACAGCGACACCCACCGCAAAATCGAAAACCTGTTTCGCCATCCGGAATTCATTCAATACCTAAAATCCGAGCAGTATGAAAAGTCGTTAATCCTTCCGGTATTGAATGGCATCCATCGCGCTTTCAGCGTTCGGCTGTTTCCTTACTTTAAAGCGCACAAACTCCTGATCGTCAAGGACATCCATGAACTTTACAATCTGGCGCAAATTCGCCGTGATTTTGTGGCCAATGCGTCTCATGAGCTTCGCACGCCGTTGACGGTGTTGAACGGCTACATTGAGGTTATGATGGACGGGCAGCCCGCGGATTCTGTCTGGGTGAAACCCCTTGAGCAAATGCATGGGCAGTCGGTGCGGATGCAGTCGATTATCAATGATTTGCTGACGCTTTCCGCCATGGAATCCGAAACCCTAGTGGGCAAGGAAAAAACGGTTCCGGTGGCGGAGATTTTGCAGCGGATGGAGCAGGATGTCGAGCAAATGAGTCAGGGGCGGCATCGTTTCCATTTTGAGCTGGACAAAAGGTTGGCGTTAAAGGGCTATGAGGATCCGTTGAAAAGCGTGCTGATGAATTTAATTTCTAACGCCATACGCTACACGCCGGATAAAGGTGACATCACCGTTCGTTGGTATCGAGACGAGAAAGGGGCGCATTTCCAGGTGGACGATACTGGCATTGGCATTGCACAGGAACACCTTAGCCGCTTAACCGAGCGATTTTACCGAGTGGACACGGCGCGTTCCCGTGATACCGGCGGTACCGGATTGGGCTTGGCGATTGTGAAACACATTCTTGAACGTCATCAAGCCAAGCTGGTGATTAAAAGTCAGTATGGCAAGGGCTCCAGTTTCCGCTGTGATTTTCCGTTGAGCAAAGCGGTTGTGACCAAACCGCCCTTGTCACCGCCAAGTGGCGCAGCACACGTTCAATTTGGGTGATAGGATGGTGATGATGGCTTGAGAATTCCCCAGGTCTGGCGGTTTCGGAGGTTTCACCAGGCCTGGTGATTTTGAGGTTTTCACTAGGCTTGGTGAACGAGTGGGTTTTAGGGAAGCATCATGCCGCGAATGGTGAAGTAGATCAGTGCAGCGAGAATGCCGGACGCGGGCACCGTAATGACCCAAGCGGCGACGATTTTCAAAAAGGCGGAACGTTTGACCAATTCTTTCTGATACACCTTGTTCAAGGATTTCCGCTCTTTCTTACTTAACTCAACCTGAGCTTTGTGGTGTTTCAGTTCCGCCAGCATTTGCTTTTTCATGGCGAGGCTGGCCTTGCTGAAGGTTTCAATAAACGCATCCATTTCCGCTTGATTGCGCCCTTCGTGATGGTCGCGAATCTGTTGCAGGGTTTTGGCGTAGTTGCGCTTTAAATATTCGCGCAAAAACCCCACCCCGAAAATGCCGCCGACGGCAATGTGGGTGGAGCTGACGGGCAGCCCCAGTTGCGATGCAAAGATCACCGTAATGGCGGCGGCCATGGCAATGGAAAAGGCGCGCATCTGATCCAGCTCGGTGATTTCGGAGCCGACGGTGCGGATGAGTTTGGGGCCGAAAAGCAACAGCCCGAGACTGATGCCGATAGCGCCGATGAGCAGCACCCACAGCGGAATGCTCGCCTGAGTGGTGACTTCATGGCTTTGCACCGCATCGTTAATGGCGGCCAGGGGGCCAACGGCATTGGCAACGTCATTGGCGCCGTGGGCAAAACTGAGCAGGGCGGCGGCAAAGATCAATGGAATGGTGAACAGGCTGTTTACGCTGGCTTTGCTGCTTTTCAGGCCGGTTGCTTGTTGCGACACCATTGGGCGAACGGCGGCATACACGAGCAAGCCGATGATCAGGCCGATAACAGCGGCCGTGGTGAAATCGGTCGCCCAGACTTTTTTAAGTCCTTTGAGGGCCAGATAGGTCGAGAAAGCCCAAGCCATAAGGCCGATAAGAAGCGGCACCATTTTTCGGGCGGCGGCCAGCATGTCGTCTTGATAGGTGATGCTGCGTTTGATCCAGAACAAAAACAGGGCGGCAATCAAACCGCCGATGATCGGCGAGATCACCCAGCTGGCGGCAATGGCGCCCATCTGATCCCAGTTGGCAATGTCCCAACCTGCGGCCGCAATGCCGGCACCCAGCACGCCGCCGACAATCGAGTGGGTGGTGGAAACCGGTGCCCCCATATAGGTGGCTAAGTTGAGCCAGAGGGCGCCGGAAAGCAAGGCGGCAATCATCAGCCAGATAAAGGTGTTGCTGTTGTCGATTAACGCGGGATCAATAATGCCTTTTTTAATGGTGCTGATGACATCCCCGCCCGCAATCAAGGCACCGGCAGATTCGAATACGGCGGCAATAATGATCGCGCCCGTGAGGGTGAGGGCTTTGGAGCCCACCGCCGGGCCGACGTTGTTGGCCACATCGTTGGCACCGATGTTCATGGCCATGTAGCCGCCGATCATGGCCGCGATCACCAGTTCGATGCTGACGGTGCCGCTTCCCAGTTGAAGGTTGGCGGAAAACAGCATGATTAAAATAATAAACAGCAGTGCGGTTCCGAAACGGAACATTTCTTTGCGGCTTTTGCGGGTGGCGTCTTCTATGTCATTGATGTCATGAAATTCCATGCACAGTCTCTCTGTTCGACGTTGAGGCGATTCGACTAGCCCGAATTGTATAAAAATTTACTCGGCTCATGGGATTATGTGACAAATATATTGCAGTCAATGGCCGTATGTTTGATGTCGGTCATTGAAAATGGAATACCTGTTTCCAATTACGGAGTGTCATATAACTGTCATTTTTGTTTCATTTGGGTGTTATGCCAGCTCGTCATAATCTTCCTTGTCAAAAACGTAACCTCAATTCTAAAATTTTAGGAGAACCAGAATGAAGCGCAATCTTTTAATTGCTATGGGTCTTGCGACCGCTGTTGCCTCAAACGCTGTTTACGCCGCCGGTGTGGATCCGTCTATCCCAACGTACCAGAAAGTTTCCGGTGTTTCCGGTAACCTTTCCTCCGTTGGTTCCGATACCTTGGCCAACTTGATGACCCTTTGGGCGGAAGAGTTCAAGCGTACTTATCCGAATGTGAACATTCAGATTCAGGCGGCTGGTTCTTCAACGGCTCCTCCGGCTTTGACGGAATCCACGTCCAACGTGGGGCCTATGAGCCGTAAGATGAAAGCCAAAGAATTGGCCATGTTTGAAAAAGAACACGGGTATAAGCCGACTGCAATCGGTGTGGCCATTGACGCCTTGGCGGTGTACGTCAATAAAGACAACCCAATCAAAGGTTTGAGCATTCCACAAGTGGACGCGATTTTCTCTTCTACCCGTAAGTGTGGTGAGAAGAACGACATCACCACTTGGGGTCAAGTCGGTGTTGGCGGTGAGCTGAAAGACAAGTCCGTTCAGCTTTATGGTCGTAACTCGGTTTCCGGTACTTACGGTTACTTCAAAAAAGTGGCTCTGTGTAAAGGGGACTACAAGTCATCTGTGAACGAGCAGCCAGGTTCCGCTTCTGTGGTTCAGTCGGTTTCGTCTTCAATGAACGGCATTGGTTATTCCGGTATCGGTTATAAAACCGCCGGTGTCAAAGCGGTTCCTTTGTCCAAAAAAGACGACGGCAAATATGTTGACCCCACGCCGGATAATGCTTTGAACGGCACTTATCCTTTGGCACGTGTCCTCTACGTTTACATCAACAAAGCGCCTAACAAGCCACTGGAGCCAGTGACGCGTGAGTTTATGAACTTGGTTCTGTCGCAAAAAGGTCAGCAGGACGTGGTAAAAGACGGTTACATTCCATTGCCAGCCAACATGGTTGAAAAATACCGTTCAATGGTTAACGCCAAATAAGTCACCCGTCGGCTAACCGACGGATGTTGATTAAAAGCCCTCTTCGGAGGGCTTTTTGCTTTGTGGCATTTGGGGATTTGACGTCCGGGGTTTTGACCGCGTGGCGGATTCACCCGAATGTCATTTTTCGGGTTAGATTAGATCAACTCAATTTCAATGTCGGTCAGGGGAATGACGCTGCAGGTTAAAATGTTGTCACCTTCGGTTTCATATACCGCGTCCTGAATGGCTTCCACCTTGCCAGACACCAGCCGCACCTCGCAAGCACCGCAGTTGCCACCACGACAACTGTAAGGCATATCAAATCCGGCATCATCCAATGCATCCAATAACGAAAATTGGCCATCAAACTGGCAATCGCCCTGTCCTACTACCGTAATTTTTGACATAGTGTTTCCTTTTGTTTATTCGGGGAATGGGGGGCGCACTTCGAATCTGTAGAAGGCATTTTCCCGCATGTTCAAACGCTATTTTACCAATTGCGGGCGGATTTTTTGCAGTAAAATAGTGGCGGGCAATAAGCTTGGCTTATTGAGTTAATTATATTTTTTAATGAGGTTGCCGACCGTGACGTGGGATGGTTTTCAGTGTAAGTTTCAGCAGATTCGCGACAATAAAGCGTTTGAAATGTTTGTCATTGCCGTAATCATTTTGTCCTCGCTTTTAATTGGGGTGCGAACCTATCCTTTGCCGGAAACGGCCTTGACGTTTTTGTGGGTGATGGATTATGCCGTTACCTTATTTTTCTTGATTGAAATTCTGATACGCATGGCGGCGGAAGACCGTCTGCGCGATTTTTTCAAAAAAGGCTGGAATGTGTTTGATTTTGTCATAGTGGTGGTGAGTCTGATTCCGCTGGACGATTCCGAATATGCCTTGATTGCCCGTATGTTGCGGCTGTTCCGTGTCATGCGTTTGATTTCGTTTATTCCCGAGCTGCGCGTGCTGGTCAGTGCGTTGATTTCCGCTTTGCCGCGTATGGGGTATGTGGCGTTGTTAATGTTCATTATTTTTTACCTTTATGCGGTGATTGGCAATTTGTTGTTCGCACAGATCAATCCGGTGCTGTGGGGGGATCTGGGCATTTCGCTGCTGACGCTGTTCCGGGTGGCGACCTTTGAAGACTGGACGGATGTGATGTATGAAACCATGGCGGTGTATCCGCTGAGTTGGATTTTTTACCTGACGTTTATTTTCTTTTCCGCCTTTGTGTTTCTGAATATGATGATCGGTATCGTGGTGGAAGTGCTGGATGAAGAACATAAGAAAATGATGCGCGAAGAAGAGCAAGAAGCGCAACAGCAGGAGCAGTCGCACATCGATCGTTTGGAAAACGAAGTGGCGGGGTTGCATGCCAAGCTGGATCAGTTATTGGCGGCCACGTCGTTGACGACGGGTGAGTCGGCCTCAAAGTCTTAAACTGGGTTGTGGCCAGGCTTGGTTATTTGCATCGGTTTGACCAGGCCTGGCCGATTGGAAGAAAGGGTTAGACGGTGAGTTTAGTTCAAAAAAATTCAGTGAATGAGAGGTTTCTTACCAAACCAATAATTTGTAATCTTCTTCCTGCAATTCCATTAAGGCCGCCGCACCGACTTCGGCGTATTCGGCGAATGGGCGCATGTCTTTGTCCGTCCAGTGCAAGGTATTCATGGTGTTGCCACAGGCAATCCAGCGGACATTGTAGTCTTTCGCAAAGCTGCCGACACGCTCGTAGGTGAGCTTTTCTACATCGCGTTCCGGTTTTTTGGCGAGGACGTGAATGCCCGGGCCGATGGCGACCACGGCAATATCGACATTGTCGCCGTAGCGTTTAATCATCGCTTGGATGGAGTTTAAAATGCTGGTTTGATAGCCGGGGTCGGCTTTGTTCCACATATAGACGGCTTTGTGCTCGGCCGGGTCACCGGGAAAACGATCCGATGGTGGATCTTGCAGCTCCGGCACGGGTTTGAGTTTGGTTTGAGCTGGAGCATCCTTGGCGGCCTGGGCGATAACACTGCTCATGATTAACAGGGCGAATAAGGTGAACGCTAGACGATGTAAGTGACGTTTTGAGGGGGTGTCGAGTTGGACGGTCGCGGTCTTAACGGGCATATTGGACTCCTGATACTTTAGTGGTAATGATGTGATTATACCTTGTCAGGCCGTGATGGCACGCTCAGACAGGCAAGAGAAATTTTATAGAGGATTATAAAGTGAATTTACAAGCACAAATTGAAAACAACGTGAAAGCCGCATTTCAAGTGACCTATCTGGCATTGGAAAACGAAAGCCATCAACATGCCGGCTCGGCGGAGGCGTCGCATTTTAAACTCACCTTGGTGTCGGCGGATTTTAAAGGATTGTCGAAAGTGAAGCGGCATCAGGCCGTGTATCGATCACTGGAAACCTTGATGCCACAGTTTCATGCTTTGGCGCTGCACACCTACAGCCCCGCCGAGTGGGAGGCCGCGCCAAATGTCGCCGCATCGCCTAACTGTCAGGGTGGGCATTAAACCCGACAGGCCGCTAGCGTGAAGATGCGGTCGATTCGGTGATTAAGCGTTTCACGAGCGGTTCTAAGCGTTGCCACAAGATTGGCTGGGCTTTGGCATTCGGATGGAGGCCATCTTCCTGCACCATGGTGGGGTCGTCGGCCACGGGTTCTAAAAAGAAGGGATCGAATAATAGGCCGTTTTGCTCGGCCAGTTGGCGGTAGGTTTTTTGTAAAAGAGCGTCATAGGCCGGGCCATAGTTGGTGGGCAAGCGTATGCCGAGCAGCAGCACTTTGGCACCGTCAGCACGACTCTGGTCGATGATTTTTTGTAGATTTTGGCGAGTGCTTTGCAACGATTGGCCACGCAATGCGTCATTGGCACCCAGTTCCAAAATCACCCAGTCAGGTTGGTGGGTTTTCAGCAGCTGCGGCAGGCGGTTGAGGCCGCCGGAGCTGGTCTCGCCGCCAATGCTGGCATTGACGACTTGCAGCTCGGGCCATTGCGCCGCCATCAGCCTCACCCAGCCAGTTTCCGTCGGCAGGCCGTAAGCGGCGCTCAGGCTGTCGCCCAGCACCAGCAGGGTTTTTGTTTGGGGTTTCGACTCGGCTTGCGCTACACTTGTGTAACTGGCCAGCCACAAGCCCGATAACCATGTCACTACTAAGGTAAAAGAGCGAAGATGAATGAAGAAGCGGTGTTGAGTTTGCAGGACGTGCATTACGATGTCTCGTCTGATGATGAAGATTTGTCTATCTTAAAGGGCTGCGATTTGTCTGTCCAGCCCGGTGAGAAACTTGCCATAGTGGGGCGCTCCGGTTCGGGGAAATCCACCTTGTTGTCTTTAATGGCGGGTTTGGAACAGCCCACCGCAGGCGAAGTGCGGTTGTTTGGGCAGTCGTTGAAAGGCTTGAATGAAGATCAGCGTGCTCAGCTGCGCGCCTTGCAGGTTGGCTTTGTGTTTCAGAATTTTCAATTGATGCCAAGTATGACGGCCTTGGAAAATGTATTGATGCCGTTAGAACTGTTTCAGGTGGCGGACGCTCGCCGTCAAGCACTGGAAGCGTTGGAAAAAGTTGGCTTGTCCCATCGTTTGTCGCATCGCCCGTCGGAATTGTCGGGCGGTGAGCAGCAACGGGTTGCCTTGGCACGCGCTTTTGTGACCGAGCCGACGATTTTATTTGCCGATGAACCCACCGGAAACCTGGACGAAACCACTGCCGAACAGGTTCAGAAGCGGCTTTTTCAATTGAACGACGATTTACACACCACCTTAGTATTGGTCACCCATGATATGGGCTTGGCGCGACAGTGCGACCGAGCGTTCACTCTGCAAAACGGACAGTTGCACCGCTTATGAAACAGTCAGTGAATCGAACTCTGTCGGACATGGCAACCGCTTCTGTGTGGTTCTGGCGTGGTGTGAAACGGGGGGAATGGCTGTGGTTGCTGCTGGCGGTGGTGATTGCCAGTGCCTCTGTGACCTATGTGGAGCAGTTGGGGCAAACGGTCAAAGATTCCATGCTGCGACAGGCGGCAAATAATCTCGGTGCCGATTATGTGTTGCGCAGCTCAAGGCCGATTCCGCCTGAATGGCGCGAGCGGGCGCAAGCGCTTGGGTTACGAACCTCGCAAAGCGAAACCTTGGTGACCATGGCACTCAGTGGCGAACAGTTTCAGTTGGTGCAATTGAAAGGGGTCTCTGAAAACTACCCGTTGCGTCAACCTGTGTCGGAAGACGGTAGCCAGCCGATTCCAAGCCTATCTTCCGAAAAATTTAAGACCCCCGAGCGCCAATGGCAGGTCTGGGTGGAAACGCCGCTGCGGACGCTGATGTCGTTGCAAGATGACAGCGTGATTGAATTGGGCGAACGGGCGTTTACCTTGGGCGGCACCTTTGAGCCTCTGGGCGCGGCCGGAGGCGGCATGGGAGCCTTTTCACACCAGATGTTGATTCCCTTGGCGGATTTGGCGGCCACCGGTTTAAAAGGGCCGGGCAGTCGGGTGACTTATGAATTGGCGCTGGCGGGCGAGGCGGGTGCCATTGAACAATTTGCAGCGGCGGTAGCGGCCAGTCAGAGTCCACATTTGCAGACGTTTTCCGCTCAAGCGCCTTCGCCAGACCTGGCAGAATCCTTGGATACCGCATGGCTGTTTTTGGAGTTGTCAGCCTTGTCAGCGGTGTTGGTGGCTGGCTTGTCCATTCTGATTGCCAGTCGGTTTTATCTGCAACGTTGGCAAAATGCCATTGCGTTAATGCGTGCTTTCGGCGCGCAAAAGGCGCAGATGACTCGATTATTTGCCTTTCAGCTGAGTTGGTTGGCGGTGGTCGCCAGCCTGGCGGGCGTGCTGCTTGGTGCCTTGCTGTTTGAGGCGAGCCTGCCGTTATTAAGCGATTATTTTGATCCTTTGGTGCCCGCTTATCAGCCAAGTGTGTATCTGCATGGCTTTTTAATGGGCTTTTTGGTGTTGTGGAGTTTTGCTTGGCAGGCGTTCCGCCATGCGGTGAATACTTCACCGATGCAGTTGCTTAAAACACTGGCTTCAACGCCGCAAATGCGCCAATGGCTGGTCAGCCTAGGGTTGATTTTGCTGGTAGTGGTGTCCATTACCGGCTTTATCTGGTGGGTGTTGGCCGGGCTTTTAGCCACCGGATTGGCGCTGTATCTGGCAGCGCGACTGCTGTTGAAGTGGGTGGCGCAGTTGCAAGGCCGGAGCCGAGGTTGGTTAAAACTGTCGCTGGCCGCTTTGCTCAGAGAGCCAGGCCTGGTGAAAGTGCAATTAATTTCCATGGGGCTGGTGCTGTTTGTGCTGATGCTGATGACGTTTGTGCGCCAGGATTTAATGTCCAATTGGCAGGCGTCTCTGCCGGAAAATACCCCGGATACCTTTCTGGTGAATGTGCAGCCGGATCAAAAGGCATCCGTACAAGCGATTCTAGCTGCGGATGACATTCAAACCGAGCTGGTGCCGATGGCTCGGGGTCGTTTGGTGGCGGTGAATGATGCGCCGATACGCTCTCAGGATCAAGCCTCTAACCGAGCCAGACGTTTGCTGGAACGCGAGTCGAATATCGCCGTCATGTCGTCACCGCCCGACTACAATCGGATTTTACAGGCGAGTCCACCGCAAACCGATTGGCCGCAGGTGTCGGTGGAAGAGGGCATGATGACGTTGTTCGACTTGCAGTTGAACGATGTGTTGAGTTTCAGTTTCAGTGGTCAAGATTACCGCTACGAAATCACCTCCATTCGCCAGGTTGAGTGGCAGAGTTTTCGATTGAACTTTTTCTTTATTGTCCAGCCGGATGCGGAAGGTGCTTTGCCGATTTCCTATATTGGCAATTTTGCGCTGGCCAATCGTGATGTCAACGTCAATCGCTTGACTCAGCAGTTGGCACAGCAAGTGCCAGGCGTGTTATTGATCGATGCGCGACGGATTTTAGAGCAGGTGCAGACCATTATGTCGCAGGCCAGTTGGGCGGTTTCCGGTTTGTATGGGTTTACTTTGCTGGCGAGCTTGATCGTGTTATTTGCCGCGACCATGGCGAGTCAACAGACGCGGGTGCAAAGCTGGTTGCTATTGCGCACCTTGGGCGCCACGCAAAAAGTCATTACTAAAATCGGTTTAATGGAGTTTGTGTTATTAGGCGTTTTAGCCGGTGTCTTGGCCGCCAGCTTCGCCCAGATAACCGGTTTGGCGGTGAATGTACTGGTGCTGGATATTCCGGTCGCATTCAATCCTGGGCTTTGGTTGGTCAGCTTGATGAGCGGCGCGGGCATTTTGCTACTGATTGGCTGGTTGACACAGAAGCGCTACTTACGCCTGTCGCCGCGCGCCATGGCGCAAAAGTGGGTTGGCTAAGTGTTAAGTTAACCCAAAGGTGTAAACTTCAGGTTAAGAAGACCGCGTGATGATGCTTGATTAATATCCCAATCACTATATAATAGCGCTTCAATGGTTTCGGGGCATGGCTCAGCCTGGTAGAGCACCGTCATGGGGTGGCGGGGGTCGTAGGTTCAAATCCTACTGTCCCGACCAATTATTCTTCAGTGGC
>NZ_JBNGDN010000012.1:27698-32970 GCF_049975065.1 Hydrogenovibrio sp.
CGACTCACAAAGTTTGTGCAGAGATTGCGCAGAGCATAGGTTTCGCAGCAAGACGTTCTGTATAACAGGCTGCCTTGCAGAAAAAGTGGGACTGGGTTAAACCGGGCAAAAAGTTTGTTGCATGGCTTCCAGCAGGTTGAGTATTTGCGGGTCGCGGACCTTGCACAGTATGCGGCTGCCGTCACGGCGGGAAGTGATGATTTCTTTTTCGCGCAGAATGTCGATGTGCTGTGAAATATTGCTTTGGGTGGTGCCGACTTTGGAGACGATGTCCATGACGGGCATTTCACTGTCACCCAAGACACACAGAATTTTCAACCGCAATGGATGTCCCATGGCTTTTAAGGCTTTGGAGGCCTTTTCGATGTTTTCTTCTTTGATGGCTAGGGCGTTGACTTCTTCCATGTTTGTTTCACCGTTGTAGTTCTTTTGTTGGGGGGAAATGTGTTTAAATGACGGTCGTGATTTTAATTAAATAGTTCTCTAAAGTCACTTAAACATAACTTATAATGAAGTAAATTTATTTTTGTTGAAGAGAAACGCCTTTTGGAGTGAAGTGTGAAAGTAACCTGGGTTAAGAAAAGTTTTTGGATGTTTTACGGTGCGGTACTGGGCGCTACGGTGGTGGTCGGCACGTCGGTTTTGGCGGAAAACGAAGCGGAATCGAACCGTGCGCCTCAAGCCGTTTTGCCGCTGGAAGAATTACGATCGTTTGTTGAAGTGTTTGATCGTATTTCGACCGATTATGTCGAACCTGTCAAAAACGAAGCCCTGTTGGAAGGAGCGATCAGCGGGATGTTATCCAGCTTGGATCCGCATTCTGACTATCTGGCGCCTAAGAATTTCAAGAAAATGGAAGAGCATACCACCGGTGAATTTGGTGGTTTGGGTATGGAAGTCGGCATGGAAGACGGTTTTGTCAAAGTCATTTCACCGATTGACGATACCCCGGCGCAGAAAGCCGGTGTGAAGGCCGGTGATTTGATTATCAAACTCGGCGATGAACCGGTTAAGGGTAAAACATTGGCCGAAGCGGTTAAAATCATGCGCGGCAAACCCGGTTCGAAGATCAAGTTGACCATTGTGCGTCAAGGAGAGGATAAGCCCTTGGTGATCGAGCTGACGCGAGCGGTGATTAAGGTTAAAAGCGTTAAAGGACAGATGCTGAAGGATGGCATGGGCTATGTTCGCATCAGTCAGTTCCAGTTGCGCACCGGTGAAGATTTGGTGAAGACGATTGAGCAATTGGAAGAAGACAATAAAGGCGATTTGAACGGCTTGGTGCTGGATTTGCGCAATAACCCTGGGGGTGTTTTGCGTGCCGCAGTGGATGTGTCTAATGCGTTTTTAAATGGTGGCATGATTGTTTACACCAAAGGGCGCGTGCAGAACTCGGATATGGAGTTTTTAGCCGAGCCTGGGGATCTGATGAACGATAAACCGATTGTGGTGCTGATCAATGAAGGTTCGGCCTCGGCGTCGGAAATCGTCTCCGGTGCCTTGCAGGATCAGAAACGTGCCTTGATCGCCGGTCGTGCCAGTTTTGGTAAAGGTTCGGTGCAAACGTTGATTCCGTTGAACAACGGTGGGGCGATTAAAATGACCACGGCGCTGTATTACACGCCCGATGGCCGCTCGATTCAAGCCGATGGCATCCAGCCGGATATCGTCATCAATCAGGTCAAAGTGGAAAAACTGCAGGGCACCGACTTTGTCCGCGTGAAGGAAAAAGATTTGACCGGACACTTGAATGGCGAAAATGAAGCCAAACCCGAGAAAAAATTGAGTGAGGCTGAGCTGGCCAAACAAAAAGAGCTGGAAGAGCTCCTGTCGAACGATTACGAGCTGTATGAAGCCTTGAGTCTGTTGAAAGGCATGTATTTCACCCAGCAAATGAAACCGTGAGGGCGTATGACAAAACGTGCATTGGTTCCGTTGGCTCAAGGGTGTGAAGAACTCGAAGCCGTCACCCTTATCGATTTGTTGACGCGTGCGGGTGTCGAGGTGGTCACGGCAAGCTTAGATGAGGAACGTTTGATTACCGCCAGTCGTGGCGTGCAACTGGTGGCTCAGACCACCTTGGCCGAAGTTGAATCGGATCGGTTTGACGTGATTGCCTTGCCCGGCGGTTTGCCGGGTGCCAATCACTTGAATGCGGATCTGCGTTTGCAGCGTATGTTGCAGCAGACGGTGCAGCAAGGCGGCTATTCAGCCGCCATTTGCGCCGCGCCGAAGGTGCTGGTCACCGCCGGTTTATTGGCGGGTAAAAAAGCCACCAGCTTTCCGGGTGTGATTGAAAACCAACCGGCAGAAAATATGACGTTTGTGGATGCCGCTGTGGTTCAGGACGGTCAGATTGTGACCTCAAAAGGCCCAGGAACGGCCATTGCATTCGCGTTGACGTTGATCGAAAATCTACTCGGAAGCGAAAAACGCAACGAGGTTGAAAGCGGTTTGCAGCTCAGTGAAGCTGTTGACGCAGCTGTTTTTTAATCGCCTCGGCCAAGCGTTTAATCTGTTCATCGGTCAGGTGTGTTTCGGCTCCTTGTTTGGGAGCCTTCTGAATGGCCTTCAGGATCGCTGCCAGCGCGGCCATCTCATCGGTTGATTTGGGCATTTTAATGACTCACGTTGCTTTGTTCTTGCTTCTTGCCAGGCCTGGTGAATTTTCACCAGGCCTGGTCATTTCGAGTTAATCGGCGTGACTGCGTGGTTGTTAATCTTTTGTCGTTACCCTTCAGTCGCTACTCTTTAGAAGCTAGCCTTCCGTCGTTAATGCGTTGTTAACCCGTCGTTTGCAGACACTTTTGTTCAAACTGTTCGGCGTTTAACGGTCGGCTGAATAGATAGCCCTGTCCTTCGTCACACTCCAGTGACTTGAGAATGTCCAATTGATTGGGCGTTTCAATGCCTTCCGCTAAGACTTTGATACCGAGACTGTGCCCCATTTTAATGATGGCGCGGACGATGGAGCGTGCCTCTGGGTTCAGCTCAATGTCGTCGATAAAACTCTTGTCGATTTTAATGCGATCCACATTCAGATGTTTGATGTAGGACAAGGAAGAGTAGCCAGTGCCGAAGTCGTCGATGGAAATTTCCACGCCTTTGGTTTGCAACAGACTGAGTCCATTCGCACTTTCATCGGAACCGGTATGTTCGAGGTTTTTCATCATCACCGATTCGGTGACTTCAATGTCCATTTGATTGGGTTGCAATTGATGGCGTGTCAGGGTTTGTGCCACAAGGGTGGCAAAGTTCCCGGCCAGTAATTGGGTTGAGGAGGTGTTGACGGCGACTCTGGGCAGGGCGATTGCGCAATTTGACCAGGCCTGAAGCTGCTGTGCGGCGGTGTCCAGCACGAATTCGCCGATGGCGTTGATGAGACCGAATTTTTCCGCCAGCGGAATGAACTCCGTTGGCGGCACCATGCGATCTTCTCTCGGCCAGCGAATCAAGGCTTCGGCACCGACCAGTTTCAAAGTGTGCAGGTGGTATTGCGGTTGATAATGGACTTGAAACGCTTTATCACGTACCGCTGTGTGCAGGCTTTCTTCGATTTCATGCAGGTAGCTGAGTTGTTGACGCATTGTGTCCGAAAACCGGCAGTAGGGTGTTTGTTTGACCCGTTTAGCTTGGTACATGGCGTAGTCGGCGTGTTTGATCAGGGTTTCTTCCGTGTCGCCGTGCTCCGGGTAAGAGGCGATGCCGATACTGCAACTGACTTGATGGTTGGTGTGGTGGTGATCGTTAATGCGGCGGATCTGATGCGTCAGCTCATTGGCTAAACGAGTCAGTTGCTTGAGTGTCTGATGGGTGTGCAATAGAATGGCAAATTCGTCGCCGCCTAGGCGCGCGATAAAGGCTTCTTGCGGCAAGACTTCTTTAAACGCCTGTCCGGCATGGCGTAGAAAATCGTCGCCGGTATTATGGCCTAAATGGTCGTTGACCCATTTGAAGTCGTTCAAATCAATGTAAAAGAGGTGTAAGGGTCTTTCCGGGTGCTTTTGGATGCTGTTCTGGATGTGCTGGTTGAAAGAGTAGCGGTTCGGGAGGTTCGTCACGGCATCGTAATTGGCGGTGAAGCTCAATTGGTTTTGTGTGTGTTTCAGTTCGGTAATATCACTGAAAATAATCGAATAGTAGTTCTGCGGCAGTGTTTTGTCGTTAAATTGCGCGATGTCAATCATCATGAATTGATGTTTGTAATGCAGTGCCGCGCCTTCGCCGCGCCAGCGTTTGTGGATGGCGACCTGTTCCTGTATGGCTGCGACATCGAGTTGAAAAAAGGCTTTTTTCAACAGTTCCCAGATGGACAGGGTGCTGCCCAATTCATTGGCTAAGCGTAATTCGGTCAGTTTTTTATTGCTGATTTCAAGGTGGCCGTCTTCGTTAAAAATACCGATGGCTTCGTTTAAGTTATGCATCAAATTGCGATCCAGCAAAAGCTCATGTGTGCGCTGTAATACCCGTTCTTCTAAATGATCGCGCAGCGTCTGTTGGGTGCGGGCATAGCGCCGGAGCTGATCAATGGTCAGCAGTGCGATCACCACCAGACTGAAAATAATCGGCAGCGCCGCCCAGAGAATCAGGGTGTGCATATTGGCCAGCGTGTCGGCAAAGTGCGCTTCGGATTTCTCTGAAGCCGCTTCGTAATCCTGTTTGAGCTGTTCCAAAGTATTGAATACTTGGGTTTGTATCGGCAGGGTCACCTCCACCAGCTGTTTTAGGGCGGCTTCTTTCTGCTGATTCATCAGCAGCGAATAGACTTTTTCTTGATAGTGACGATTGCGCGTCATGATTTTGGCGGCTTCTTGCGTGATTTCAACCTGGGTGGGTGACTGTGCGTTTTTGCGT
Organism: Hydrogenovibrio sp.; assembly: GCF_049975065.1. Taxonomy (GTDB): domain Bacteria; phylum Pseudomonadota; class Gammaproteobacteria; order Thiomicrospirales; family Thiomicrospiraceae; genus Hydrogenovibrio. The sequence goes on from NZ_JBNGDN010000012.1 coordinate 32,553, forward strand.
AAGGCTGAAAGGTTTTGGATGACCGTCTGTTCGTAACGGAACATTTCCATGTGCAGGCTGTCAATATCAAACAGGTCGTCGGCATTCAGCATGCGCACCATTAGGATGCTGCGGTGGGTGGCGGCATTGAACAGGGCGTCCAAGCTGGTTTGATACGCGGTGTTTTGCTGATGTTGTTTGAACGCATCGGCGATTTTGTGTCCGTAGTTGAAAAAAATAGCCGACGAAATGGCCACCAGAATAATAATCAGACTGTAGCCGACGGCCAGAAAATGAATGAAATAACGAGAATTCTTATACATAACGGCTATTCTGATAGAATCCATTTTAATATGCAATTTAAAAAAATTAATGCCGTTATCCAGCCCGGAAATTTCATAAATTTGCGCTAAGATCGCGCAGAATTTTGTTTTCACAA
>NZ_JBNGDN010000013.1:0-3862 GCF_049975065.1 Hydrogenovibrio sp.
CTCTGGTAAAGGTTCAAGCGATCCACCCGCAGCTGAATCGGCTCCAATGGCTCGTCGATTGTTGGAAAGTCATCGGACGCACCTTTCCATTTCCCCAGCGTGATGTGTGGCCGAAACGCATGCTTGCGTTTGGCGAAGCCCAACGGTCTCAAGTGGTCGTCGATTTCCCGAACCAAGGATTGCAGCATCAAGGTCGCATCCAGCTTCGCCACCCAGAAAGACCCGGTTTTCGGGTTGGGAAAGCCGCCAAGGGTTAATAACTCGGCTTCAAAATAACTCATGCCCTCGGCAAACCAGTCGGACATCGACTGACGAATCGCCTCAAGCTCCCCTTCACCAACCTCACCCAGAAACGACAAGGTCAAATGCCAGTTCAGCGGCGGCGTCCATTTCATTGCGCCCATTTCCGGACGGGCCTGGAACGGCGCCAGCCGCATTTTGAGTTGCTCTGTACAGGCCGCATCGACTGGAATCGCAAAAAAGAGTCGCATCCATTCCTCCCCTTGGCTATCGCCCGCATTCAACAAAACGCCCAGGCCTGGCTACTTTTGACTATTGTTTGTAAACATCAGCCACGCCTTCCGGTGGATGTTTGTAACGCTTGTAGTTCCACTGATATTGTGTCGGTACGCGCCGGGCGCAGACTTCCACGCCTTTGTTCAAGGCTTCGGCGGCGGTTTGTTCGTCTCGGGCGGCCACCGCCGCGTCGGCGGGCAGAATGTTCAGACGATAACCTCGCCCTTTCGGCAATCGCTCGGCAAAGGTGAACAAGACATCACACTGCGCTTTGGCCGCCAAACGCGACACCAACACCATTGTCCGGGCCGGGTGTCCGAAAAACGGTGCATAGACACCGCCGCTTTTGCCCGGGTCCTGATCGGGCAGGATGCCGACCATTTCATTCTGGTTCAAGGCTTTGCGTAAGGCTTTCACGCCCGACAAATCGGTCGGCACCAGCTTGGCACTGCCTCTTTCCCGCACGTCGCGCATAAAGGTTTCAATCGACGGTAAGTTCGGCGGACGATACAAGCTGGTAATCGGGTATTTGCTCGACCAATAAAAGCCCATCGCTTCCCAGGCACCAATGTGCGGCGACAGCACGATCACGCCCTTGCCTTTATCAAAGGCCGCCTGTACCAACTCTTCGCCGTCCACTTCCCGAATCAAATTCAGCACCTTTTGGTTCGGCCACAACCAAAGCGGGCCAAGTTCCGTGGTGGTTTTGCCCAACTCGATGAGGCTTTGCTTCAGCAGCGCACGGAGTTCGGTTTCGGAGGCATCCGGAAAAGCGATTTTGAGATTAATGGACGAGATGCGCTTCGGTGAATTCGGCAGCCACCACAGCAGGTAACCGATGGCGGTACCCATGGCATGATTAACACGCAACGGCCACCAGGCGAAAAACCGTAACAATCCGATGAACAATCGGCCGCGCCAATCCTGTTTCGGAGCATCCGCCATCATCCGCCCTCTTCTTCATCCGTTAACTGCGCCGCGCCGGCATGATTGTCGTCCGCCACCAGCGGCTGCATGGCGTGCCAAAGATTGGCATAGAGGTGTTTATTATGTTTTTCCTGCGCCAGCAGCAGTTGTTTCATCCGCTGACGCTCCTGGGGTTTGGCATAGCAGGCCGGGCAATTATCGGGAATGATCGGCAAACCGGCCGATTCAGAAAAGGCACGGGTTTGGGTTTCCCGCACCCGCACCAGCGGCCGGATAATGCGGATGTCTTTTTCGTTATTCAGATAATGCGCTTTCATAGTGCGCAACTCTCCCGCATTGAAGGCCGACATCAGTAGGCTTTCCGCCAAATCGTCCAGATGCTGCGCCAAGGCCAGCACGTTATAGCCTTCGCGTCGGCAAACCGTATAGAGTTTGCCGCGTTTCTGGCGCGCGCAGAAACTGCAAAAGGAGTTGCCTTTCATATGCGCCTCCGCCAGCGCCACCAAGTCTTCGGATTCATAAAAATAAGGAATGTCCATCGACGCGACCCACTCTTTCAACGGCGACGGATCGAACCCGGGGATTTCCGGGTCGATGGTGCAGGCGGCCAACTCGAATTTGATGGGCGAATGTCGCTGCAAATGTTTGAGAATCACCAATAACGCCAGCGAATCTTTGCCGCCGGACAGCCCCAGCAAAATGCGGTCGCCTTCGCGTATCATTTGATATTGCGCAATGACACGCCCCACCAGTTTTAAAATGGACTTGGGCGGTTTGATTGGCGCTGTTTGCAAGGCAACAGACATGGGACTGGGTTCCGGCATGGTCGTTCAGACATCATCGATTAAAAAGGATATTTTACACCCTCAGCCGCCGTCTGTGGGCAAAAGCCGAGTGTTGTCACCCAACCGGTTTAAATGCTGCCCAACGTCAGTCAAGGTTTACTCACCGCGAAGCATGGGATAAAATTCTTATTATTTGCGAGGCTGTGCAGATTTATCGTCCGCTGTTACCCACAAACACCAAGCCTTAATTGCGTAACGGGCACTGATCGCCCCGCGCTTTGTGCCTAAAATGCTCAAAACCCCGCTTGGCAATGCCTTTAAGGCAGAAGGAATCCATGTCACAAACAGACTCACACATCGGCTTTGAAACCTATCTGAACCAAGCGCCCTATGCGTTTTTCAGGTGGCAAAACGCTGAGAACTGGCCGGTGATTTATGCCTCGGAAGGGGCTGTGCGCCTGCTCGGCTACTCGCTGGACGACTGGCACAACCACTGGGTCTGTTACACGGATCTGATTCACCCAGAAGATAAGCCACGCGCACTGAATGAACTGACCGATGCCACCCACCAAGGCCAGCACACATGGGTGCACACGCCTTACCGCCTCAAAGCGCAAGACGGCCAGTGGGTATGGATACGCGACACCACTCAGATCATTCGCAATGCCGAAGGCCAAGCGGTGGAGTATTACGGTTTTCTGGAAGACATGACCGACATTCTGGCCTACAAACATCAAGCCAAGGCCATTCGCCAGCTCAATGACCAGATGAACAATGCGTTGGATCAGAGCAATCTGATTTCCCGATCCGATCAATACGGCAACATCACGTACGTCAATAACAATCTGCTCAAACTGACCGGCTACAGCTGTGACGAACTCATCGGTCAGCCACACAGCATTCTGCGTCATCCGGATACCCCGACCAATGTGTTCACAAAAATGTGGCAAACGATTCAATCCAACCGGGTCTGGAAAGGCACCTTGAAAAATCGCAAGAAAAACGGCGAGCCCTACTATGTGGAAATGACATTGGTGCCGCTGGTGGATGATCAGGAACGGTTCATCGAATACCTCGCCATCCGCCACGAAGTCACGGCGCTGATCACCAAACAGATGGACTTGGAAACCGCCGTCAAAACCTCGCGTTTACTGAACATCCCCAACCGAGTGGCCTTGCTGGAGGCGATTCCAACGCTCAGACAGACCCAATTGGCGATGTTGGATCTGGATAACTTTAAGCAGATTAACGAATATTTCGGCCACACTTTCGGCGACAGAATGCTCATCAGCACGTTATTGCAGGTGTTTGTGTACAAGCCGCTTAACACCCGCGTCTACCATCTCGGTTCCGATCAATTGGTGCTGACCTCGGACGAACCGGACGCGAAGCGATTCGAGCAACAGATGATTCAGCTGCGAAACCGCTTGTCGAACCATAAGATCACCGTGCAGTCGCAAGATATCTACATCAACCAAACCCTGGCCCTGAGTTTCGAACCGAAGGAAAACCTGCTGAACTCATTGGAAGTGGCGATGCGTCACGCCAAAAACACCCACCAAGACGTCTTGGTGTATTCGCCGGCCATCGACACCTATCAACAGCGTGCCGACAACCTTATGTGGTCGGAAAAA
>NZ_JBNGDN010000013.1:3962-21334 GCF_049975065.1 Hydrogenovibrio sp.
TTTGGTGCCGGTTACGCCAATTTCGAGAACCTGCTGAAACTGCACGCCGACTTCATCAAAATCGACGGCTCCCTCATCAAACAACTGGCGGAAAACCAGGACGCCTACGACATTGTCGAGTCCATTGTCTCTTTCGCCAAGAAAAAAGACATTCAAACCATTGCCGAGTTCGTCAGCAGTGCCGACATTTTAGAAAAAGTCAGACAACTGCACATCGACTACGCCCAAGGCTACTTTATCGGCCAGCCCGACAAAACACCGCTGCTCGCCGATACCGTCATCCGCTCCAACACACCTAACACCTAACCCGATTCCCACCAACGGCCAGCTTCCCCTTCACACGCATCACACCATTTACCAGACCTGGCAAAACCCTTCTCGGTGCCGTCAGGGAATTCACTTTCGACAGACCCTATCTTTTTTTCATATTTGTATTGATAATAATTATCGTTTGCTATATCATTAACACAAATGAAGCAACCCCCATACGGGCGTTTCACCGGTATCGCTTTTTTCTCTCTCCTAAGCACACAATACCGGCTTCATTTTGCTCCTCCTAGATTCGGGCCGCGTTCCTCACGCGGCTATTTTTTAATGACTTCTGGAGGCCATGCTGTTTTATATCATCTTTCCGCCCATCCCTTAGAGGAATCCTCCCATGAACGCTTTACATATGTTTCCAAGTCATCCGAATCACACCCAAAGCCTTCAACGCGAAAACCAACGTTTAAAACAGGAGCTTCATGCGGCAAAACAGGCGTTCGCTCAACTCAATGCTCAGTACAGAGCACTGGAAGACGATTTTTTACATCTACTGGAAAAGCGCCAGCCGATCGACCTAAACGGCCGAAAACTCGCCTTTATCGGCGCGCCACCCAATTTAATCAAGGCCTATAAAGCCATCGTGCAGCATTACCACGGCGAGCTCATCGTTCCGAACAGCGATCAAATTGAAGCGGTGTGCGAGGCAATACAGCAGGCGGATGAAGTCTTCTGTCCCAACGACTGCCCGAATCAGGCCCTGTGTCATGCCGCCCGCTCAAGCTGCACGCGATTCAATAAACCTTTAAATGTATTGGAAAGCAACGCCCCCCACTGGCTGCAGGAAAAACTGTCGTGTTTTAAAATGGAACAGACGCCCTCCTGAGCGGGAAGGCGAGGTGATCGGACGCGAGCTCTTAGACTTTCGCTCAAGGCGGCCTTTTTGTCATTCGTATTCAATCTTAAGTTCGCCATCATGCTGAGCGCTGTCGAAGCCTCTCACGCTGGCCAACCTAAATCGTTCAAACCGTGCCAACCCGCTTGAAACCCTTCGGCTTCGCTCAGGGTGACAAGGCTTATCGGCTTCGCACTGGGCGACATGGATGACCGTCAGGCAGACGATTCGTGCTATGGCTGGTAATAGAAACCGGCATCCGGCAAGCGTCCACCGACCAGGTCGGGGGTGTTTTGCATCAGTTGCTCGAAGAAAAACGTCAGCTCGGGTTTCGCGGCCAGCGCCGAAATCACATCGAAATGGGTCACGTCGATGGAATCCGCCACCGCTTCCGGTGTCAGCAAAGCAATGTGTTTCGCCACCATTTCGCCCGCCGCTTTCGGGTTGTCCAGGCACCATTGCATGGATTCGGCATAGGCGTCATTAAACCGTTTCAGCAGCGCAGGGTTGTCGAGCACACTGGCCATGGCCGTCATGCCGGCTTCGGGGATTTTTGCTTCTCGCTGAAACACCCGCCCCCATTCTTGTTGCAAATCAACGCTGCGATAGAGATCCGGCGCAATCACGCTGATGGGAAAGGATTGTGTTTTTCGCAACGCCATGGAAATGGCCGGTTCCGGTAAGAGGGCGTGATCCACCCGACGCATAATCAACAACTGCATGGCATCCAGTGGGTGCGGGGTATAGCGCAGTTTAAAGTCTTTTTTAGGGTCCAAGCCTTCCGCTTTCACCAGTTGCTCAAACACAATATCCGGCATATCACCGCGAAACGGCATGGCAATTTCCTTGCCTTTGAAATCAGCGAGGGTTTTTAAATCGTTGTCGCGTGACACCATCCAGAGAATGCCCCAGACGGAGACATTCATCAGTTTGAGTTCCGCCCCGCGGTTATAGAGATTGGCGGCGACATTAGTGGGCATGGCAATAAAGTCGGCTTGGAAATTTCCTTTTCCCAGCGCCATCAACTTCAACTGATCCGCGCCGTTCCAAGGCTTGAATTCAACCTGCTCGGCAAACTCATCCAGCGCACCGGTTTCCACCATGTGAATCAATGGATTGGACACGCCGGCAAAGGGGCCGGACAACACCAGCTTCGGCAACTTCTCCGCCGCCAACACGGTCGCACCCGTCAAAAACCAACCCATAAACACCGCCAGCAACGGCTTGAAAAAAACCCAGGCCTGGTGGTTTTCGCGACCGAATCGCAATACTCTCTGTTTTTTCATAGAAACCTCTTTTGAACGAATCCGCCCGATTAAAATTCAACTCGGACACCGGCAAAGTAATAGGCACCGACATTGGAGCCGATTTCGGTATCGACCTTCTGGTCAAACACATTATTGATGCCACCGTAAAGGTCGATCTGCTTGTGCTCGCCAAAGCGATAACCGGTGGTCAGATTGGTCAGGGTGTAAGGGTCGGTGTATTTCCCTTGCGTGTCTTCCACGTAATATTGCTCGCCCGTGTAAACCACATAAGTGCCCAAGCGGAAGCGACTGGTGATGTCCCAGTCCAGCGCCGCCTCCACCACGCGATCCGGGTTAAATTCCAGCTGTTTTCCGGTGTCTTTGTCTTCAGTGCGCAACTCGGTCCAGAAGAGCTTGCCTTGAAGGTTGCGCAGGAATTGATAGCCCAGCGTCAATTCCATCCCTTTGGTTTCGGCATCCTTCACATTCTGGAAGGTGTAGTAATCGGTGGCGTTGCCAGCCACGCTGACTTGCTGAATCTTGTCGTGAATCTGATTATAAAAACCGGCGAGACTGTAAGAAAACCGGCCTGTTTCACCGCTCAACCCCAGCTCGTAACTCATGGTTTTCTCCGGTTTGAGGTCATACGCCTGCTTGCCTTGTTGCGGGTCAATGGTTTGCGCCCCCAATAACTGACCGCCCGGCGTTTGTTTCTGGATAAACAGTTCGCGCAAATCCGGCACACGGAAACCTTGCGCCGCGTTAAAACGCACATTCAGCAATGGGTGAATGTTTTTCAACACCCCTGCGCGGAAGGTGGTTTCCGAGTCGGACTGACTGTCGTGCCGAATGCCATACTGATCCGTGTAGGCACCCTGGTCGTACTGATCATACCGTCCGCCCAAGGTCAGCGACCAGGTATCGCCCAAGGTAAAATCGTCCTGCAAATATATGGCTTGCGACGACACCTTGCGGGTGTCCATGTCGCTGGACTGACTGAAGACCGTGGCTTCGCGCTTTTCTTCGCGGTATTCCACCCCGCCTGTCAAAAGGTGATTGTCCACCGGTGCCCAGTTGGCGCTGAGTTCATAGGAAGTGACATCCACATTGGCGTTCATGCCGTTCGACTCGGAAGCGGATTCGCTGGGATAACCAAAATCTTGATGATGCTTTACAGTCGTGGTGTTGCGCTTGGTGTAGTAAGACCGATACACGCGAAAGTCCAGATCGAGATCATCGTTGACAAAATACTGGGCGTCCATGGCCACGTCATAGCGTTCGTTCTCATCCTTGGAGTTAATGGGGACATCATAGGCCGGTACCGGACTCATTTGTCCCTGTGGGTTTTGCATTTTGTAACCCGTGGGGTGGAAGGTGCCGCGATAGCTGCCGTGACGTTCTTCATCCATCCAATAACCTTCCACGCCCAGTGTCAACTGATCGGTGACATCATATTCGCCGCGCCCGCCGATGGTTTTCACAGTGGCGTTTTCACGGTAACTGACGCCGACATCGTAGCTGTCTTGAATGTTTTTCAAACCGGCGGGCATCGGTGGCGACTTGACCTGCGACGGCTTGATTTGATTCGGCGTCACAGTGGTATTGGTGCGCTCCTGCTCATAATACGCGCCGGACTCGGTCACCGACACAAACGCCTTGCCGCGAAAACCGCCGGTGCCGCCGCGCACATTGGCGCTGATCTGCTTGTTCGACCCTTCACCTTCGCCATTGGCACCGCCGGTGACACTGACGTCCGCCACAAATTTGTCCTGCGGTTGCTTGGTGATGATGTTAATCACCCCGCCGACCGCATCCGCGCCGTAAAGCGCCGACATGGGTCCTTTAACGATTTCAATGCGCTCAATCATGGAGGCCGGAAAACGATCCATGTCATACGGGTTGCTCACTTCGCCCGCCAGACGGCGACCGTCCAGCAGCCACAAGGTGCCGGTGGTACCGAGACCGCGAATGTTTACCGAGCTTTTCGAGGCGGAACTGCCCGATGGAAAGGTGCCGTACTGCAACACCAGGCCTGGGGTATTCTGGAAAATATCTTTCAGGGTGATCGCCCCCATTTTCTGAATGTCTTCTTCCCCGATGACCTGCACCGAAGCGGTGACCTTATCCACCGATTTTTCCGTTTTGGTGGCGGAAATCACCACCGCTTTCAACTTGGTTTCATCCGCTGGATTCACCGTTTCCGCCCAGCCAATGTTGGCGTAAACGGCGGACATGGCGGCCGTCAGTAGCCAGCTTCCCTGTTTCAGTCTCATGTTGTATTCCCGATTTGTGTGGTTATCCGCTATCGCGCACTGCGTCTAAGGAAGCGGATTCGCTCCCTGCGCTCAATCAAACAACGGCATTCTATAATATTAAATTAACATTAACAATAACTATTATCATTAAGATTGTTGCGTTCAATGCCATTCATTTTTTTAATAGCGTGAGAAAAGACAATCCTGTATGCTATCGCCTTACTGAACAACCCCTTGATCAACTCAAATAAACTCGGATAAACTCGATCGCCGACGCAACCGCCCAAACTCGATGACCGCCTGATGACGACCTTATGATTGCTTTATGATTGCCCTATGACTGCATTATTCCGTTTAATTAAAGAATTCCCGCGCTACCTTTGGAGTGGCTGGGGTGCCCTCGCCAGCCTGCTGCTGTTTATGGCGCTGTGGGATCTCGGGCATCAGCTTAACGGCAGCCTGATTCTGCCGTCGCCCAAAGCGACCCTGCTCACTCTGTGGCAAATGCTGCACACCACCGAACTGTGGCAGTCGCTTTGGATCACCGTGCAACGTGCACTTTGGGGCTTCGGCATTGCTTTGGTTCTGGGTACCTTTCTGGGCTGGCTGGCTGGCACCTTTGTCACCGCCGCCATGATGAGCCGCCCGTTAATTACCGTGATTATGGGGGTGCCGCCGATTGCCTGGATTGTGCTGGCGATGCTTTGGTTCGGCATGACCGACGAAAGCGTGATTTTCACCGTGGTCATCGCCGCCTTTCCAATTATTTTCATTGGCGCTCTGCAAGGCACCCGCACATTGGAAGGCGACTTATTGGAAATGAGCGACAGTTTTCAGCCGCCGTTTTGGATGAAACTCACCGATGTGGTGTTTCCGCATTTGTTTTCCTATATTTTTCCGGCGTGGATTTCTGCCCTCGGCATGAGTTGGAAAATTGTGGTCATGGCGGAACTCCTCACCACGCCAGACGGCATTGGAGCCGATCTCGCGGTGGCGCGTAGCCACTTTAATTCCGCTGATGCCATGGCGCTGATTACCGTGATGGTGTTGGTGTTGCTCTTGGTGGAATACCTGCTGCTGGAACCGATTAAGCGCGAGGTGGAATCATGGCGCAATTGAGCGTTTCCCATCTCAGCCACCGCTTTGGTCCAACCGAAGTCCTAAGTGACATCAACTTGACACTGCAAGCGGGTGAAGTGGTGTCGATTGTCGGCCCCAGCGGCGGCGGCAAAACCACTTTGCTGCACTTGTGCAGCGGCTTGCTGGAAGTGGGCGATGGCAACATTCGCAACCACTTCGACAGCCAGGCCGCCGCCTTTCAGGACGCGCGACTGCTGCCGTGGAAAACCGCGCGTGACAACATCGCCTTCGGGCTGAAAGCGCGCGGCGTTGGCAAAGTCGAGCGCCATGCCGCGGCGGAACAAATCGCCCAAGAGTTTGGACTCAAACCCGCCGATCTCGACAAGTTTCCCAAAGACCTCAGCGGCGGCATGCGCCAACGGGTTTCCTTTGCCCGTGCACTGGTGTTGCAGCCACAACTGCTGTTTCTGGACGAACCTTTTTCCGCGCTGGACATTGGCCTGAAACAGGAACTGCAAGCCATCCTCTTGCGCCACGTCACCGAACAGCAACTGGCGGTATTGTTTGTCACCCATGACCTCACCGAAGCACTGAAACTCAGCCACCGCATACTGGTGCTGGGGTCGCACCCGGGGCGCATTGTCAAACAAATCAACCTCCCCCAACCCTTGATGGAACGCACCGAGGACGATGTCTATCGCGAATTACACACCTTGCTGCAAGACCCCGGCATTATCGAAACCTTTGAGCTGAATTTCGCCCAACGTCGCGGAGACAACGCATGACCGCCATGACCGCATTATTCCAAACCCTCAACCAGCGTCTCACCCGCCTCAGCGGCACCGAGGCCGAACCCACACCGTTTTTTGCCTACGGCTTCCGCCCTTTTTTCTGGCTGATGCCTTGGGTGCTGACACTGAATGTCGCCCTCTGGGTGCTGTTTTGGGTGGGCGGACTGCCAGTGTCTTTTCCATCCTCGCCGCTCAATTGGCACCTTTACGAAATGCTGTTCGGCCTCACCAGCGCCATGATGGCCGCGTTTATTATGACCGCCGTGCCGGAGTTTTACGAGGGCACACCGCCCGTGGCGGGGCGCACCCTGCTGGGGCTGGTGGCATTGTGGTTTCTGGGACGCGTCAGTTTTTGGGGAATGGATTGGCTGGGATGGCCGCTGGTGGCGCTGATACAACTGAGCTTTTTACCGCTGCTGCTGTTTTATGTGGCGCGTCCCATTCTCGCTGACCCGCTGAGGCGGCAATGGGCGCTGCTGCTGGCCTATGGACTGGTGTGGGTGTTTCAGGCGCTGTTTTTTATCGCCGAAGCGGGTTGGATTGAGTTTAGCGGTTTTCAAATACTGCAAGCGTCGGTGTCGGCCTTTATGATTCTGATACTGGTGGCGGTACGCCGCATCGCCACCCAGTCGATTAATGAATGGTTTGAGCAGGAAACCATTGACGACCGTTTTCTTGCGCGCCCGCCGGCCTACAACCTTGCCATTTTCAGCGTGGCGCTGGCCGGCCTGGTGGCACTTTTCGTTCCCGGCAATTCCGCCCAGGCCTGGTTATATCTGGCGGTGATGGCGGCGCTGTTCAATACGCTGAATGATTTCGTTCGCACCGACACCTTCATTCTCAAGGTGCCCATTGTGTGGCCGATCATGCTCCTGCTGACCCTGTTCGGCATCGGCTACGGCCTGATGGGCTGGCAAGCGTTGCAAAGTGACGGCCCGCTGACCGCCAACGCCTTGGCACCCGCGCGCCACTTTCTCACCATGGGTGCTTTGGGGCTGGCCTATTTTATTGTATTGATGATTGTCACCCACCTTCACACTGGGCGGACACTGGCGCAACTGGGTTGGCTCAAACTGGGCGTGGTGATGATTGTAACGGCCACTCTGGTTCGCAGCCTGCTGATTCCGGCGCTGCCGGACTGGCATACGGAGCTCTATTTGCTGGCAGGGGGGCTCTGGACGGCGGCGTTTATCGGCTACTGGTGGCGCTACCACCCCTGGCTGACCCAACCCAGAGCGGATGGGTTACCGGGATAAAGCCTTCAAATGCAAAAATCGACCAGGCCTGGTCAAACCACATGAACGCTTTCAAACACCACGGCGGCGTTTAATGGTTTCGTAGGCGGCATTGATTTCCTGCATTTTCTGCGTCGCCTGCTGAATGTCGGCATCCGCCATCCCTTGACCGTGCATATAATCAGGATGATATTGTTTCACCAATTTTCGATAGGCCTGCTTGATCACCGTGAAGTCATCACTTTCTGCACAGCCCAGCACGTCGTAAGGATCCGGTTGATTGGAATCCATCTCGGCTGGTGAAAAGCTAACCCTGCCAGAAAAAAAATTCTATGTCGATGTGCGAGAGCCGCCCTGGTGAATACAAAGTGGCCAGAGAGAATAAAGAGTTGTAACCTTAAGCCGTTACGGATTGTTGCAAGCGAAATTCTAAGCCTAGAGCATTGATGACTTTAAACACGGTTTCAAATCGCGGGTGCTTGCCTTGACCAAAAGATTTATAGAGGCTTTCTCGCCCCAATCCGGTTTGCTTGCTGATTTCAGTCATACCTTTGGAACGTGCCGCAATCCCCAGTGCTTGAATAAAAAATTCAGGGTCATTGTCTTCAAGGCACGCCTCAAGAAAGCCTCTGACATCTTCTGCGGTTTCTAAATAATCAGCTGCATCGTAGGGCACTGATTCAAGCGTTTTCATTTAACCAACTCCTTACGGTCTTAATATCTTTGATTTGCTGCGTTTTGTCACCGACCAACATCAACAACACAATTTCATTATGTTGCTCTGTGTAATAAACACGCCAACCTTTGCCAACATCAATGCGCAATTCATAGAGCTGTTCATCTAGCTTTCTAAAATCACCGGCATGGCCGTTGCTTAGTCGAATCAATCGCTTTGTAATTCGATTTTTGGCTTGGTGGTCTTTGATTTTTTTAAAGCGTTCATCAAACGGTGACTCGCCATCACGAACGTATTTATTGATTTGTTTCATCAAACCATTGTATCCAGCTTACTACATTATGAGAATAATTATTTTGCAATCGAGCGTACTTTACTATCTGCCACTGGCAAATCAAACGCTTGCAATGCCGCCTTTGCTCTCCTTTTTCGTCCTGAGTTGGAGTCGTCACTCAAAACCTAGTGGCACAACTGGGCTGGTTCAAACTGGGCGTGGTGATGATTGTGACAGCCACTGTGATTCGTGGTCTGCTGATTCCGGCGCTGCCGGACTGGCACTCGGAGTTCTATTTGCTGGCAGGGGGGCTCTGGACGGCGGCGTTTATCGGCTACTGGTGGCGCTACCACCCCTGGCTGACCCAACCCAGAGCGGATGGGTTACCGGGATAAAGCCTTCAAATGCAAAAATCGACCAGGCCTGGTCAAACCACATGAACGCTTTCAAACACCACGGCGGCGTTTAATGGTTTCGTAGGCGGCATTGATTTCCTGCATTTTCTGCGTCGCCTGCTGAATGTCGGCATCCGCCATCCCTTGACCGTGCATATAATCAGGATGATATTGTTTCACCAATTTTCGATAGGCCTGCTTGATCACCGTGAAGTCATCGCTCTCGCGGCAACCCAACACCTCGTAAGGATCCGGTTGATTGGGATCCATTCCGCTGCCGAAGCCCCTAAAGCCACCACCATGAACTTGCTCAATAAACGCCGCCACCTGTTCGGGTGAAAACTGCAAGGCTTGGCCGATTTGCTGCAACACCTGCTGAGTGTCATCACTCAAGCCATCCAGCGTCGCAAAGGAAATAATCTGCAGCAAAGCCCCCTGTCGTACCCCTTCGCCGGAGCGTGACAAGGCATAGCAATAATAGGTCACCGGATTCTCATCGCGCTTGGCGGTGTTGGCCAGTTTGAACAACTTTTGCTTCACCGCGTCCACAACCGGCTGGCTCAGACCCGCCGCCTGCATCGCCTTGGCAATCGACACGATGGTGTCGCTCATATACTCCACTTCCAGCTCGCTGATTTTGCCGTCGCTGGCGGCCACCTTCGCCATCAGCGCAATCACTTCTTCCGGCACGCTCAAACGCGCCTTGGCGTATTTATTGGTGGCAAAATTACGATAGGCCTCATCAAAGCTCTGGCTGTTCTTCACCGACTGATAGGCATCCACCCCCAGATCCACCGTCTTGCGCGTGCCCTTAAACAGCCAGCCAAACAACTTGATGAAGATAAACAGAACAATCAGCAGTATATTTTTAATCAATTTCAAAATCGGATTCTCATCGTGAAAGCTTGGTGACATTGAATGCTATCATAATCGTCACCGCAAAAAAAACAGAACGCCCTAACCGTCGCTTGGCTTAAGCCAACCGGCGGCTCGGGTGAGCGTTGCTTTATTCACAGTTATTAATTATGATTAAATTTTATTCAGATTAATGAGTGATAACCATGACACAAACTGATACTCGAGTCCTGACGACTCACATCCCACGCGACATGGCGACCCAGATTGACCAATTGGCCGAAAAACTGGAACGGTCAAAAAGTTGGATCGTAAAACAGGCACTGACATCATGGATTGAACAAGAATCTTTGCGTGAACGCCTGACTCGCGAAGCGCTTGACGATGTCGATAGCGGCAACCTCATCAGCCAAGAATCCATTGAAGCTTGGGCAAGTAGCCTCAACACCGAAACACCCAAACCCGCTCCCCAATGATAACGCTAAACTGGACGAATAAAGCCGCCTCTGATCTCGAGCGATTGTACGAGTTTCTCAAACCGCAAAACCCCAGTGCCGCGGCCAAAGTGGTACAAAACCTATCCGCCGCCCCGAAAACCCTGATGACACACCCAAGGCTGGGCGAAAAACTGGATACGTTTGAACCAAGGGAGGTTCGTCGTTTGTTCGTCGGTGCCTATGAAATGCGTTATGAGATCCAACACGACACCCTTTATATTTTACGCATTTGGCACACGAAAGAGTCTCGTTAACTGCCAGCTCAATTACAAACCAAGCGATTCAAGCGGGAATGACCATTGGCCAGCCGTTTGGGTGAGGAATGATTTGCACGGGGTAACCGTAGACGTCCGTGATGCGCTCGGCCTGCAACACCTCCGAAACCGTGCCTTGGCTGACGATTTCGCCTTGATTCATCAGCACCAGCCGATCCGAATATTGCGAAGCCAGATTCAAATCGTGCAACACCATCATCGCGGCAATACGGTGTTTTTTCACCACGCTTTCGACCACCTCAAACACCTGATGCTGATGCGCCAGATCAAGACTGGAAGTGCATTCATCCAGAAACAGATAGCGGTTTTGTTGATCGACTTTATCGACGATCTGCGCCATCACCCGCGCCAATTGCACGCGCTGTTGCTCGCCGCCGGACAAGGTTAGATAATTCCGATCTTTCAGGTGCGCCACATCAAACATCGCCAGCGCCCGATCCACATAAGCCGAGCGGTCAGCGTGCGACACCGACGTCAGCAGGCTCATTTCAATGACTTCGGAGACGAGAAACGGAAAATCCAACTGCACCGACTGCGGCATCACCGCGCGTAAGTTAGCCAGTTCCGTCACGCGATACTCATCCAACCGCCGTCCTTCCAGGCGCACCTGATTGAGCGCATCCGGCAGGTCGCCGCTGAGGCTTTTCATCAAAGTCGATTTACCCGCGCCATTTGGGCCTAAAATCGACACCATCGAACCCGGTTCAATCGTCAGGTCAATGTGTTTGAGAATCGGCTTCCCCTGCAAGGCAATATTCAAATTTTCAGTCACCAGCATAACAATCTTCTCCGTTCGGTGCCATTACCTTTCCCGTCAAAACCCAACCCGCGAACGGCGCTGAATCAGCAGCCACAGGAAGAAAGGGCCACCGATGGCGGACATGACGATGCCGATCGGCAGTTCCGCCGGTGATAAAAGTGTCCGTGCCAGCATATCGGACGCCACCACCAGAATGGCACCCACCAGTGCACTGCCGGGCAACACCCAGCGATGATCCGGCCCGAGAATCAAACGCACGATATGCGGAGCCACCAGCCCGACAAAGCCAATAATGCCACTGACCGACACCGCCGCGCCCACCGCCAGCGCCGTCAGCGCGATCACCGCCCACTTGAGCTGTTTGACATTAAAACCCATGTGTGTGGTGACCGCTTCGCCCATTAAAAACGCATTCAGCGGGCGGGCAAAATACGGCAAGGCAATCACCGCCACCAATATTGGCAAGGTCGCTATCGCCAGATCCTGCCAGGAAGCACTGGCAATGGACCCCATGGTCCAGAAAGTGAGGGTGCGCAATTCTTCATCGGTGGCAAAATAGGTGAGAATGCCGGTGGCGGAACCGGCGATGGCATTGATGGCAATCCCCGTTAACAGCATCAGGCCGACATCGGTGCGGCCGTTTTTGGTCGCCACGCGATAAATCAGCCAAGTGACCAACAGACCGCCGAGAAACGCCGCCACCGGCAAGGCAAAAAAGCCCCAGAAAACGACCCACTGGCTGAGAAAAGAACTGCCCAGCACAATAATGGTCACCGCCGCCAGCGCCGCGCCACTGGACACACCGACCAGGCCAGGATCAGCCAGCGGATTGCGGAACAGCCCCTGCATGGCGGCACCAGCCACCGCCAACCCGGCACCGACCAACAAGCCCAGCAACAAGCGTGGCAAGCGGATTTCATTCACCACCAACGCCGTTTGAAAGTCGTCCTGCCAACCCAGCAGCGATGACACCACTTGCGAGGTGTCCAGCGAAATCGCGCCGATCGTCAATGAATAGAGACTGACCAGCAGCGTCAACAGCAGCAATCCGGCCAACGCCCATAAA
Organism: Hydrogenovibrio sp.; assembly: GCF_049975065.1. Classification (GTDB taxonomy): domain Bacteria; phylum Pseudomonadota; class Gammaproteobacteria; order Thiomicrospirales; family Thiomicrospiraceae; genus Hydrogenovibrio. The sequence goes on from NZ_JBNGDN010000013.1 coordinate 16,525, forward strand.
GGGGATTGCACTCGTCTCACAACGGCGTCCTGTGTTTTGATTGGAATATCGATTTGAGTTGAATCATTTCGCCTACCTTCTCGCTTGCCTTGATTGCTCAGTCTTTGCCATACACTTGTTGTACCAGTGAGGCAATGGCCTCGCCCAATCGCGGGCCAAAGGTGAGAAAACTGTCGTCCATGACCAACAGACGCCCTTGCTGACCGGCTTCGGTCATCTGAATGGCGGGCGTGTCCAGCATGGCGTCACGTCCGCCGGAGGCGCTCAGGCCATGCGACATCGTAATCAGTACGCTGGGATTATACTGAATCGCCGCTTCCGCCGTCAGTGGTTTGTACCCCTTGAACGCATCGGCCGCCGGATTCACAACCCGCGCCAGTTGCAGCATTTCATCGGCGCGCGTACCTTGACCCGCCACCATCATATTGCCGCCACGCATATTGAGCACAAAAATGGCGCTTTTGGGTTTCCCCATCTGCTCTGCGGCCTGCTGCGCTTCGCGTGTGGCTTGCGCCACCGATTGGCGCATTTTTCGGATCAATTCCGTCCCTTTTTGCGGCACTTGGAGAATCGCGGTCACCCGTTTGATTTTGGCGGCGACACCCTCCGGCGTATAGACATTGTCGATGACTTCCACCGCCACGCCCGCGTCTTTCAACCGCGTGAGCACTCTTTGTGGCTTGGCGTCCTGCGTGGCCAACACCAGCGTGGGTTTGAGCGACAGAATGCCTTCCGCTGATAATTGACGCATATAACCGACGCTCGGCCGTTCGGTCGCTGCCTTTGGATAAGAGGAGGTGGTATCGCGCCCCACCAGCTCATCGCCCTTACCCAGCGCAAAAACGATTTCCGACAGGGAACCATCAATGGCGACAATGCGTGGCGTTTCTTCAGCCTGTGCCTGAGCCGCACCACTGAATAGCCAAACCGTGATCATCAGCGCCAGCAGGGCATAGGCCGTCAACACACCACTGAGAATCGACCAAGCGTCTGCTTCGCTTTCTACCAGGCCTGGTGAAACCGTTGATGTCGCTCGCCGATTCGCCGAAAGGCGCTGGTCGGCGTGTTCACACTTGAGTGTCCGTTGGTTTGTCATGTGACCTCCTGCGCCGTGGTGGTGGCGGTGGCGGCAAAGACCGACAGACTCAATAAAAACGCATCCCACTGCGCCAAGCGCTCCGGCCCACGGTCATCCGGATGCAGATACACCATCATCACCGCATTATCATCCGCATCGAACAATTCCAGCGACGTCACCATTCGCCCATCGGACGGCTTGCGAACCCACCAGGCCTGGGTGATTAACGCCAAATTGGCATGCAAATTAAATTTGGCATCCAGCACATTAAACCAAGGGCCCATTTCCATTAATGTATGCACCGTGCCATTATGAATCTGTGTTGCCGCGCCGTTGGGCACAAACATCAATAATGACCAGGCCTGGTCGGAAGCCTGTTCGAGCAAGCTTTTCAACGCATCCGGCTGCAAGCGCACCGCCTCGTCCCCCAGATAGCGATACACCTGCGGCCGCGTCAGGCCATACGCCTTCAGCAAGGCGTTAACATGATGGGCATTGTCCAGCGCCCGCCAATCCTTGCGAATGGCGTCGGCGTCCACTTGCAACATCGCCGTTTCGTCGGGTGAGCCTGTCGGACTCGGTGACACCGACATACCCTCAAAGCCGCCGTCCGTGCCGTATTGCGCTACCAGCTTGTCATAAGCCTCCCTATCCGAGGCCTCGGTCATATAAATTTTGTGGGCAGCCTGCCCGTCAGCCGCAAAAAACTGCAGACTGCGGCGACCGTTTTCATTCACCGCAAAACCGTATTGCCAAGCGGTGACTTTCAAGCGTAAATCCATCTCCGGCTCGATAAACATCACATGATTGTGCTTCACCACCGCATTGCGATAGACGCCGTGGTGTTCCATCACCACGGCCTCATTGCGCGTCAACGCCATCACCTCACCCGCTTGATGCAAGGCCTGTAACATCGCCACAAAGCCTTCCCGCTTGAGCCTTCTGTTCGCCGCGTCACCGTCACCGCAGGACAGCGCCACATACTCCGCTTCGCTCACCCCGAGTTGTTTGGCGGCTTCCCGCGCTCTGGGCGGTTTTTCAGACGCCAGCAGCTCGGCTTTAAGCCGTTGCAATTCCATGGTTTTCGACATTATTCAAACACCTCTTGATAACGGACATACAAGGAGCCGCTGGTCTGATTCCCCTCCGCACCGTAGTTGCTGAGTACTTGGGCTTTATAATAACGCTCGCCGTCCTGAAACAGATAGACCGCAAAGGTCGGCCACATATCGTGATTATTGCCGCCCACACCGTATTCAAACGCGCCGTAGCTGCCGGGCGCACTCATCGGCCCGGAAGCGGAATCGCCGAAATATTTAAACACCTGATTAGTGTCGGTCGGATCCGTCACCGCATCCACATTCGCCACCATCAAAGCACTGCCAACCCCCGCATCGCCGTTGCCCGAGGCTCCGCCATTGACCAGAATTTTTTCGCCGTAACCGCTTTTTTCGATTTTCAGATCCCAACCGGGCATCTCGGCCTCACTGTGGCGGTTGGTTTCCATGTCCCAGAAGACCGCGCCGCCAGAAAAATCCAAGGCACCGGTGGAAACCGCGGGTTGAAATGTCTGGGTATTGTTGTCCCACAATTCGCTGTTAAAGGTAATGCCGTTGCCGTCATACGACACCGCTTTTAAACGCGTGTACCCATAGTTTCCGTTACCATCATCGGTCGCGGAGCGCAGAATCCAGCCATTGCTGTCATTATCGTGCACCGTGATGGTATGCGTGTTCATATCATAGGTATACCAATCCTGAAACTGCGACGCCACCGCATCGGTGGTGAAATCGTTGCAACTTTCACGGGTCACCGCCTGAAAGTCCGCGAGTGTGTTCTGCGCATTCAAGGCCGAAAAGGCGTCCACATTCGGCTCGCCATCGGTATAAAGTTCATCGTATTGCTTCGCAATACAGGCGGTGACCCCGCGACTGCCGGTGGAGCCGCGATTCACCATAAAACCGACGTACTTCTGATACGCCATCTGCCAGGCCTCCGTTTCCCCGACCGAATGCCCTGAGCTCAAATCCAGATACACGGGTGCGTCGGCCTGAGTCGCGTTCATTTCCGTGTAAGAAGCCGTATCCGACGGCGGGGTCGGTTCGGGCTGGTCGCCACCGGAAGAACCGGATGATCCGCCGCAACCGGTCAAGCTGGCCAGCAGCAACGCCGCTAAGGTGGCACCGCTGAAACGGAAAGAAGGTGTTTTGATTAAATATTGGTACATATCAAGCTCCATGATTTCTGTTGCGTGTAAAAGTTGAATAAATCGCCAATGGTGTCAGTCGTCTTCGTAACGGTATCGCAGGCCGAGATACACATAGCGCCCCGCTTCCGGTCGGAAATCGGTTCCATCAAATTTGCGCTGCACATCGCTGAGGTTGTTGACACCGCCGTAGACTCGCCATTGGCGCGTCACGTCCACATTCAGCACCGTATCCCAAGTGGTGTAGGCGGGCGAAGTGGTTTCATTGGCTTCGTCCAGATATTCTTCGGACTGATAGTTCATTTTCACCGTCAGCACAATGTCTGGGGTAAACAGCGTATCCAACCCCAGCTTGACTTCGTTTTCCGGCCGATCCACCAAATTTTTGCCGGTGTCCTCGTCTCTCGCCTGCAGATAGTTGTAGCTGGCATCGAAGCGGAAATAGGTGCCCAGCGTCTTGCGAAACGCCAGCTCAACGCCCTGCGTCATCGCTTTGTTCACATTCTGATACTCATACACCATGGCGTTATTCGGGCCGGTTTTTTCAGGGTTCAACGCCTCCACAATCAAATCCTGCACATCATTACGGAACAGGCTCACGCTCAGACTGCCGTCACGCGGAAACACCCACTCCAGCCCCAACTGGTAACTGATCGAACTTTCCGGTTGCAGATCGGGATTGCCCTGCACCACATACCCCAGCTGACTGTGGTCGAACAGGTAATAGCGTTCTTTTAGATTGGGAGTACGGTAGCCGTTGCCCACACCCGCGCGCAGATTGACTCGCCCCGGCAACCAGTCTTCACGGCTGACCATTGCATTCAGCATGGGCGCGAAATGGGTGCCAAACTGATCATCATGATGCAGCCGCACGCCTGGCAGAATTTCCAGATGTGAGGTGGCAAACCAACTGTCCTGTGCAAACAGCTGCACCGACTGCTGGGTTTCATCGGACACTTCTTTTTCACCAGTGCTCAGGTTTTTCACATCCATATAATCGTATTGAAACTCCGTGCCCACCGTCAGCAGATGCGACTCCGCCAGCGGGATATCCAACTGTGCCGCCACTTCATTGTGATCGGTGAAGGTTTTTCGGTGCGACGCTTTGATCGATTCATTGTCGTAACCTTCCCACATACCGCGCAACTTCCAGTGCCAATCATTGGACAGCGTCTGCTCCGCCACCGCCGCCAGATGGGTCACTTCAGTCTTATCCCGATACGTCTGAGTTCGGTTGCCGAACCCCGGCACAAAGGTGTTTTCCAGGGTGGCGGCGTCTTCGTCAAAATAGCGCGGCATCAGGGTGACTTTCAGATCATTGTCAAAGGCATACTGAAACTGGCCCGAATAGGTATTCTTGTGTCCGTGCCAGCCCTGGGTGGATTCGCCAGGCGTGCCCGGGGCTTTAAAGCCATCTGAGTCGGTTAAATCCGCCATCGCCTGGGCGTACCAATTCGCCTGCTTAGTAGCCACTTCAAACACACCGGTCTTTTTCGCCAGCGGATTATCCTGTTCGCTCTGATCGC
>NZ_JBNGDN010000013.1:21434-30321 GCF_049975065.1 Hydrogenovibrio sp.
ACTTCAAACACACCGGTCTTTTTCGCCAGCGGATTATCCTGTTCGCTCTGATCGCATGATTTCAATGCGCTCCACGTCGCCAATCGCCACTTGCGTGACATCCACCGTGGAACCGGTGCTGGGCGACACCGGGTTGCCGTCCACCAGAATCAACACCCGATCCGGGTCAAACCCCTGAATCCACACCCCTTCGCCGGTTTTGCCACGAATGGGCTTCAGTTGAATGCCCGGCACATAGCGCAGCGCCTCGGCGAGGTTACGCGCATGGGTTTTTTCCACTTCTTCGCGCGTCACCACCGTGGTTTGCACTGGCACCTCCTCCAAGCGTCTCGGTGTGCGGGTCGCGGTGGTGATTTGCACCGCTTCCAATTGCGTTTCACCGCCGTGCGCTTCCTTACCAGGCGCCTGCCCCCAAGTCAGGGTCGGCATCAGCCAGACCAAAAGGCTCAAACACAGGCGATGACGTTTTTTGCCCATGCAAACCGAGGGCAAACACGCTCGCGACGGATAACACGGCGGATACCGCTTTTTATCGCCTTGACTCAGTTGACAAGCGAGTGTCATAGCGTCGGGTTGCGTCTGCCGTTTCAATTTGGACTTCATGAATTGCGCTCTAAAAAGTTAAATAAGATGATTGATAATGTTGATAACTATTATCATTCTTTTTATAGTTAACTCAATGTCAAGATGAGCGGACAAAAAAATCGGATGATTTTTAAAGCGACTCAAGGCACAATGAAGTCAACCAAAATGGATGACACCACGCAATGACACCCACGCAGCATCCACAGCATGAGGAGACAACATGACCCGCGAGACCCAAAAACCCCTGAACGGAATTTACACTGAATTCAATGACTTTATCGACAGTCACCAGAGCGTGGTGATGGCCACCCTCAACAAAACCGCCGAGCCGGAAGCCAGCTACGCACCGGTGATGCGTAATAACGGACGTTTCTATATTTACATTTCAGAACTCTCCAACCACACCTTCAACCTGATGGAAGATCCCCAGGCCAGCCTGCTGTTTATCGAACCGGAAAACGAAGCCAAACACCTGTTTGCCCGCAAACGCGCCACCCTGAAAACCCGAGCACGTCATATTCAGCGCACGGAAGCCGAATGGGAGACTCTAATGACGCAGCTTGAAGACAAATTCGGCGAAATCATTCAAATGCTCAAACCGCTGGAAGACTTTCATCTGTTTGAACTCACGCCCTTGTCCGCCGGCTACGTGCGCGGTTTCGCCCAAGCTTACAAACTGGAAGGCGACGACCTCTCCGATGTCACCCACTTAAACGAAGGGGGGCACGGTAAAAGTCGCGCTGGCAAGGATTCCGTCGAGAAATCGGCTTAATCTCAAACTCAACACTGAACCCAAAACAGGACTTTCCGTGCCGTCATGCAAACGTCATCCGAACACCCCGAGGCTTGCGTACAATTCGCAAATCGCATTATATGGAGCCTCATGAATATGCTTAGGAACACGCTTATACGCCCAAGCACTGGACGACTGACACGTGACTTGCAGGGTTTCAATTGGAAGAGACCGTCAATGGGCATTTGGATTGGATTCTGGATGCTGACGGCCAGCAGCGTCGCCATGGCGGAAGCGCCGCGCGTCTATGGCTACCTGAATCTATCCGTGGATCAGACGGACACCCATGATCGCCAAGGCAACAAGGTCAAAGTGGATTCGGGCACTCAAATCCATAATCGCACCTCGCATTTGGGGGTAAAGGGGCAGCAAACACTGACCCCGTCGCTCACAGCGATTTACCATTTGTCCTATGAGATCCAGATTGACGGCGAGAAGGACGCCCTGACGGCGCGTGACCAATTTGTGGGCTTGACGAGTTCGTTTGGCACATTGTTAGCGGGGCGTCACGATACCCCACTGATGATGTCGGCACCGGACGATTTATTCGATAACGGCATTTTGTCCGACCACGGCCCCATGGCCGGGGGGCTTGGAGTCTACAGCGAGTCCGGCGAATACCGTGCCCCCAGCACCCTGCTGTAGCAGTCGCCCTCATTTGGCGGCCTGGCCCTGCTGGCGGGGCTGGCACCGGCCAGTCAGGACAACCCACAAGACAACCTACAAGACAACCAGAACACCGAAACCGCGCTGGACGATCTCATGTCACTGGCCTTCACCTATGATAACCACAAGACAGGCCTTTACTTGGCCGCCGCTTATAACCATTGGCAATCGGCCAATTTTACTTCAGGCGGCTCGGCGGAAGAGGTGCGCTTATCGGCGCAATACCAGCAAAACGGATTCATCGGAAATTTACTGGTGCAACACTTTGGCGGCAAAGCGCTCAAAAACACTTACCAAGCGGGAGACAATGTACAATTGCAATTAGGCTATCAATTTGAACGCTGGTTGCCCAAGTTGAAAATCTCACAGGTCAATCGCACGCAAGCCAATGGCGAAGCCTTTCAAGATTCGACTAACACTGCCATCGGCTTGAATATCACATTGGGCAAGGCGACCATTGGCTACGTAGAGTTCGCGCGCCTAGACAAAACCGCCACCGCCAATGACGAGGTGGCCGCCGGAGAATCCGACCACTCGAATCAAAGCGCCTACTCCATTGGCCTGATTCACGAGTTTTAAACAATCAATCGCAAACGATCATGACACAAGGAGAAACACCATGTTAAAACCTGAAATCGCACAATTACTCAATAAACAAGTCAATGCCGAATTCTATGCTTCAAACACTTACCTGCAACTGAGCGCCTGGTGTGAAGGTGCGGGACTGGAAGGCTCCGCCAAATTCTTCCGTGACCACAGTCTGGAAGAACGCACCCACATGGACAAAATTTTCGACTACATGGCCGAGTGCAGCGCCCCAGTGACTTTGGAAGCGATACCGGCGCCGCCAAACCAATTCGACAACCTGATGGAAGTCATCAATGCGGCTTACCAGCACGAATTGAAAGTCACCGCCATGATTCACGACATCGCCAATGCGGCCTTTGACATCAAAGACTACACCACCTTCAACTTCATCGAATGGTTCATTGCCGAGCAACACGAAGAAGAAGTGCTGTTCGGTAAAATCCTCGCCAAAGCGGAAATGCTCGGCTTCACTGGCCAGCCGGGTCAACAACTGCACATTATGGACAACTACCTGCGCATGGTGAAACAATAATCGCCACCCCGCTCACACACCATTCGACCAGGCCTGGCAAAATCACATTTTCACCAGGCCTGGCCGACTTACCTTCCCCACTCAACGATTTTTCCTTAGACTCATCCACTCGCTCATTCACTCGAAGGATGAACCGAGTGCCGCCCTTGAGTTCAAGAAGTTATGCTCAACTTGCACCAATAGGATCAAGCAACTATAATCAGTTGCAAAAGACGGCTAAATGTATACTTATGACCCAACAACAAAAATTGATTGAAAAATTTAAAGCGGCGAAAAAGACATTTAAATGGAATGACCTTGTGGCCGTTTTAACAGCGCTTGGGTTTGAGCAAATCGAAGCCGCTGGCTCTCGGGTTCTGTTTAGCCGTAACGGCAACGATATTCTGCTACACAAACCGCACCCTGGGAACGAAGTCAAAGCCTACGTTCTCAAACAAGTGAAAGAAACGCTAAAACAATCGGGGGACTTATGAGTCAATTTATGGAGTACAAAGACTATCTGGGAACCGTTGAATACAGTTCGGAAGACCACTGCCTTTATGGAAAACTCGCTTTTATCCGAGATTTAGTTAATTACGAAGCTCAGACGGTTACGGAACTGGAGCAAGCCTTTCAGGCGTCGGTGGATTATTATCTGGAAAGCTGTAAAAAACGTGGCAAAAAGCCCGACACGCCGCTCAAGGGGGGATTCAATGTCCGCATCAGTCCAGAGCTGCACCGTAAAGCCGTGATGGCCGCTGGTGAGAAAAGCTTAAATTCGTTCGTGGCCGAAGCGATAGAATACCGTTTAGCCCACTTAAATTAATCCCTTTGCCACCCTGCAACAGAACCGAACATGAAAAGCCACCGCCCAATTGCAACGCTGGATACCCTATCGAAAGCCGAGTTTATCCGCCAGTTTAAGCAACCGGAACAGCCGGTTAAGATTCAGCACTTGACCGACACCTGGCCTGCCCGGCAAAAATGGTCCCTTGACTATTTCAAAGCCGTGGCGGGCGATCGAATCGTACCGCTCTACGACAGCCAGCCCTCCAAAAACCGCAAGCATCAGCACGCCCCAGCGACCAAAATGCCGTTGGCCGACTATCTGGACAAACTGCAGGCCGGGGAAAACGATTTACGCCTGTTTTTTTACAACATCCTGCAAGAAGTACCGGAACTGGCCGCCGACTTCGACTACCCGGACATCGGCCTGCCGTTTTTCCGCAAACTGCCGGTGCTGTTTATGGGCGGCACCGGCGCCAAGGTGCAGATGCACTACGACATTGATCTGGCGGATATTTTCCTGTGTCATTTCGGCGGCCAAAAGAAGGTCATGCTGTTTCCGCCCGACCAAACGCCCTTGATGTACAAAGTGCCTTTTTCATTCAGCAGCCTGTTCGACGTCAACTACCGCACACCGGAGCTCGAAAAATACCCGGCGCTGCAATAACTTGCAAGGCTATGAAACCGAACTCAATCACGGCGACATTTTGTATATTCCACCCGGCTGGTGGCATTTCATTGAATACGAAGAACTGAGTTTTTCCATGGCCTTACGCGCCTTTCCGCGCCGCCCGAAACACCTCGCCGCCATGCTGAAAAACTTACTATGGACCCGCAGTGTGGAAGGCTTGATGCGCAAGACCATCGGCCAGGCCTGGAACGATCGCAATGAAAAACGTGCGGTACAGAAGACGCATCGCTATCTGGCACAGTATCTCGCCAAACACCCTCAATAAAAGGATAAGACGCATGCGCCGCTTTACCAGCCTCCTATTTTTACTCGTCAGTTTCACGGTTTCAGCGGGCGATACAACGCCTAAAATAAACGGTTCCTTGTCCATAGACCCGGACAATATCAGCGGTCTGGTCATCACCGACCGTTTTATGGCCTTAGCCACCGACGAAGGCACCGCCCTGCAAATTCTGCCCAAGCGAAACGGCGTTTACCAAGCCGAAGCGTCCGGCAAACTCACCTTGACCGACTCGCCGGATGAACTGGATCTGGAAGGCCTGGCCTGGCAAAAACCCTATCTTTACGCCATCGGCTCCCATTCCAAAAAACGCAAGAAAATCAAACCGGGCGCTTCGGACAAAAAGAACCTGAAACGCCTCACGCCCATTCACGACGAACCGTCGCGCAATGTTCTGTTTCAAATCGAACTCAGCGACACCTTAGAAGTCGTCAGCCTCAAACACCTGAACTTGCTGCCGAACATTCACGCCAACGAAATGCTCGCCCCCTTTACCGCCCTGCCCAGCAAGGAAAACGGCATTGACATTGAAGGCCTCGCCGTTACCGAAAAGCATCTATTCGTCGGCTTTCGCGGCCCGGTATTTCGCGGCAATCTGGCGGCCATTCTGAAATTCGATTTAAATAAAAAGGCCTTTGCATTAAGCGATGCCAAATTACGATTGGTGAACCTGAACGGACTGGGCATTCGTGACATGATGGCCTTTGAAGACCAAATTTATCTGCTGTCCGGCCCGGTCAATGAGGTGCCGAACCAGTATCAAGTGCACGCCTGGAACGGCAAAACAGAATTTTCGCCCTGGACGCCGCTGTTAACACTGGACACCCCCAAAGGCAAACCGGAAAGCCTGGTGGTGCAGAAACAGGCAAAATCACCAGGCCTGGTGTTTTTGATTGCACAGGATGGATTAAAAAACGGTGGCCTGAGTGTCTATCAAGCGGACACCGATTAAACCTATGCTGACCTGGAAACGCCGCCTAGCGGATACCATTAAAATAGCGTGTTCAACTGTTGAACGAATTCTTAGAAAAAACCATTATGCTAAAACTCAATTTTAAGTAAAATGGTTTTTACTAATTGTGCGCGGAATGAAAAATGGAACAAATTCTTTTAAAAGCAAGACAACTCTATGCCGCCCTGCAAAACCGAAAACTGCCAACCTATGAGCGAGAAATCCTTGCCCATGTTGAAGCGAGTTCGGCCAGAATTCTTGGAATATACGGTTCCCGTGGTGTCGGCAAAACGACTTTAATGCTGCAATGGCTTAAAAAGCAAAACCTGCCAATCAGTGAAACGCTCTACATTTCTTGCGATCACCCAGCGTTTAGCGATATCGACTTGTTCGATATGGCGCAGTACTTTGAACAGTATGGCGTGAAAGTACTGGTCATTGATGAGATTCATCAGGCCAGAGGCTTTGAGCAAGCACTGAAATCCATCTATGATTATTTATCTTTAAAGGTCGTATTTTCTGGCTCTTCTGCGATTTCACTGACCAGTCCTGATTTCAGTCGGCGCTTCTCAATGTTTGCGCTCAGCCAACTGTCATTTAAAGAATCGCTCGAATTGCAATACGGGATGCCATTACCTGTATTGAGCTTAACGCAAATAACCGAGTCACCAATGGATCACGCCGTTGAGATCATTCAGGCTTTAGGTCATCGAAAGGTGTTGCCGTTGTTTGATGCCTACTTACAAAAAGGCGCTTACCCTTTTTATTTCGAAGATCCCGGCAATTACCAGCAACGATTAGCCGACACCATTAATTTAGTGGTGCAAATGGAGTTGGGTAGCCTGTTTCATATCCAACACGACAAAATTGATTTATTGAAAAAGCTATTAGTTGTCATTTGCCGCTCACAACCGCTCGAGTTGTCAATTGAAAAGATTACAACGAGTGTCGAATTATCGAAACCGACGCTTTATAAATTTTTAAACTATTTAGAGCGTGGCGAGCTTGTACGACAAGTACCGCACGAATTAAAAAAATACAAAACGATTCGCAAAGCCGACACGCTTTATCTTTATCATCCCAATTTATTTAGCGCTTTATGTTTAGCGCCTGAAATAGGCACATTACGTGAAGCTTTTTTTGCTTCTCAACTGGGACGAAACCACCGAGTTGAATTTTGCGATCAAGGTGATTTTTTGATTGATGAAACATTCGTCTTTGAAATCGGCGGGCGTGGAAAAGACTTCTCGCAGTTAAAAAATCAAACACGCCCCTCCTATTTGGCTCTGGATGGCATGGAAGTAGGAAGTGAGCCAAAAATACCGTTATGGCTATTTGGTTTTTTGCCCGCTTAACCCGAATATTCCAATACTCCCTAACCCGAAGGTAACTTATTCGGGCTAGCCGCCCAGCAACACCCGCGCGATTTTATACAGCGCCCTCTCCTGCGTCGGTGCGCCATTTCACCCAACCTTGCCGTGCATAGGACAAGGCGGAAAACACACTTTTTCGACCTGGACGCCGCTGTTAACACTGGACACCCCCAAAGGCAAACCGGAAAGCCTAGTGGTGCAGAAACAAGCAAAATCGCCAGGCCTGGTGTTTTTGATTGCTCAAGACGGCTTGAAAAACGGTGGCATCAAAGCCTTTCAAGCAACTGATTAGATGACTAAAATGGCATTCCGAAATACAGGGAAGCAAACTTAAAGTGGTTTTCCGGCTGACCGCGATACACCTGCCCCAACACCGAACTGGAAAGCACAACATAAAAATGGTTAAAGCTTAAACCGCCACCGTATTGCGCCGCCGGAATGACCACGTTAGCAAACTCAATATTCGGATCATCTTCCGTAAAAGGGCGGCCATCAAGAAAGACATTATAAATGTCATACTTAGCCGAAACATCCGCAAACACAAACCACCCCAAACCCGATCCCATATCCACAACATGGTCTAAAGCATTCATGCGCATCACCGGGCGGGCACCGTCCGCATAATAGGCCCCAACCCCGAATGAAACAGCGGTTTCCGGCGAACCCGCCACAACCGACAAGGCTCCATACAACTGCCCGCCAGAATGCGATTGCGGCTCCGACAAAAACACCTGCTGATCGAAAGCTACCTGCAGCGTTGGTTGATCCGGCACCTGATGATCCCAGCCAGAAGCATTATCATTACCGATAATCGAGTGCAAACCGTTCTGAATTTCCTGACCGCCACTGCTCGGCCCCAACCAACCTAAACGGAGTCCCAGCACAGACTGATACCGGCCATATTGATAAAAACGTCGCAAATCGATGTGCGCCCAGCCACTGTTACCCGCACTGTCGTGGCGGGTGTCGCCATGCTTTTCCAACGTAAAAATCTGCATGGCCAAGCCGAGTTGATCTGTTTTTTGAACACCTTGCAACGCATCGCTGGATAAAGCCAGTCTTTCCAGCGGTGACGCCCACCCATCCACCAGGCCAATTCCAGTAGCATCTGTCCAGCGCACAATAAAACCACCGGTGTATTCCCGGTCGGTGCCGTATAGAATGTCGTTATCCAACTGCACCGACAAATCCGCCGCCGTCAGCGTGCAAGAAAACATCAGCCCGCCAAACATCATGCTGAAACGCTTTATCGTATTCAGGCTCTGAGCAATGGTTTGACTGAGCCTCCCCGTTCTCGCATTGTCGGCACACATTTATCAAAACCTTAGGTTAAAGCAGCCCCGGTAAATTCTTATACAGAATAAACACCCCGATCAGCACGAGGAACACGGAAAAAATGCGTTTTAACAGCCCTTGATCCACACGGCGGCTGACCTTGTGTCCCAGCCAGCCGCCGATAATGCCGAGCACCGAGAAGAGACCGACCACCTGCCAGTCGAGTTGCAGCTGCAAGGCGTCCAGTACATTGAGGTATTCGTAAAATCCTACAAAGGATTTCGCTGCGATAATCACCAGACTGGTGCCCACCGCCAACCGCATCGACAAACCGCCCAGCAACACCAGCGCCGGAATAATCAAAAAGCCGCCGCCGACACCGACCAG
>NZ_JBNGDN010000014.1:0-3286 GCF_049975065.1 Hydrogenovibrio sp.
CGACCAGTATGGCACCCTAACCGCCACTCACATCCAATTCCGGCAAGCCGCTTAATCGTCTGCCAATTTAACGACTCAAATCGGAGATGACCGTGAAAATCAACACTGAAACGTCCCCTTTCGCAACGTTTATTCTGGCTGTCAGCAGCCTAGCACTTCTAGGCACCGCCAACATCGCCTATGCCAACCCCGAATTAGTGGTGTATTCTTCGAGAAAAGAACACCTTATCAAACCGCTTCTTGAGCAGTTCACCCAAGAAACCGGCATTGAGGTAAAACTTCAAACCGGCAAAGCCAACGCCCTGATTGAGCGTTTGAAAGCGGAAGGCGAAAACACCCCGGCGGATATTTTTATGACCGTCGATGCTGGCAATCTGTGGTATGCCGCCAGCCAGGGCTTATTTCAACCCATGGTGTTAACACACATTGAAACGAAGATTCCCGCCCACCTTCGCGACCCTCAAGCCTTATGGACAGGGCTCTCCGTTCGTGCCAGAACCATCGTATACCACTCGGAGCGCGTCCGCCCGGAACAGCTTTCCAGCTATGAAGCGCTGGCGCAACCCGAGTGGAAAGACAAACTGTGTTTACGCACCGCCAAAAAGGTGTACAACAAATCACTCGTCTCCGCCATGATCGCCCATGATGGCACTGAAAAAACCGAACAGGTTCTTCAAGGCTGGGTGAGTAATCTTGCCACCAAACCCCATGCCAAAGACTCGCACGTCATGGAAGCCATTGCCGCCGGGCAATGTGACCTGGGCATCGTCAACACCTATTATTTTGGTCGCTTGCAAGACAAACACCCCAAAACGCCCATCAAACTCTTCTGGGCGAACCAGAACAGCTACGGCACCCACATCAACACCTCCGGTGCCGGTATTGTCAAACACGCCAAACGACGTGATTCGGCTCAGAAACTGCTGGACTGGCTCGCCTCCGACAAGGCGCAAACACAGTTCGGACGCGTCAACAAAGAATACCCCGCCAATCCGAACATTCCTCTGGATCCTCAAGTGGCCAGCTGGGGAGCCTTTAAAGCTGACAACCTCAATCTGGCCAAAGTGGGCGAAGGCCAAGAAGAAGCGGTTAAGTTGATGCAAAAAGCGGGCTATAAATAAACGGGAACCCGACTTTCGCCGAGATCAGGACGTATTCTCATCCCGAATTCATGTTTCGGGTTAAAATAATGGCCCTACTCTTGCGAATGACACAGGTACTGACTTGACAGGCTTTGAACGGCGACCCTTTCACTATTTTTCACAACTGGCACTCTGGTGCCTGATCGGCTTCGTATCGCTGCCGATACTCAGCTTGGGATTCTCTTGGATTCAAGTTGATGGCGACCTCTGGGTGCACCTGTCCGACACGCTGCTGACGGAACTGTTCAGCCACACCTTTCAACTGCTGTTTGCCGTTGCCATCGGCACCGGCTTCTTGGGCATTAGCCTCGCTTGGCTTGTGACACAATGCGAGTTTCCCGGACGGCGCTGGTTTGAGTGGCTGCTGTTTTTGCCTTTTGCCGTACCCGCTTATGTGCTGGCCTTTGTGTTTCTCGGGGTATTGGATTATGCCGGACCGCTGCAAAGCTTTATACGCGAAACCTTTGGTGTCGGCGGCGGCGTGGACATTCGCGAGGGGGTCTGGGGCATTGCGGTTATTATGAGCTTGGTGTTCTACCCCTATGTGTATCTTCTGACCCGCAGCGCCTTTCTCTCTCAGCCACCCAGTTACACTGAAGTCGCTCGAAGCCTCGGGGCTTCCCCCCTGCAAGCCTTCTTTCGCGTATCCTTGCCTTTAGCACGCCCCGCCATTATCGCCGGACTGTCACTGGCGCTGATGGAAGTGCTGGCGGACTTCGGTACGGTAGCCATGTTTAACTACGACACCTTCACCACCGCCATCTATTCCAGCTGGGTGGACTACCGTTCACTGGAAACCGCCGCGCAATTATCGACTCTGCTGCTGATCATCGCCGCGACACTCATGGCTTTGGAACATTATCAACGCGGAAAACGCGCTTTTCACAGTGGGTTACCCAGGCAAAGAAATCGCTACCCGCTGACCGGACTGAAAGCGCTCATTACCGTGCTCTACGTTTTCAGCGTCCTGCTTCTGGCATTTATTCTGCCACTGGTACAGCTGACACTCTGGAGCGTCGAAGCCTTCACCTCCTGGGATCCGCGCCTGCTGGACTGGACACGTAACAGCCTAACTCTCGCCACCAGCGCCGCCCTCATCACTGTCGCCATTGCGCTGGTTCTAAACGCCATTCTGCACAATCAGCGCCTCAATCGTTTTCAAGCGCTCGGGATACGTTTCGCCACGTTGGGGTATGCCCTGCCCGGGTCGGTGCTGGCCATTGGCGTTATGCTGTTTTTGTTTGAACTCAACAGTCTGTTTTCCGAACAACTCTGGCTAACAAGCGGGCTATTTGCCCTGATAACCGCCTATGTCGTGCGCTTTCTCGCCGTGGCGTTCGGGCCGGTTGAAAGCAGCTTCAAGACCATTAAACCCTCCATTAGCGAAGCCGCGCGTAATCTCGGAGCCACGCCCATTGAATTGATGAAACGCATTTACTGGCCTTTGCTGACCCCGGGCATTCTGACCGCACTGTTTTTGGTCACGCTGGATATTTTAAAAGAATTGCCCGCCACCTATCTGCTGCGCCCGTTTGGCTGGGACACCTTGGCGGTTCGTACTTTTGAACTCAGTACCGAAGGACTCTACGAAGCCGCGGCGCTACCGGCCCTAATCCTGATGGGAATCGGACTGGCAGGCCTGGTCATTATCGAATGGTTGCGCGCTCGGACAGAACGGCACTATTGATTGGACACAAACCACACCGATACCATGTAAAAGAAAGCCGTCCCGCCCAGAATCGTCACAATCCAAAACAAAAACACCCAGCCGATATGCGTTGGCTTACCGGTCAGTTTGAGCAGATACCAACTGACCAACGTCAACACAATAATAAATAACCAGACTTTGATAATCACTGCCCTACCTCCTTCTTCTGTGCGATTCGTCCCTTTTCACCAGGCCTGGCCATAAGCACGGCTATAAGCTACCCGGCCAGGTCATTTTCCTGCGGAGTCAGTTTACACCAAACGCATCAAATTCGGCAGCTTCACGCGGACAATCAGGTCTTCAACTGCCGAATGCCGCCGCCTGATTCCGCTGTTATTACGCTGTTATTCCGCTGTTGACACCCATTCTTGGCGGCTGTTATTCACGGACAAAGTTGCGCTCTGTCAAGGTTCCTTCAGGTTTTAGGCTTGACTAA
>NZ_JBNGDN010000014.1:3386-29902 GCF_049975065.1 Hydrogenovibrio sp.
GTTGGTCCAATGACTTCGATGATGGCGCCTATGGCTTCTGGTTTGTCTGACGCGGACATCAACAACATCGCCGCTTACGTGCAAACGCTGTAATTTTTACATGGCGCTGGCCATATAAGAATCTTACAAAAGCCGCATCTGCGGCTTTTTTTCTTTGCGCCCAAATCCTGCATCTTGACCTGACACGCTCAATGGTCTTTAATATCCAGCGTAAACTCATTATTAAAAAGCGAGTAAAACCATGAAACTGTTAACAACCATCACTTTTACAGCCGCCGCCCTGTTAAGCCCACTGACCTTTGCCGTCGACATGCCGGCCAAAGCGAAGACCTGTGTCGGCTGTCACGGTGCCGACGGCAACAGCGTTGTGCCGAACTTCCCAAAACTGGCGGGGCAACACGCCGCCTATATTGAAAAGTCACTTAAAGACTTCCGCGATGGTTTTCGCAAAGATGCCACCATGCAACCTTTTGCTAAAAACCTCAGTGATGCGGAAATCAAAGAGTTGGCCAACTACTACGCCGCGCAAACACCTAAGTAACGCTCAAATTTCACAGGCCTTGCCGCCGCTTTGCGGCAAGCCGCCCGCTACGGCACAAGCATCCTCCAAGCCGTTCGCCATAAGCCTCTGCACTAAGCGCAAATTTAGGAAACATTCCATCTCAATTTTTAGCGCAAATCTTTTATAATCTGATTTTTGAATTCAAAGGCGTTGAATGCAATGAGCACCAAAGCAAAATCTCTTTCCAAAGATAAAATCAAAATTCTACTGTTAGAAGGCCCCCATCAAACCGCCACGGACATATTCAACGAAAACGGCTACCACAATATCGAATACCACAAAGGGTCACTCTCTGAGGATGAATTGAAAAGCAAAATCAAAGATGTGCACTTTATCGGCATTCGCTCACGCACCAATTTGACCGCTGACGTTCTCAAAGAAGCCAAAAAACTCGTCGGCATCGGTTGCTTCTGCATCGGCACCAACCAAGTGGATTTGCACGCCGCCATGCTCAAGGGCATTCCGGTGTTCAACGCGCCTTTTTCAAACACCCGCTCGGTGGCGGAACTGGTGCTCGGCGAAATGTTACTCTTGATGCGCGACATCCCCGCCAAAAACGCCAAAGTGCATCGTGGCGAGTGGGACAAGTCTGCCGCAGGTTCCGTTGAAGTGCGCGGAAAAACACTTGGCATTATCGGTTACGGTCATATCGGCACGCAATTAAGCATCATGGCGGAAAGCATTGGTATGCAGGTACGTTTTTACGACATCGAAACCAAGCTCCCCCTCAGCAATGCCCGTCAAGTGAAGTCCATGGACGACCTGCTGAAGAT
The DNA here is from genome assembly GCF_049975065.1 of Hydrogenovibrio sp. Taxonomy (GTDB): domain Bacteria; phylum Pseudomonadota; class Gammaproteobacteria; order Thiomicrospirales; family Thiomicrospiraceae; genus Hydrogenovibrio. The sequence continues at coordinate 4,722 of NZ_JBNGDN010000014.1, forward strand.
GTCCGATGTGATTTCTCTACACGTTCCGGAAACAGACGACACCAAAAACATGATGGGTGAGGCCGAGTTTGCCAAAATGAAAAAAGGGGCAATCTTCATCAATGCCGCTCGAGGCACGGTTGTGGCAATCGATGCCTTGGCTAAGGCCATTCAGTCTGGGCATTTGGCGGGTGCCGCCATTGACGTTTTCCCGCAAGAACCCAAATCCAATCAGGAAGAGTTTGTTTCGCCGCTGCGCGGACTGGACAATGTGATTCTAACGCCGCATATCGGTGGCAGCACGGAAGAAGCCCAAGAAAATATCGGACAGGAAGTGGCCACCAAACTGGTTCGTTACTCCGACACTGGCACCACTTTATCCGCTAAGAATTTTCCGGAAGTCTCCTTGCCGGAACACAAAAACCGCAGTCGCCTGCTGCATATCCATAAAAACCAGCCGGGCATTATGACCCAGATTAACAAGGCCTTCGGCCAGCACCAAATCAACATTGCCGCGCAGTATCTGCAAACCAATGCGGACATTGGCTATGTGGTCATTGATTTAGACTCCAAAGACCGTGAAACAGGGTTAAAAGAACTCAAAGCCATTGACGGCACGATTCGCACCCGCGCCATTTACGGCTAACCGCTGGGCGTCGCCACACTGAATATTGGTGTGGGCGACGCCATCTTTTGCTTGACGGTCTCGCAACAAAATCCTGCATTATCAAGCAAAATCTTTTAAAATGGATGACCTTTTTTTGATTTTTTGATCCAAGTTTCAAGGCCATACCATGATTTCAACCGATGCTTCCGTTTTTGAAATTTTCCCTCAAGAATTCGTATATCCAACGGATGAGGACGACCTGCGTCAACGCATCCAAACGGCCTTGCAAAAAAACCAACCCATTACCCTTCGCGCCGGCGGCACCTCTTTAGGCGGACAGGCTATCGGTTCTGGCTTACTGGTTGATATCTCCAAACACCTTACCCAAATTCTGGACTACCGGCCTGAATGCCGAGAAATTGATGTTCAGCCAGGCGTGATTCAGGACGACCTCAACGATTTCGTCAAGCCGGATGGTTTACGATTTGCGCCGGATACGTCAACGTCGAATCGCGCCATGATTGGCGGCATGATCGGCAACAACTCCTGCGGTTCCTACTCGGTTTACTACGGCACCACCCGCGATCACGTCAAAGCGGTGAACATGATACTTGCCGATGGCTCGGAGGTTCGTTTCGAACCGCTCAATGCCGAACAACTGCACAAAAAACTCAAGCTGCAAACCTTGGAAGGCGACATCTACCGCACGGTCATTGCGCTTTTGGAAAAACACGGTCAGGAAATCGTCGAACACTTCCCCGATCCGTCAATTATCCGCCGCACCACCGGCTATGCGCTGGATGTGCTCTACACCCAACACCAGCCCTTTAATCCAAACGGCAAACCATTCAACCTCACCCCACTGATTTGCGGCAGTGAAGGCACGCTGGGGGTGATTACCCAAGCCACACTGAATCTGGTCGATTTACCCAAGCATCGCCAATTGTTCTGCGCCCACTTTGACTCAGTGTTAACCGCCATGAAAGCCGTTCCCGACTACCTGGCCTACCATCCCGCCGCCATCGAAATCATCGACAAGGCGACTTTGGACGGCACCAAAAACAATGTCGAACAAACCCACAATCGTTTTTGGGTCAAAGATGACCCCGAAGCCGTGCTTGTGGTGGAATTGTTTGATGAAGACGCCGACCGCTTACAAGCACGCCTAAAAAGCGGCCAGGCCTGGATGCTGGCGCAAGGCGCTTATGCTTGCCCGATTATCGAACCACAGGACAGCGGAAAAGTCTGGAACCTGCGCAAAGCTGGCCTGGGGTTATTAATGGGCAAACCCACCCGTCAAAAAGCGGTGGCGGTCATTGAAGATGCCGCCGTGCCGGTCAAAGACCTGCCCGACTTTTATCAGGACACCCAAGCCCTAATGGCGGAGCTTGGCATCGGTTGTGTGTATTATGGACACGCTTCGGTCGGTTTGATTCACGTTCGCCCCGAAATGGATCTTGCCACGGAAACAGGCCGCCACCTTTTTCAAACCGTCGCGGAACGCAGCGCACTACTGGTGAAGAAATACCGTGGAGCCATTTCCGGTGAGCATGGTGATGGTCGCATTCGCGCCCCCTTTATCCAACAACAGGTCGGGGAAGCGGTCTATGCACATTTGGTTCAACTCAAACGCGCTTTTGACCCGCACACTCTTTTCAATCCCGGCGTTATTATCGGCGACGCTCCCATTACCACCCATCTACGTGCGGATCGCCAGCCAATCGAATTACTCACCCCCGGCTACGACTGGTCAAAGGATCTGTCGTTGATGGATGCCGTGGAAAAATGTAACGGCGCCGGTGCCTGTCGTAAATCGGCGGGCAACGGCACCATGTGTCCATCTTATCAAGCCACGCGCGAAGAAAATTACTCCACGCGCGGACGCAGTAATTTATTACGCCATGCTTTGACGGAACCCAATCCGATTAATGCCCTGAATCAGGCTGAATTACAGGACGCTCTGTCTCTGTGCCTGGGCTGCAAGGCGTGTAAAACCGAATGTCCGGCCAGCGTCGATATGGCACGATTGAAATCGGAAGTGCTGTATCAGATCAATCGTTTTTCCCTGAGCAAGCTGTCGATTAAATTCTACGGTGAACTCATGCGTCTGGGCGCAATTTTTCCGAGCATTTACAATTGGGCACAGAACCTTTCTCTGGTGAAAAAAGTGATGGGCGTGGACAGTCGTCGAACGCTGCCCAAGCTGGAGAAGCAGTCACTGAACGCTTGGTGGAAGCAGCATTCTAAAACCGCCCCTGAAACCGCAAAAAACCCTCATCACGCCCATCACACCATTTGGGTGCTGGCGGATTTATACATTCAGTATCAGGAACCCAAAATCGGTCAGGCCTCCATCCAAACGCTGCAAGCACTGGGCTTTGATGTCAAACCGGTGTTTTTAAAATCATCGCCACGTGCGCTGCTCAGTCAAGGCTTGCTCAAAGAAGCCAAACAGGCACTGAGCGAGATTCAACGGCAACTCAAAGACGTCACCGAAGCCGACTACATCGTCGGCATTGAACCGTCGGACACATTAGTGTGGCGCGATGAAGCTAAAGACTTGATTACAGAAAACCACCAGGCCTGGGCATTTTCCTCGGTTTTGTTATTTGAAGAACTGATGCTGAAGTTGCATGCTCAGATGGATTTAGAACTCAAGCCGCTGGCTAAAACGGCCTGGTTGCACGTACACTGCCACCAAAAATCCCTCGCCCAAGCTCAGGAAGCGGTAAAAGCGCTGAAGCTGATTCCAGAGCTACAGATTCAATACATCAACTCCGGTTGTTGCGGCATGTCAGGCGAATTCGGCTATAAAAATTACGATGTCTCGCTCAAGATCGCCCAGCAAACGCTGTTGCCGGCCTTAGAAACATCTCAGGACGAAGACTGGGTCATTGCCACTGGCACCAGTTGTCGTCATCAGCTAGAAGATTTCGCCGAAAAACACGCCTTACACCCAGCCGAAGTCTTTTATCGTTCCGTTTGCCAGTAAGCTGCGCGTAAAAAACTACGTAAGAGAAGCGAAGAGGGCGACAATAATGCCGGAATCGCAAACCGCCTCAACCAACGGTTTGTTAACCGCTGGTTCGACGTTTTTGCGTGGGTTTTTTCTTCTTTTTTCGCTTTAGGAAGGCATTCTCAGCTTGCGTTTCCGATTTTCCGCGCCGGTAAGTAAAGTTGGATTTGCGGTTTTCATAGGGGTTGGCCGTCACACGATACTCGATCATGACCGGCGTTCCGATCCACTTAAACGCTTTGCGAAACACATTCATTAAATACTTGCTGTAGGCCTGTGGTAACTTATCGACCTGAGTACCATGAACGATAACGCGTGGCGGGTTCAAGCCACCTAGATGCGCATAGCGCAGCTTGACACGGCGCCCTCCGATCAACGGCGGCTGATGATCCAGCACCGCTTGCTCGAGAACCCGGTTGAGATCGGATGTGGACACCTGCTTCATCGCCGCCTGATAAACCGCAGTGACCGTTTTGAACAAATCTCCGACCCCTGTGCCGTGCAGCGCGGAGATCAAGTGCTTTTTGGCATAATCGACAAAATGCAACTTATAGTCCAGTTCGTGTTTGATCTTATCCCGCTGTTCTTGAGACAGGTTATCCCATTTATTGATCGCAATCACCAAACCACGCCCAGATTCCAGCGCCAGTCCCAGCAAGGTCAAATCCTGATCGGTGATGCCTTCGGAACCGTCCACGACCAGCACCACTACATGACTGGACTCCATCGCTTCAATGGCTTTGACGATGCTGAATTTTTCAATTTTTTCTTTGATGTTTTTGCGGCGTCTCACCCCCGCCGTATCAATGAGCGTGAATAACTGACCGGCACGTTCAAACGGCACATAAATGCTGTCTCGGGTGGTGCCGGGCAAATCAAATGCCACAACCCGATCTTCACCCATCATCCGGTTGATCAAGGTGGATTTGCCGACATTCGGCCGCCCGATCACCGCCACTCGAATCCCCGGGTGGGCATCCAGTTCCAGCTCGGAGTCCGCATCGTCATCACAATCGAGATCCGCTAACACCGACTCCATCATCTCGGCCACATTGTCACCATGGGCAGAGGAAATGACAAATGGATGGCCCAACCCCATCTGGTAAAAATCACTGCTGATCACCGCGTAATCACGCCCTTCCGCTTTGTTCACCAGCAGATAGACCGGTTTATTGAATTGGCGAAGGTAACGCGCAATGGCCTCATCCGCCGGAATCAAACCGGCGCGACCGTCCACCAAAAACAATACCGCATCCGCTTCGGAAATGGCGGTTTTTACCTGTCCAGCCATGAGCGGATCCACCCCTTCCTGCTCGCCACTCAAGCCCCCCGTATCCACAACAATATAGGGTTTGGAGCCCAGTCGCCCAGTGCCATACTGACGATCACGGGTCAGGCCTGGGTAATCCGCCACTATGGCGTCTCTTGAGCGCGTAAGGCGATTGAATAAGGTCGATTTACCGACATTGGGGCGTCCTACTAACGCGATAACCGTTTTACTCACGGCGTGTCCTTTGTGTGCTTTGGCTCGGTGGCCTGGGTCATAATACCCAATGGATCCTGCGGGCGATTAAAACGATACCAGTCGGAGGGTTGGATGGTATAAGCCGTGTTAAACCCATCTGTGTCTTGAACAAAAATACGCTCGCCCACCGCATCCACACGTACAATGCGTTCGCTGGTGCCGTAGTCACTGCCGAGTTTTACCCGCGCGACGGCGGTACCATCCAACTTGTCCACCCAGTGAATGTAGCCTAAGTCATCCGCCAGTAAAAGCTGGTGCTCACCGTAAAAGATCGGGTCGGCCAGCTGGCGGTATTTGAACCCTTCCTGCTTCCAAAGCGGCGTACCATTGACATAGTCAATCGCATACACAATATCATCGTCATCGACAACATACAGTGCCTGCGGATCGATTAGAAAGTCTCGAAAACCCGAAATTTCTTTCGCCCAATACAGATTACCGTTATCGGGATTCAGCGCCACCAGCTTGCCGTGATAGCCCAATACAAACAGCCGTCCGCCACGCATAATCAAGGCCGCCTGAATATCCACCATTCTCTCTAGGTCTGTTCGCCCTCGGGGAATCACCACCGCCACCTGCCAGCGCTGCTCACCGGTCAAGGCATCCAAGGCCTCAACTTTGCCACTCTCCCAACCAACATAAAGAGTGCCGTCATCATAGGTGACGGGCGCAATGCCACGCAGCGACAAATTGGGCAATGGGTGTTCCACCACCCAATTAACCTCACCGGTTTCGGCATTGACCGAATAGAGCTTGCCATCTACGGTGCGTACAAAAATCATTCCGTCTTCGATCACCGCTCGACTGAGCACCTCACTCGACATAGGGGTTTGCCAAACAATGGAACCATCCGACTGAGACAAAGCCATCAAATGGCCTTTGGCGGTTCCGACGATCAAGGTGTTGTTATAAAAGCTCGGACCTGAAACCACCGCTTCCGACAGCTTTTTCTGCCACACCACCTGATCGGTCCAACTTCCCTGCGGTTGAATCAGCGCTTTGGTAATCGTCCCCGAAGGCACACCAAAATACACCGCATCCCCATCCCGACCAAAGTACAAGCCTTCACTGTCAGAATAATTAAAGGCGTCCACCTGAAGCTGCCAGTCTTTGTGCGCCTGATACGGCGACGACATTTCCATCAAAGGAGCCGCCACTCTGACCACCTTAGGCGATGAGCAGGCCGACAACCCTGCCAGCAGAGCACAAGCGACCCCAATCATTAACCCTTTTTTTATCACGACGATCTTGTCTTCCATAATGGGCTTAAACAGTTAAATCATCCAGTTTCAAGCGCGCCAGATTCATCAAGCCTTCCGGCGCCTGTGGGTTATCAAGAACCTTTTGAAACGCGGCTCGGGCTGCGGCTTTTTCATCTTGCACCAACGACAGTTCGGCCAACTGATAATCATACTGCGCTTTTTCGGCTTGGCTCAGCGACTCTCTGTTCACCGTGTTCAAGGTCGTTTGCGCGGCTTGCAGTTCTTGAGTGCCGATGTATAACTGCACCAAACGCAACTGCGCCACAAACTGCAAGGCTTGGTCCGGCGCATGAGTGACCACCCAATTTAAGTTTTCAACCGCTTTATCCTTCTCTCCCTCTGCAAGGTAGTGTTTGGCAATCATCAAGGCCACTCCGGAAGCATAGGGACTCTCAGGCTGCTCGTCCATTAATTTCAGACCGTCCCGCAACACATCTCCCAGTCCATTCTGTTGCTGCTTAACTTGCATAACCTCAAACACCGCCGAAGCATTCATGGCCTCCGCCAGTTTGGCATTGCTCCAATAAGTCCAGCCCGTCCAGGCAACCACCACTACCAGAAGCCCTGACAATAACTGCGTGCCATGCTTATTCCACCAGTTTTTCAGGGCCGCGACCTGTTCATCCTCTGCATCGTAACGACTCATAACCTTCTACCTTAATTTGAAATTAGTTTAAATTTTTTACCTAACCCGAAAATTCATTGATTTAAGAACGCCGGATTTAAAACATTACGGATTTGAAAATTCCGCCAAATGATGCGACACTTCCGACCAATCCAAGAGCATTTGATCGCGGTTTTCACGCAAATACTTAACGGCCACTTTTTGCTGTGCGACTTCATCCTCGCCCAACACCAGCGCAATCGCTGCTCCGGATTTATCCGCTTTCTTGAACTGACTTTTGAAACTGCCGCCACCGCAATGCATCCACACCGTCAGATGCGGCAATTGATCGCGAATTTGTTCTGAAATAACCAGGCCTGGGCGTTTCGCCGACTCCCCTGCCAAAACGATATACACATCCGGTTGCGATGCCGGCACCACCAATTGATGATCCATCAGCAATGCCATCAGACGCTCAATCCCCATTGCAAAGCCCACGGCCGGCGTTGGCTTGCCGCCGATCTGCTCCACCAGACCATCATAACGCCCACCGGCACAAACCGTGCCTTGTGCACCCAGTTCGGTGGTGACCCACTCAAAGACGGTACGATTGTAATAATCCAAGCCACGAACCAGATTCGGATTTTCGACATAGGCAATGCCCACATCGTCGAGATAAGCCTTTAAGGCCTGGTAATGCTGTTTGGAGTCTTCGTCCAAATGGTCGATCAACTTGGGTGCCTTGGCCACAACCTCTTTCATTTCAGGGTTTTTGGTATCCAGAATTCGTAACGGATTGGTTTCCAAGCGCCGTAAACTGTCCTCGTCCAAATCCGACTGACGCGTTTCCAAATACTCAACCAGTAAGTCACGGTAAGCTTGACGAGCAGACTGACTGCCAAGTGAGTTTATTTGCAGTTCCAGATTCTCTAATCCCAGTTGCTCCCAGAGGCGTGCCGTTAATACAATCAACTCGGCGTCCGCATCCACGGAATCCAAGCCAAATACTTCCACCCCCAACTGATGAAACTGCCGATAACGCCCTTTTTGCGGGCGCTCATAGCGAAACATTGGACCGGTATAATACAACTTCTGCACCTGGTTGTGCGCGAGACCATTTTCGATCACCGCACGCACGCACCCAGCCGTACCTTCCGGACGCAACGTCAGACTGTCGCCATTACGGTCGTCAAACGTGTACATTTCTTTTTCAACAATGTCGGTCACTTCGCCAATGGAGCGGGCAAACAGTTCGGTTTTTTCGACAATCGGAAGACGAATCGGCGAAAAGCCATACTGTCTCAGCACCGACTGCGCCGAATCAACCAAGTAATCAAACGCTTGCGCCTGTTCGCCAAAAACATCGTTCATGCCGCGAATAGCCGTAATTTGTTTTGACATAAAAAATCAGTACTCTAAGTGGATTGGAATCTATAGATTAAGGGCAATGAGCGCCACAATAATGACGATAATCAGCAAAATACTGATGATTCTGAGGGTGGCAATTGACAACATCGGCTTACTAATGTGTTCTTCATCATCCACGGTTTGCAGACGGGATCCGACCTGCATGGCTTCGGGAAACAAGGACTCATATTCGGCAAGAGACACCGCCATTCGGTCAGCGTAGTTGCGAATATAACCACGCTGGAACGGATCCAGCTGACTCAGTTCAAAATCACCACTCTCAAAAAAATACAGATGTCGCGGCGAAATTTTCAATTGTTCCGCCACCCGCTCAATGGACAAATTTTGTGCCTCGCGCGCGGTCTTCAATTTTTCACCCAACTCAATCGAGACGTTGACACCGGTGACTTCTTTATGCTCTGTTTTTGAACTAGCCATGCAGTCTATCCAAATTAACGGTTTGCAATGTGCGCTTGGTGCGATCTTTCACCTTACCGGCCAATTGACCGCAAGCCGCGTCGATATCATCCCCGCGTGTGCGACGCACTGTACAGTTGACACCCGCTTGCATCAATTGCGCCTGAAAACGATGCACCGCATTATTAGATGAACGCTTATAAGGTGCCTTGGGGAAAGGGTTAAACGGAATCAGATTGACTTTACAAGGCAGCCCTTTCAGCAGGGCAATCAACTCATCAGCGTGCTCTGGACGATCATTCACCTGATCCAACATCACATACTCGACCGTCACATGTTTTTTACTGTGCCCACCGTCCACAAAGCGGTGTAACGCGGGCATCAGCACTTCCAACGGATATTTCTGATTAATGGGCACCAACTCATCACGCAAAGCGTTATTTGGCGCATGAAGCGAAATCGCCAAACTGACGTCCACGGACGATTTAATCTTATCAATCGCCGGAACAACACCGGCTGTACTGATAGTCACTCGCCGCTTGGACAAACCATAAGCATTATCATCCATCAAAATCCGTGCCGCCGGAAACGTATGGGTAACGTTTAACAATGGCTCACCCATGCCCATAAACACCACATTGGAAATCACCCGTTCTTCTTTCGGTTTACACCCCAATGCTTTATTGGCGACCCACATTTGCGCAATGATTTCCCAGTTTTCCAGGTTGCGGTTAAAGCCTTGCTGACCGGTGGAACAAAAGCTGCATTCCAACGCACAGCCGACCTGAGATGAAATACACAAGGTACCGCGTGTTTTTTCCGGGATGAATACGGTTTCCACACTGTTGTGGTTGTCCACCTCAAGCAACCACTTGATCGTGCCATCCTCCGAGCGTTGCTCGGAAACGATTTTCGGGGTACGGATCACGGCTTTTTGTTTCAGTTTTTCACGCAAGGCTTTGCTGAGGTTGGTCATCTCATCGAAATCACTGACACCGAACTGATGAATCCATTTCATCACCTGTGCAGCACGAAACGGCTTCTCCCCAATCTGAGTGAAGAATTCCGCCAGGCCTGCCATATCCATGCCCAGCAAGTCGGTTTTATGATCGACCTGTTCCGTTGCTTGCAAATCCGTTTGAGTCATAATCGGCCTATCAATTGCCTGAAAAAATTTCAATTTCGCTGAAGAAGTAACTGATTTCACGCGCCGCACTTTCCGGCGAATCGGAACCGTGTACCGAGTTTTGCTGCATCGACACAGCAAACTCTTTACGGATGGTGCCGGCGTCCGCTTTTTCCGGATCCGTCGTCCCCATCACCTGGCGATTTTTCGCGATGGCGTCTTCGCCTTCCAGCACTTGCACAATAATCGGCCCGGCCGTCATATTGTTGACCAGCGTTTCATAGAAAGGCTTGCCTTCATGCTCGGCGTAAAACCCTTCCGCTTCTCCGCGTGTCAGGAATACCATTTTCGACGCCACCACTTTCAAGCCATTTTGTTCCAAACGACTTAAAATTGCACCAATCAAATTACGCTTCACCGCATCCGGTTTAATAATCGAAAACGTCCTTTCCAGCATGTCAGTCACTACCCAATATTTTAGAATTAGCTTATTTTAACAATCTCATAAAAACATTGCAGAAAAAAGGTTTTTAAAATCAGCGAAAAAGCCCTTTATCGAAAAAAAAGCCCCGGGATTCCGAGGCCTTTTCTGATGTTGTCGAAAGACGTTATTCAAACGCTGAACGATTCTCCGCAACCGCAAGAATCTTTCACGTTCGGGTTATTAAATTCAAACCCTTCGTTCAGGAGACTTTCCTTGACGTAATCCAACTCCATTCCGTCAATTTGTTCCAAACTTTTTTTCGGCACCACAACCTGAACCCCAAAGCTTTCATAAACATTGTCGCCTTCGGTAATTTCGTCCGCATAATCCACCACATAAGCAAACCCGGTGCACCCGCTGACTTTGGTCGAAACCTTCAAGCCAATGCCGTGCCCGCGTTTATCCAACATGGTTTTAACGCGTTGTGCAGCCGCTTCTGTCAATGTCACTGCCATAATTACTCCATTTCCGCTTACGCTAATTGCACTTCTTTCGCGACGGAACGCCCGTCGATAATTTGCTGCAACGTCACGCCACTGAGGAAACCTTGAATCATATCACTTAAATCCGCCCAAAGCTCGTGCGACAAGCATTGCATGCCGTTCTGACAATTCGATTGCCCACGGCAGCGTCTCGGTTCCAAATCCTCATTCACAGCGGAAATCACCTGACTGACGGTGATTTCACCCGCATCACGACTCAAGCGGTAACCGCCGCCCGGCCCTCTTGCACTCAAAACCAAGTCCGCTTTTTTCAGTTTGGCGAAAATTTGCTCCAAATAGGAAAGCGAAATATCCTGTCGCTCGGAAATCATCGCCAAGGTAATCGGACCTTTGGACTGATTCAAGGCGATATCCAGCATGGCGGTTACTGCATATCGTCCTTTTGACGTGAGTTTCATAACTGTCAACCCTTCTGCAAATGCTTGGTGGCCAACCTTTCTTCGCTCAAATGCGAATGAAGCCGCCACTCAATTGTTAATCAATTGTAACATTCTACAATAACCTAGCGAACAACTCAAGAATTAGTCCAATTTCAAGCATTTATTCAAGGTTCTATTTGGACGATTCGCCCGCTTCATGCGGTTTTACATGCGCTCGCTGCTCCGGATCATCCGGCTCCAAAACCGCATCCTCCAGACTCGGCAAATCGACATGCGTATCAGCCCCCCCTAATTTAAGAATCTGTTGATTCAGGCGCTCTAACTGCTCATCTTGGCTCTGCACGTGATCCAGCAAACTGTAAATGGCTTTTTCGACTGGGTCCTCTACATTCTGTCCAACCCCATAGGCATCAAAACCGATTTTCTCGGCCATCTTTTGCCGCCGTTTTTCCTTTTCCGTCAAATTTGTTTCCACAATTCGTCCGGGAATCCCCACCACCGTTCGATTGTCCGGTACCGACTTAATCACCACCGCGTTCGAACCGATTCGGGCATCGTCACCGATTTCGATCGGCCCCAACACCTTGGCACCCGCACCAACCACCACACGATTGCCCAGCGTGGGGTGACGCTTACCTTCATTCCAACTGGTACCGCCAAGGGTCACACCATGATACAAAGTACAATCGTCGCCGATTTCGGCCGTTTCACCAATGACCACGCCCATACCGTGATCAATAAAAAATCGACGACCAATTTTCGCCGCTGGATGAATTTCAATGCCAGTCAACCAACGCGCCAAACCTGAAATAAACCGCGCCAACCATTTAAGCCCTAACCCCCAAAGCCAGTGCGCCAGACGGTACCACAAAACCGCGTGCACACCTGGGTAGGTGGTCAAGACTTCAAAACTGTTCCGCGCGGCGGGATCGCGCGCAAACACCGAACGAACATCTTCCTTCATTCGCTTAAACATGCCACTTCCCCCAAATTGTCATTTTTGTGACTGAGTCAATTCGTTGAGTTGGCGTGCCTGACGTTGCGAAGCTGTCAGCACGCCTCTCAAAATATCAATTTCTTTGACATCTAAGTGACTGCGATTGAACAGACGTCGCATTCGCCGCATAAAACGGGCATTTTTCGCCGGATCCAAAAACGCAATATCCTGCAGCGCCTGATAGAGGTGGTCGTAAAACCCCTCCAGCTGTTGCGCACTGGCTAATTGATGACGATAGCCTTCCGCGTGATGCACGCTTTGAATATCCGTTGCCATCAACAACTCATACGCAAACACCTGCACAGCCGCCGCAATATTCAAAGAGCTGTAAACGGGATTGGTCGGAATGTGTGCCAAATAGTGACACTTATCAAGCTCCGCATTGCTCAAACCGGAATCTTCGCGCCCGAAAACGATCGCCACTTGAGCATGTTCATCGCCCAAGGTTGTTTCCATTGCCAGGCTCGCTGTCTGACGCACATCCAGTTGCGGCCAAGACACTTTTCGCATACGAGCGCTGGAACCGACCACCAGTTGACAGTCCGACAGCGCCTCATCCAGATGGGTCACCACTTCAGCCTCACCCAACACATCCGCGGCACCGGAAGCGCGAACCGACGCCACATGACTGGGATATTCCCTTGGATTCACTAACACCAAACGACTGAGTCCCATGTTTTTCATGGCGCGCGCCACCGCCCCGATATTTCCGGGATGCGAGGTTTCCACCAGCACCACTTTAACCCTCGCCAAACTGGGGTGTTTTCTGTAATCTTCTATCATGTTTTTTCCGCTATAATGCGCCTATCTTCGAGTAACCGTTTATTCTAACAACTGGAAAAAAAACTATGCACCCTATTTTAAATATTGCTACCTTGGCCGCAAAAGAGGCGGGGGAATTTATCACAAATCAATTGCAGCACATCGACCGGCTCAATATTCAGGAAAAAGGACGCAACGATTACGTCAGCGATGTGGACAAGCATGCCGAACGCATCATTATCGACACCATCCGCAAATACCACCCAGATCACAGCATTAAAGCTGAAGAAAGCGGACATCACCAGACCGACTCGGATTTTGAATGGATCATCGATCCGCTGGACGGCACCACCAACTTTCTGCATCAGTTTCCGCAATTTGCCGTCTCCATTGCGGTAACGGAAAAAGGTCGCCTAATGCACGGCGTCGTTTACGACCCGCTTCGTGACGAACTCTTTTCTGCCAGCCGCGGTGCAGGCGCTCGTTTAAACAATTACCGCATTCGCGTCAGTGAACAAAAAACGCTGGAGAATGCGCTGATGGCGACCGGAATCCCATTTTGCGATTTTGAATACGTGGATGCGTATCTGGACAGTCTAAAGCAATTCATGCTCAGCACAGCGGGGATTCGACGCCCCGGCTCTGCGGCGCTCGACTTAGCCTATGTGGCCTGTGGTCGCGTAGATGGCTACTGGGAAATGCGTTTGAAACCCTGGGACATTGCCGCTGGGTCATTGATTGTCATGGAAGCCGGTGGACTGGTCACCGATTTCAAGGGCGGCAACGATTATCTAACGTCTGGGAATCTGATCGCGGCCAACGGCAAAATGCTCAAAGAAATGGCCAAGATTATCGGTCAAACCATCCCAGAAGCATTTCGAAATTAGCCTCAGCATTGACCAGCCAGCTCAACCTGTCGGCGGTGGTTAAAACCATGGCCGGCAAACCTTATTGCGGCATTCGACCAGGCCTGGCGAATAGGCTAAATCAATGACAATTCAACCCTTTGATTTTGGATCCCCTCAACCATCGAGCGCGCAGGACATTAGAATCGCATCTTCACGCGCCTCCACCCAATCACCGTTTTCAAAGGCCTGTGCTCGGTAGTAGTCTCGCCGAACCCCATCACACTGAAAGCCCAACGCCTGATAAAGCGCAATCGCCGGATTCGACTCACGCACCTCCAGCAACATACGCGTGTAATCGGTTAAGGTAAAATACTGCATTAGAGACGCTAGAGCGCATCGGCCAATGCCTTGACGATGAAAACGCGGATGGACGCAAAAGTTCAGCAAATGCACCTCATCCAGCACCGTCAGAAAAAACGCATACCCCAAAAGCCGCTGCTGCGAATTGCAAAACACATAACTTAAACCATCGTCCAGCGCCTTCTCGAAACCTGAACGCGACCACGGAAAATCGTAAGCCAACAACTCGGTCGCCATCACCCAATCTAAATCGGCTTCCGTCATGGGGCGAAAAAAACTGAAGGCGTCGTTCATAACGATTCGATAACCCGAATATGGATTTCTGATTGAACCTGAATCAAGCCGCCAAAACGCTCGACAACACTTCAAAGGCTTCTTGCTTGGCCTCGGGTCGTTGCGTCATTTCATGCAAACTGGGGAGAAAAACCACCTGCACGCCTTCTTCTAAAGACGCAATCAAAAGCGAGTTTTCTTCAAAAGCAAACACCCTTTCAACCCCCAGATCAATCACCACATCAATGCAATCTTGCACGTCCGCCTCCGTTGTGATCTGAGTCGGATCAAATACCCGCAGCGACTCGATCGGAAGACCCAAAGCCGTCACAATATTGACCAGCAAGCGCCACTGCACGGAACCGCTTTGCTGCCAGATGGACTGCAACCCCGAACCGACCAACACAAAAGACGCGCTTGAAGACGACATAGACACCCCCTCATCACTCGGCGACACGACCAATGGCTCATTCGTTGATTGCATAGCCGAAGGCACGGCCGACTTTTCAGGCATTTTTAATGCCTCTTCCACATGGGTTGAAGCAAGCTGACTCGCTTTTGGCCTTAGGGTCTCATCCACCAAATGATTAGAGGCAAAATTTGGTTTCGCTTGCCAAACCGTCAAGCCCAATGCATTTATAAAAGAAGTTGTCATATTGGCACAACCGACGCTTAAAGATCCGCTTGCGGATGGGGCTTATTCACCACGTCCTGCAATTTATTCAATGCATTGATGTAGGCCTTAGCGGAAGCGGTGACAATGTCGGTGTCAGCTCCCTGACCGTTTACAATACGCCCCGCTTTTTCCATGCGCACCGTGGTTTCACCCAAAGAATCGGTGCCATTGGTGACATTGCTGACCGAGTACAACTCCAGGCTGGCACCGGAATGCACCAGCTTCTCAATCGCTTTGAAGGTAGCGTCCACAACGCCGCCACCCTCGGAGAAAGCCGTCTTCTCAACACCATCTATCCACAGAGTCAATTCAGCCGTTGGCGAATCCCCTGTTTGTGTGCTGACTTTTAAAGCCACAAGGCGATAGGTCTCGTTTTCGACCCGACGCGTATTGTTATCCGTGACCAGCGCTTGCAAGTCTTCATCGTAAATTTCATGCTTACGATCCGCTAAGTCTTTAAAACTAATGAAGGCGTCGTTGAGTTCCTGCTCGGTTTCAAACTCAATGCCGAGTTCTTTCAGACGTGTCCGGAAGGCACTGCGACCGGAGTGTTTGCCCAACACCATTTTATTGGTGCTCCAACCCACATCCTCGGCACGCATAATCTCATAAGTTTCTCGATGCTTCAGCACCCCGTCCTGATGGATTCCCGATTCATGGGAAAACGCATTCGCACCCACTATGGCTTTATTCGGCTGCACCGCAAAACCGGTAATGCCCGCCACCAAGCGTGAGGCCGCTAAAATCTCCGTGGTTTCAATGCGCGTATCGACATCAAACATATCCTGACGCGTGCGCACGGCCATCACCACCTCTTCTAACGCCGTGTTACCCGCCCGCTCGCCGAGGCCATTAATGGTGCACTCCACCTGACGCGCACCGGCCTTAACGGCCGCCAGTGAATTTGCCACCGCCAACCCCAAATCATTATGACAATGCGCTGAAAAAATGGCTTTATCGGAATTGGGAATGCGCGTTAACAACTGATGAAACAAATCACCAAACTGTTCCGGAATGTTGTAACCGACCGTATCGGGAATATTAATCGTCGTCGCCCCCGCGTCAATGACCGCCTCAATGACACGGCAGAGAAAATCGGTATCGGAACGCCCGGCGTCTTCCGGCGAAAACTCAACATTATCGGTAAAATCGCGCGCCCGCTTCACCGCCCAGACCGCTCTTTCCACCACCTCATCCGGCGACATCTTCAGCTTTTTTTCCATGTGAATCGGCGAAGTGGCGATGAAAGTGTGGATGCGTCCTGAGTGAGCCGGTGCAATCGCCTCTCCCGCGCGTACAATATCGTTCTCAACCGCTCGCGCCAAGCCACAAACCGTTGAATCCTTGACAGCCAATGCCACGGCCTTTACGGCTTCAAAATCACCTTGGGAAGCCGCCGGGAAACCGGCTTCGATCACATTGACCCGCAGTTTTTCCAATTGCTTGGCAATGCGAATTTTTTCTTCTTTTGTCATGGATGCGCCGGGACTTTGTTCACCATCACGCAGGGTGGTATCAAATATGACCAACTCGTCTTTCATATCAGGCTTCTACTCTTCTTATCTAACTCGTAACCTTTATACTCAAAGGTCGATTCATTTTCGATTGATTTCGTTTGTGTTATCAGATGTCTCAGCCGGTTTCTCAATCATATCGTTCTCGGCGACATCCTCAGGCGAAGTGTTCACTGACACCGGAACCGACTCCGCCTTGCCGTGCGCTTTAGCGCGGCGACGTGAGGCTCGCTTGACCTGCAACTGCCTTAAAGTCAAAACCGGTCCCGATAAAGTGTACGCCAGAAAAATGCCAAATAGCATCATGGCCGGTTTCAGCGTAATGACCACAAAGATCAACACCACCACCAGCAACGTCACAAAAGGCACTTTATCTCTTAAATTCAGCTCTTTAAAGGAACTGAATCGAATATTACTGACCATCATCAAACCGACCAACAAGGTCAGAAACAGCGCCAAATAGGCTTCAAATCCCGTACGGATCTGGTTGCTTTCCACCATCCAGACAAATCCGGCTAACAGCGCAGCCGCGGCCGGACTCGGCAACCCCTGAAAATACCGTTTGTCAGCAATACCGACTTGGGTGTTAAACCGCGCCAGCCTCAGAGCCGCCCCCACGGTAAAAATAAAAGCAATCAACCAGCCCAGCTTGCCAAAGTCGTGCAGCATCCATTGATACAGCAGCAGCGCAGGGGCCAAACCAAATGAAACCATATCCGCCAAACTGTCGTATTCCGCCCCAAACGCACTGCAGGAGTTTGTCATACGGGCGACACGACCATCCAGACCGTCGAAAATCATCGCCACAAAAATGGCAATCGCACCCAGTTCGTATTCGCCGTTCATACCGGCTATCACGGCGTAAAAGCCCGCAAAAAGTGCGGAGGTCGTCATTAGGTTGGGCAGAAGGTAAATACCCTTTTCAAATGGTTTCATAGTATCCAGTTTCTGTTAGATATACGCAAAAAGCGAGGGGCAAACGCCGAAAAAGATCACACTCACTCAGATCCTTTTTCAACTAGGCCTGGTCATTTTAGCCAGGCCTGGCGATTTAACCCAGCCCGGAAACATCACAAGATTACGTCAGGATCGCGCAGAACCCTTGTGTCATAAAAGATTTTTCGGGTTAAATCACTTCACCGCGTCCGACACCGAAATGTTTAAACCCGTGTTGCACCATGACATCATGCTCGTAAATGTTTCGGCCGTCAAAAATCACCGGGCGTTTCATCATCTCAAACATTTTCTGATAATCCGGGCTCCAGAAGCGTCGCCATTCGGTTAATACCATTAAGGCATCTATGCCATCCAGCGCTTCATACATGTCATTCACCAAGGTCACATTATTACGATTCCCCCAGTAAGCCTGAAACGATGGATTGGCTTTCGGGTCATAAGCCACCACCTCAGCCCCCTGAGCCACCAAAGCCTCAATGGTTTTCACGCTGGGCGCATTATCTACGGTTGCCGTATTGGGCTTAAAAGACAACCCCCAAATGCCGATTTTCAAACCGCGCAAATCATTTTTGAAATAACGCCAGGCTTTACGAAACAACACTTCTTTTTGCACCTCATTATTCTGAAGCACCGCTTTCAATAAGTCCGCATCATACCCTTTCGACTGCAAAGTGCCAACCAACGCCTGCACATCCGCTGCAAAATTAGGCCCGCCAAAACCACAACCTGGAAACAAATAACTGAAACCGATACGGGTATCGGATCCCAAACCTTGCCGAACTTCTTCCATATCAATATTGAAATGCTCGGCATTATTCGCCAGCTCATTTACCAAGCTGATCCGGGTCGCCAACAGGGCATTCACCGCGTACTTTGTATACTCCGCAGCGCGTGTGGACATGACCTTGACTTGATCGGTTACATGATTAAACGGGCGCATCAGATCCCGCATAATGGCGATGGCCGACTCATCATGACTGCCAAGAATCACGCGAGAAGGCTTGGAAAAATCGTTAATCGCCGAACCTTCACTGATAAACTCCGGCATCGACACCACCGCCACCTTCGCCACCAGCCCACGCTCGGCAAAGGCCAGCTTAATGGTGGCCTCAAAACGGTCGGCCGTGCCAATCGGAAAAGTGCTTTGATTGACCACCAGCACATCCCCCTCCGCCTGAGCGCCGATCTCTGAAATCACCCGTTCCGCTCGGTCAGTACGCCAGGAAGGAATGCTTAAAAGAATGACTTCACCATGCTCAATGCCTGCTTGCCAATCATCGGAAAAGCGAAGACGCCCTTCCTTCAGCTGCCCCATGATCAATTGATCCAAGCCAGGTTCATCTCGCGGTAAAATTCCTTGACGCAAATCTTCCACTTTCAAGTCACCGATTGGCAGCGCCAGCACTTCGTTCCCCGTATGCGCCAACGAACCCGCCGTCACCAATCCACTCAATTCACACCCGAAAACCGTTACTCTCATTTTGCCACCCTATCGATTAATGCTTTTGTCGAACTGTCAAATTCATTGGCCAAAGGCTTGTCTTTTATCGCGCTGTACGTTTCCTTGGCAATCAGTTTACCCAGTTCAACCCCCCACTGGTCAAATGAATTGATTTCCCAAATCACTCCCTCCACATAGGTTTTATGCTCATACATGGCCACCAGCATCCCCAATGTTTTCGGCGAAATATTTTTAATCAGGATCGTGTTGGAAGGTTGATTGCCTGGGTAGTGTTTGAACGGCGAATCAAAACTTGATTTTAACGCATCGGGAATGGCGCTGTCACCGAGCATCAATACCCGCGACTGGGCAAAACAGTTCGCCAGAGCCAATTCGTGCTGATGGCGAAGACTTTCATTTTTTTCAGAGTGCGAGCTCATGTCAAAGTCATCGCGTTCCACTGGGGCAATAAAATCACACATCACAGCTTGTGTGCCTTGGTGCAGTAACTGATAAAACGCATGCTGCGCATTTGGCCCGACCTCTCCCCATAAAACCGGACAAGTTTTGTAAGCCACGGCCTCCCCGCTGCGCGCCACCGATTTGCCGTTACTCTCCATGACCAACTGCTCCAGATAGGACGGCAAATACTTCAAGCGGGCATCATAAGGCAAAATGGCTTTATCATGGACATTTAAAAAATTGATATTCCAAACATCAATCAACCCCAATAAAACAGGCACATTTTCGCGCAAAGGTGCCGTGGCGAAATGAGAATCCATCACATGAGCGCCATGCAACAGTTCTCGAAACCCGGTCATACCTATTTTCAAAGCAATTGGAAACCCAATCGACGACCAGAGTGAATAACGGCCACCGACCCAATCCCAAAACAGTAATTGATTTTCCGGCGGAATCCCCCATTCGGTCATTTTATCTGTCTTGGTGGACACCCCAATAAAATGCTGCGCATGAACCACATCATCACTTTTGATGCACTCCCGCAACCAGTCCTTAGCGGTTTCGGCATTCGACAAGGTATCGATTGTGGTAAACGACTTGGATGCCAGAATGAACAAGGTGGTTTCCTGATTTAATCCTCGTAGAAGGTTTGACGTCTGAGTGCCGTCAATCGAAGAAATAAAATGCAAATTGATCGGCGAATCCACCGTTTGCAAGCTGTGGGTAATCATCAGTGGCCCCAAATCAGACCCGCCGACACCGATATTAACCACATCGGTAATCGGCTTGCCGCTGTAGCCGCGCCAATGCCCAGAGCGGATTTTTTCAACCATTGACGACATTTTCTGCAGCACCGCTTCCACATCCGGCTGCACCGCTTGCGCAACCCCCGATACATCTTGCCCCTGTGCGCGCAAAGCGGTGTGCAAGGCTGGTCGCTGCTCGGTATCATTCACCTCTTCCCCCACCAGCAAACGCTCTATGGCTTGAGTCAGCCCTTGTTGTTCCGCCAAGTCAAACAGCAGCGACAGCGTCTCTTCTGTAATCCGGTTTTTGGAATAATCAATGTAAAGTTCACCCAGCTCAATGGAAAAATGCGCCGCACGATCCGGCTGCTTGAACAAACTCGACAAATGGGCACTCCCCATTCCAGAATCACAATGAAGCTGAAGCGCCTGCCACGCCGCTGATGTTTCGACACCCATTCTCTTTTCTTCCTCTATTCAAATAAACGTTCAGACACGGTTGCACGAGTTCATCATCGCGCAAAGACTCTAGCCGCCAGTCGGATTAAAGCCGACTGACGGCTAACCCAAATATTTCACACAGTTTCACCAACTTTAACAGCACAAAGAAACATTCGGGCTTAAAAAACTCATTTCAAATTCAAAGACTTCAGATATTCCTTAAAGCCTGCCCCCAATTTTGGGTCGCGGATGGCATATTCCACATTCGCCCGCAAATAGCCAAGCTTATCGCCACAGTCGTAAGTTTTGCCATTTTTGAATTCAAAGCCAAACATAACTTCTTCACTTAATAACGCATCCATGGCATCGGTCAACTGAATTTCACCACCAGCACCCGGCTTGGTGGTATTGAGAATCTCCATCACCCTAGGCGTAAAAATATAACGCCCAACCACCGACAAGTTGGACGGCGCTTCAGAAGGCTTCGGCTTTTCAATCAACTCAATAATACGCAAATCTGGGCCTTTGACAGCGGCAATACCATACTTCTCGACCTGCTCATTTGGCACAGTCTCCAAGGCGACAATACTGGTGTGCATTTTTCGATACTGCTCCGCCATTTGCGCCAGGCATCCACGCTTAGGGTGATACATCAACACATCCGGCAAAAGTACGGCAAAAGGCTCATTGTCCGCAATAATCGGCGACGCACATAAGATGGCATGCCCTAACCCCAAAGCCTCTGGCTGACGAACACTCACTATGCGGACGCCTGGCGGGGTAATTTCATGCAAAGGCACCATTCGCTCTTCTTTGCCGCGCACCGTCAGCTCATTTTCCAGCTCGTAATGTTTATCAAAATGGTTTTCAATCGCCCCTTTACTGGAGTGCGTCACCAAAATAATATCGGTAATACCCGCTTCAGCGGCTTCATGCACAATATACTGTATTAAAGGCTTATCCACCACTGTCAGCATTTCTTTCGGAATCGCCTTCGTCGCCGGCAGGAACCGCGTTCCCAAACCGGCCACCGGAATCACGGCTTTTGTTAATTTTTTATAAGACATATCAACATTTCGCTCCAATTTCCATTCTAGCCCCCGCGACTCAAGCCGCATCAAATTCAAGGACAATTTAACAAAGGAACTCCCAAACCGCTTTAATTGACCCAGCTTGAGATTCCTTCAACAGCACCCCTTTGTGCAATCTCCATAAAGTTATCTTACAATAGCCAGACACCCTAACCATGAAAAAATTGTCATATGCTCTTTTTAATCCAAATACTTCAAACCAAAACACGCACGATGCTATGTTGAATAAACATTTACTCGCGACGCTACTGCTCGCACTGCTGACGGCACCCGCCTTATGGGCGGCTAACAATCTGCCAGACCTGGGCGCACCCGACTTGAAGGACTATGACGCCCAAACCGAAAGCCAACTAGGGCGCGCTTTCGCCACAGCACTGCACACCTATTACGACCTCGATTACGACCCGGAAACCCTCAGCTACGTTCGCCGCATCGGTGAAAAAATCACCGCACAAATCGGTAAAAACCGCTACTTTAATTTTTTTGTCATCGACAACCCCGAAATCAACGCCTTTGCCGGTCCTAATGGCATCATTGGTTTGCACACAGGACTCATCGCCAATGCGCAATCAGAAGACGAACTCGCGTCCGTCATCGCACACGAAGTCGCGCACGTTACCCAACGACACATTTCACGCTCCTACCACTACCAGAGCGACCTGACCATCGCCAGCATTGCTTCTCTCATTGCCGCCCTGCTTGTCGGCACCCAAGACCCAAGCGCCGGCATTGCCACTTATATGGGCGGCATGAGCTTAAGCATCCAACAACAACTTAAAAACTCCCGAATTCACGAAAACGAAGCCGACCACTTCGGCATAGAATACCTCAATCAAGCCGGCTATGACCCCTATGCCATGGGAGACTTCTTTGCGCGCCTCTCCAAAGCCGCCCAACTCTACGAAGGCTCCATTCCCGAAATGCTCTCCACCCACCCGGTTACCGAAGATCGGTTAGCCAAAGCCGATGATCGCGCACGACAGTTTAATCGAGAAAACACTCGCTACAACACGGACAATACACCCCTTAAACTGATTCAGTTGCGACTCGGCGTGACTACCCGCACAACCGTCAGTCAGTTCGTTACCGACAACCTAGAACCCGACCAGGCCTGTTACTTAAAAAACATCAACGCCTTACACCGCCACACACTGATACCGGAACAACTGGATCGCACCTGCCTCAAGAACGCCATCCAAAAACACCCGAATGAACGACTCTATCGAATACTGCTCGCCCAAGTAAAAACGGCTTTGAACGACATCAGTGCACTCAAAGATTACGACTATCTCGAAGCCATCTACCCAACAGACTTGAGCCTTCCTTACCGGCACGCCCAAGCCTTGGTGGCCTTCAATCAGCCTGAGAAAGCCATCCAACTTCTGACACAAAAAACCCCGCACTTCCATTACCAATACCTGCTCTACACCCTGCTCGCCAAACTCTACGCCGATCAAAACAGCACTGGCCGCAGCTACTACTATGAGGCGCTCGCCAACTACAATATCGGCAACCTAGACAAAACAACCTACCTGCTAAAACAGGCCAAGCCACACCTCAACCGCAAGGACGACGCGAAAATCAAAATCAAAATTGAACGACTGCAAGCCCAAATTGAACGGCTTCAAGCACAGGAAAGCAATTGATTTCATTAGCAAATCAATCACAACCCCAGACAACCAAAGCGACAGTCTTATAAAAATTAGTTTAAACACCATTAAATATTACTATCCACGATAACCCACAAAACACTTGCGAATCTCGTACATATCAGTAACCTATGCTTCTAAGAGCTGTCACGGCTCAACAATAACTACCCAACTCTAGGGAAGAATATATTAGAAAAGCGCAAGCTTTTTTTAGGAGGATAAGAATGTTGAAAACGAAAATGAAGCAATTGTTAACTGCTTTAGCCATCTCAACGGCAATGGTCTCCGCACCAATTGCCGCTCATGCTGCTGACAAAGGCGCGAGTAACATTGAAGCAGGTAAAGAATTGTCATTCAGTCGCTCGAAAGGGAACTGTCTTGCATGCCACATGGTTCCAGGAGGGAATCTACCAGGTAACATCGGTCCGGCTTTGATTGCCATGAAACTGCGTTACCCTGACAAGCAGAAGCTGTACGACAAAATCTGGGGGAAAGCGGATACCCAGATCCCAGACAGCATGATGCCTCCGTTCGGACAAAACGGAATTTTAACTGACGATGAAATCACTAAAATTGTCGATTTCATGTACACTCTATAATCTTTTCTTTAAACCTTAACCGGGAGTTTTAAACCTTATGAAACGTAGATCTTTCCTTAAAGGTACCCTTGCAACTGGTGCAGCAGCTGTTGCAGTAAACGCTGGCCTTCTTACACCTTCAACGGTTTTGGCCGCATGGAACAAAAAAGCATTCGAAGCTAAAACCACTGACGATGCCCTGAACGCTGTTTACGGCACAGCCTCTGCTGCCAGCTCCGGTGACATTCAATTGGGTGCACCTGCCATCGCTGAAAACGGTGCCGTTACGCCAATCAAAGTTGACGCGACTAAGATGACCGGTGTTGAATCCATTTCCATTCTGGCTTCCAAAAACCCAATGCCAATGGTGTGTGAATACAACTTCTCCGGCCCTGCCATGGGCTTCGTTTCTACTCGTATCAAAATGGGTGAGACTCAGAACGTAATCGCCATCGTTAAAGCCGGCGGAAAGCTTTACAAAGCAGAACAAGAAGTGAAAGTAACCATCGGTGGTTGTGGCGGCTAATCCCACTCCCTATCGTTACTCAATTTTAAATACTGCAAACACAATTTAAAGGAAACAACATGTCAATTAAAATCAGAATGCGTGGAAAGTCTAAGAATGGCGTAGCTGAGGTTAAAGCGCTAATCAAGCACAAAATGGAATCCGGTGCTCGTATGAACAAAAAAACCGGTAAGCCATATCCTGCTGAATTCATCGATATGGTGGAAGTTTTGGTTAACGGCACCAAAGCCATCGAGTCACAATGGTCTGGTGCGGTTTCAGCCAACCCTTACATGGCGGTTATGGTTAAAGCCAACTCAGGTGACGAAGTTACTCTAAACATTGCTGACAACACTGGTGCTAAAGGCACTGAAACCATCAAAGTTTAATTTTCTTTGATGTCGATGGCGCTTGCGCTTTTTAAGCCAAGCGTCATCACCAATTAAAATAAATTATCGACATATAATAATACTTTATAAAAAAGAGTTCTCGGACGGAGGAATGGGATGAAGAAAACATTGCTAGTCGCCTTAACATTAGGTGCAACAGCAACAGCTAACCTAGCTGTCGC
>NZ_JBNGDN010000015.1:0-29230 GCF_049975065.1 Hydrogenovibrio sp.
TCCACAAGCAATATTTTTTCTCGGCTCTGCAGCCGAGTTCTTCGTTTCAGTCGGTCGTAATCGTGGAGTCGACGTTTCTTCGAAAATTTCCTTGTGAAACAAAGAACTCGACGCCCGAAGGGGTAAGTCGAGAAACCAATGCTCTGCGCAATCTCAGCACAAATTTATGAAACGAAGAACCGAAGGTAAACATTCGGGCTAAAGGAAATGATGCTAAAAGACGCTGTTTTGATTACCGGAGCCGGGCAACGCATCGGCTTGTATCTGGCAAAACAATTTTTGGCGCAAGGCCAGTTGGTGGTCTTTACATACCGCACCGAACGTCCGGCGGTGGACGACTTGAAAGCGCAAGGCGCTTTGGGGTTCCAGGTGGATTTTACCGACAGCGCAGCCTTGAATGTTTTTTTGGATGAACTGCCAAAGCATGTTGAAAGCTTACGTGCGGTGATTCACAATGCCTCGCTTTGGGCGACCGATGCGCAAGTGGATGCACAACCGGGTTTGCTGGGCGACCTGTTGGCGGTGCATGTGGAAGCACCTTATCGAATTAACCAGGCCTGCCGCTCATTACTGGAAAAAACCTCTGCGGCGACGACGGACATTATTTCACTTACCGATATTAAAGTGGCATCCGGCCATGCCGATTATGCGGCTTATCTGGCGTCGAAAGCGGGCTTGGCCTCTCTGACCCAGTCGTTTGCCCAAGCATTTGCGCCGCGCATTAAAGTCAATAACATTGCACCCGGCCTGGTGATTTTTCATCCTGAAGATTCCGAGGCGTATCGCCAGAAGCGGTTGGCGGAAAGCGTCATTCCGGTGGAACCGGGGGAGGTGTCGATTTGGCAGGCGGTGCAGTTTTTAATGCACAGCCCCAATGCAACCGGATCGACCGTTTCACTCGGGTCTTTAAAGTCATCAAAGTCATCGCCCTAAGGGGAATAGAAGAGTCATCTTCCGGCGATTAAGGCGTGACGAGTGTGGGTTATTAAGAGAGCGTCATTGTGCGTGGGAGTCATTGTGAGTTGGGGGTTTGAATCATATCCAGGGCTTCCGGCGGCACCATCTGCTTGACTTCGGCCAGACTGTCGTCGAACCAGGCGATAAACTGCTTGATTTCGTCCAGTGAGACTTTTTCGTCAACAAAGGTGATGGCCGTCTGCACATGACCGGCATGGTTTTCCGGCAAAATGGAGAATTTGGCAAAATTCAGATCGCGATTCAGCGCCGTGACCAGCACAAATAGATTCGGTGAGCTTTGGTATTCCGGTTTGATTTCAAACAAGCGGCTGACGACGATGCGACTGAGACCTTTTGGGTGCAGCTTGGGTTCTAGGATGTAATTGTGCTGGTTGTATCGCAGCACCAATTGATCGTCGGAAACGGGTTTGACGGTAAACCCGTTGTTTTCAAGCTGTTTGGCCAAGCTTAAAGTCGCTTCGGCATTGGTTTGATTTTGCAGGTTGATTTCGATGTGCGTAGCGTCCACTGGCTTGGTGGACAGGTTTTCGCAGCCGCTTAATGCGAATAGTAGGGGCAGGCTTACCAGCATCGCCAAAATCGTGGGGATGCCTTTTGGGGGATTCAGCTGTTTTTGTGTGCGTTTCATAGTGCTTGAATGGAACCTCAGGGTTAGAACCGTTAAAGCCGTCATTGTAGCAATTTCAGCGGGTCGCGTGGCAAAGGTGTTCATGAATTCCGCGTGTGTCGGTGCGCCGAATGCTAAAATATTCGTTTCATTTCATCCATCCCCCTTTAAGAGTTCGCTATGAGAGTGCAAAACACCATGAATTTAAACAAAGCTCAAGCTCAGAATATCGCTTCCGTTTTGGCGGAAGCCTTGCCTTACATTCAACGATTCGCCGGAAAAACCATCGTGGTGAAATACGGTGGCAATGCCATGACCGAAGCCGCACTGAAAAATGGCTTTGCTCGGGATATTGTGTTGATGAAGCTGGTGGGGATGAATCCCGTAGTGGTGCATGGCGGCGGGCCGCAAATCGGACGTTTGCTGGAGCGGGTCGGTAAAGAGTCCGAGTTTATTCAGGGCATGCGTGTCACCGATGCCGAAACCATGGACATAGTGGAAATGGTACTCGGCGGCATGGTGAACAAGGAAATCGTCAATCTGATTCACCAGCACAAGGGTAATGCGGTCGGTCTGACGGGCAAAGACGGTAACCTCATTCAGGCGCGTAAACTGGAAATGACCACCTTTAACGAATCGCTGGACGCGCCGGAACTGATTGATCTGGGACACGTCGGTGAAGTGGTGCGCATCAACACTAAGGTGTTGGATATGCTGATCCAAGACGATTTCATTCCGGTGATTGCACCGGTGGGCGTCGATCACAAAGGCGAGTCTTACAATATTAATGCCGATCTGGTGGCGGGTAAAGTGGCGGAAGCCTTGCAGGCGGAAAAACTGATGCTGTTGACCAATACGCCAGGCCTGCTGGATAAGGACGGCCAATTGCTGACCGGTCTCACCGCTAAATCGGTGGATGCGCTGATTGAAGACGGCACCATTTACGGCGGTATGTTGCCGAAAATACAGTGCGCCTTGGATGCGGTGCAGGGTGGGGTGCAGTCGGCGCACATTATTGACGGGCGAGTCGAACACGCGGTGATGCTGGAAGTCTTTACCGATGAAGGTGTGGGCACCTTAATCACTTCACGATAAAGCGTATGCACTGGCGAACGCATCAGAGGCAAGCGTGATGTTGGAACATCTGCTGCTGTTTGCCATCTCGTTTGTTGCCAATCTGTTATCCGCGCTGGCGGGCGGCGGTGCCGGTTTATTGCAATTACCGGCGCTGTTGTTTCTGGGGCTGCCTTTCAGTGTGGCGCTGGCCACGCATAAGGTGGCCAGTGTGTTTTTAGGTTTGGGTGCCACCGCGCGCCACCTTCAATCGTCGCGTTTTCAACCGGGTTTTGTCGCCTTGATTCTGCTGTCCGGACTGCCAGGGGTGGTGGCGGGCGCTCATTGGATTTTGCAGGTGGATGAGCGTTGGTCACAATTGGCGTTGGGGCTGCTGACATTGAGTCTCGGGCTGTTTTCGTTTGTGCAGCCGCAGCTGGGGCAGCAGGCCACGGACAAACATCGAAATTGGCCAGGCCTGGTCATAGGGGGCTTGGTGTTGTTTGCCATCGGGTGGTTGAATGGGTCGCTGACGTCCGGCTCGGGTTTGTTTGTGACGCTTTGGCTGATTCTCTGGTTCGGGTTGGATTATAAAGCGGCTGTGGCTTATACGTTGGTGTTGGTGGGGATTTTCTGGAACGGTTTCGGTGCGGTCACGCTGGGGGTTTACGGTCAAATCCAATGGGATTGGCTACCGGCCTTGATTCTGGGTTCTTTGCTCGGCGGTTACGCCGGGGCACATTTTTCCATTGTCAAAGGCAATCGCTTGGTTAAGCGCAGCTTTGAGGTGGTGACGGTGGCGGTGGGTGTGGCTTTGATTGTGAAGACGTTTTAGCGTTGAGCGTTTTTTACCAGGCCTGGCCATATTGTCATTTTGCCACTTTGCAGACGGGCATGGCTGCTCAAGTGATCCAGTCACTTCCGCGACTCATAAACGCTCGCCGTAAGCGCTACCCATAAAAAAGCCATCGCTGTCGGATGGCTTTTTTGTAGGAGTGAGCATAACTACAGCGCAGATTGAGTTAGAACTCGCCCCATTCGTCATCGTTGCCCTGTTTAGACGGTGCCGGTTTTTGCGGGGCTGCGGTCGGTTTTGCCTTGGTCTGAGTGCTTTTAACTTGCAGCTTCTTTTTAGCCGGTTGGCTGGATACCGATTTAACCGGCGTTGGGTGCGCTTGTGTTTCACGCGCCACGGCTTTTTCCGTCAGGGTCAGGTATTTAATGACCTCATCGCTGGCCTCATCCAAATTGCGGAACTCGGTTTTAATGGTTTCGATATCGTCCACTTTATTGGCTTCGATGATCCGCTTGATGGTGGCATGCACTTCCGCATGCCATCTTTCCACGTCTTTCATTTCCGGCAGATGCATGAATTGCTGACCTTCCGGTCCGTAGAACCATTTGCCTAGCGCGCACTTGCGGTGGTCTGTGGCGGCTTCTTGGTTGAACTCCACGTCCAGCCCTTCGACATAGGCGGTGATAATGCCTTTCCACTGACGGTGGGTGCGGCGGGCATGGGCAAAGGTGAATTCGCCGGTTTCCATCGCCGTGCGGAAGGCAATCTGATCGAGGTCGATTTTAAAGGTGCCAATCAACTCGTCCACGTTTTCCGCCAAACGGCTCATTTCGGCGGTGCGCTCGGCGGTTTCGTCTACCAGCGTCGAGTTTTGTTGCGTCACCTGGTCAATGCTGCTGATGGCAATATTGACCTGCTCCACCCCTTTGGCCTGCTCGGCGGTGGTCTGAGAGATTTCATGGACATAGCTGCCGATGCGGGCAATGGAGTCGTTAATCAGTTCCAGTGCCTTGCCGGATTCGTCGGCGAGCTTGGCCCCTTCATGCACTTTTTCAACCGTGTTGTCGATCAGCTGGCGAATGTCTTTGGCGGCATCGGCGGATTTTCCGGCCAAGGTGCGCACTTCACCGGCCACGACGGCAAAGCCACGGCCGTGCTCACCGGCACGCGCCGCTTCCACCGCGGCATTCAGTGCCAGCAGGTTGGTCTGGAAGGCAATGCTGTCGATCAAGGTGGTGATCTCCGAAATTTTGGCACTGGCTTCGTTGATTTCATTAATGGATTCAATGGTTTTATGCACCACCTGATTGGCTTCGCGGGCTTCGGTCAGAGAAGTTGTGGCGGCCTCATTGGCTTCTTTCGCGTTATTGGCGGTCTGCTGGATGGTGGAGGTAATTTGTTCCATACTCGCGGCGGTTTCTTCCAATGAAGCGGCTTGCTGTTGCGTTCGAGCCGACAAGTCGGAAATGTCGTTGGAAATTTTAATGGTGCCGTCCGACAGTTTTTTGATGGAATAGGTCGATTGCGACAGCAAACTGCCGATATTGGTAACGGAACTGTTGATGCCGGCTTTCAAAACCGCCAGCGTCCCATCGGTTTCCATATCGATTCGGGCGCGCAGATCGCCGGTGCCCTGAGCAATCATCACTTGGGCGGTTTCCTTAATCACTTTTTCAAGTTGATCCAGTGAGGCATTGATATTGTTTTTGAGCTGTTTGATTTCGCCTTCGGCTTCGGAAGTGATGCGACGGCCAAAGAAGCCGTCGGCCACTTGCGCCATCAATTCGTTCACTTCGTAGAAAACGCCTTTCAAAATGGTCATGGCGGCTTGGGCATCTTTCATGGCATCGCTGAAGTCACCTTTGGTCTGATACTG
The DNA here is from genome assembly GCF_049975065.1 of Hydrogenovibrio sp. Taxonomy (GTDB): domain Bacteria; phylum Pseudomonadota; class Gammaproteobacteria; order Thiomicrospirales; family Thiomicrospiraceae; genus Hydrogenovibrio. Next base: position 5,311 of record NZ_JBNGDN010000015.1, read on the forward strand.
AGTTTCATAGTTAAAGTTACCCATACGGATTTCACGCAGAATGCCACGGATTTCACCAAAAGTTTCTTGAAGTGCTTGCGAGGCACCGTTGAGGTTGGTTTTCATCACTTCATAGTCGCCGTTCATAGGGATAACGGTTTCGGTTTTTAGGCGCCCTTCGGAAATGTCTTTCATCATGCGTCCGGCTTCGCCCAGCGAGACTTGCGCCGCCTGCATTTGGTTGTTGTAGGCTTCGGCCAATTGCCCCATTTCATCTTTATGCGAGGCATCCACGCGGATGCTGAGGTCGCCGGTTTCGGTGGCATGGCTCATCACATCGACAACCGCTTTGAGAGGTCGAATAACGCTGCTGCGAATCAGGAGCAGGAAGACGAGAATCAGTGCCATCATGGACACAGTGACATTGGTCACGGCGTCGATGTCGGCGCTGGCTGCGGCTTCGTTCAGCTGGTTGAGGGCTTTCAAGTCTTCGATAAAGAGGTGGTAGCCAATTTTGTTGTCATTGGTGTCGCTAATGGGACTGATGGCGATAAAGTGGGTCGCGGTAATAAGCTGGCCGTTTTGCATCAGTCGTGCCATGTCAATCGTGTCGAGTAGCGCGACATTTTGCTTCGAAAAATCTTGGGTGCTGGCCAGTGTTAGATCGCCAAATTTTGGATTGTCTTTGGCCTTAACAGCAATGGTTAAGGCTTCCGGTGTGAACAGAGAGACATAGCCGATGCCTTGTTTTTCAAAGTAGGTCACCATGTCCTTAATGCTGGAAACCACTTCGATGGAGCCAAGATAATCTTGACCGCTGGGATCGAACACAGGCGATAAACTGCGGATGGCGGCACCGGCACGCCCGAGTTCCATGCCGGTGACGGCGGTTTGGCAGTCTTTGATTTTATTGACCGTGTGGCGGAAGCCAGTGAGGTCTTCACCGGTGGACTTGTCTTGCCACGAGCGTTGGAAGGAGCAACCGGTGGCATCGTGAATATGCGCTTTGACTTTTTGGCCGGAAATGCGTTCCAGACGTGCCAGTTCTTTGTCTAAAGCGGATTTGGCATTGGTTGGGGTGAAGGTCTGCAAGGCTTGGATGATTTCCTGATTGGAGGCCAACCCCATAGCGGTGTTGAGACTGATCATCTCATGGTTGTGGATATAAGTGTCCGCATCGCGCACGATTTGCGTTTTGCGGATTTGTCCATTATTATCTTCGGCCTTGAGATAGTCAATTTCCGCCAGTGTGGCACTAATGATAAAACCGGAGAGTACCAGCAACAAACCGGTGGTCGCCAGTTTGGTCATGATTTTCATGCGGTTGAAGGGGTTGAGCTGCTGTAGACGATGGGCTGTTGGCGACTGGATTTTGCCACGGTTAATCACCAGCTTGCCGTTGTTAATGTCTTTGTAGGCCTGACTGGCGGCGGCAATTTCGGCTTGGGTGGCGGGGGTGCGCACGGAAATATAGCCGACCGCTTTGCCGTTTTCGAAAATCGGGGTGGCATTGGCCTTGACCCAGTAGTGACGACCGCATTTGGTGCGGTTTTTTACGATCTGTGTCCAGGATTGCCCAGACTGGAGGGTGTCCCAGAAATCTTTAAACACCGCTTTCGGCACATCTGGGTGGCGGACGATATTGTGTGGCTGTCCAATAATTTCATTGGCTGTGTAACCACTGATTTCGATGAATTCCGAGTTGGCTTGTAGAATGGTGCCTTTGAGATCGGTTCGGGAAATGATTCGATAATGACTTGGAATTTCAACCTGTTCGTTGATAAGGGGTTTGTTCGATTGTGTCATGTGGCAACCTCTGACCGTTATATTGTTTCGTTTATCCTTGGCTTAACACTCATGCCCATACAGTTTGGAAGGTTAAGCAGGATGCATGCCTATTGTTATTGTTTGATGGGCAATTTTATGTCTTTTGGGCGTATGATGTCGGATAAGCGTCCGTCACCGGCGGTGAGATTCTGCCAGTCATGCGACAGCACCAGTTGCGCCAAGGCCGCCGTGGGCAGCAACTTGGTATGACCGTCATCCACAGCACCGGAAAAAAAGTGAATCAAATCCTCTAGGCCTGGGTTGTGGCCGATCAGCAGGACGCGTTTAAACGATTTGGGCACTTGGCTTAATAATGACAATAGTGTTTGGGTGTCGGCCATATAGAGTTCATCGCGCGTTTCCACCGCAATGTCTTTTGGCAAACTCAAGCGCTTCAGTGTTTGTTGTGCGCGTTTGGCAGGGGAGACCCAGACCAAATCCGGGTAGCGTTTTTGTTCTTTGAGCCAGTGCGCCATTTTGCAGGCGGCTTTTTTGCCCTTGATGGAAATGGGTCTTTCCCGATCGGGAATCTCACTGTCCTTCCAGTCAGACTTGGCGTGTCTCAGTAACAGCAGTTCTCGGAGTTTATCAGCCACGTTGTCGCTCACTCATCGGTTAATGTCAAGGGGTGCCGTTAGGCGTCAATGCCGTATTCTCGGCGATAATCCTGCATGGCCTGCAAACGACTTGGATCCTGAGTCTGCTCGGCTAAGAAGTCAATAATATCATTTAAATCTATGACGCTGAAGACCGGTAGGCCGTATTGCGCTTCCACTTCTTGGATGGCGGATTGGGTTCCTTGGCCGCGTTCCATGCGATCCAGCGCCACCACCACGCCGGCGGGCTCGCCCCCTTGGGACTGGATGATGTCAATGGCTTCGCGGATAGCGGTGCCGGCGGTAATGACATCGTCAATAATCAGCACACGTCCCTGCAGCGGATGGCCGACAATCGTGCCACCTTCGCCGTGGTCTTTTGCCTCTTTGCGATTGAACGCATAAGGCTTGTCGAGTTTGAAGTCCTTGGCCAAGGCGACGCTGGTGGTGGCGGCCAAGGGGATGCCTTTGTACGCCGGGCCGAACAGCACATCGAACGCCACGCCGCTGTTGGCAATGGTGGCGGCATACGCCTCGGCCAGTTGCGCCAACTGGCCGCCGGTGTTGAATAAACCGGCATTAAAAAAATACGGGCTTTTGCGCCCGGATTTCAAGGTAAATTCGCCGAGTTTGAGCACGCCGGCCTGGAGGATAAATTCAATAAATTTGGTTTTGTTCATCTGGCACTTCATGGGTTCGTTCTAGCCAAAGGCGGAGACGTAAAAATCACTTACTATTCATCACGCTATATTAACGAGGTCGTCCCTATTTCTCAAGGTTTGTTGTCATAAAGTTTTTTTGGGTTTTCAAGAGCGATTTTGTGCGGGTTTGAAACGGTGTCGCCGCAATTCTTTGAGGTTGGATTCAGGTTGGCACGCTTTCTGCAATGCTGGGTTTAATTAAGAATGAAAGTGTCGTTTTTTTGACACTTAGCGATAGCGCGCTAGCCAATCTAGCCCAATGAAAAGGAAACGACCATGGCGATTGATTTGAGTAAGGTGGAACCCCTGGGTTCAAAAAGTGTGTTGCTGGAGCAGGCGTTGCGACGTCACCGCGATCAAAATCGCAAGGAACGCATGACGGCCTATGATATGGAAGACATGGTGTCGCCCGATTTTGAATGGCTCAAAGAAGATAAAGAAGCCATTCAGAGCCTGGTTAAGGAAATGGACGCGTCCATCGGTCAAATGGCCAAGCAGATGCGCGACTTGGAAAACGCGTCTGAAAAAGCGCGTGAAAAAGTCGAAAAAGAGCAGCAGTTGCTGTTTAAACAGATCCGCACTCTGAACGGTCTGTTAAAAAAGCAAGTGGATATTTTCGCCAGCCTGGAGCGTCAAATGTCTGACATTGAGCTGAAGAGCAATAATCTGGTACCGCAGGTCGGCATCGGATTGGTATCCGGCCTCATGGCAGCGGTGACCATTTTAGTGACGGCCCCTTGGATGAGTGTGTTGATGGACAATCTGGGCGGCTAAAGCGATTTTGACTGTGCCACTGGTGGTGGCGGTGGATTCGGCCGTATAATGTTCGGCTTAAACGTATGATTTAAACAGACATTAGAACTGATGCGAGATGGGAGTTTTTTTATGCGGGCGACCGTGCTGTTCAATGCGCTTTTAACGCCGAACCATCCTGAGAAGTCGATTTATCACCTTGGGCTGGAAACCGAAGCGGCACTGGATTATCTGCCGGGAGACTGGTTGATGGTGTCGGCCGAGAATTCGCCAGACCTGGTGGATTTAGTGTTGCAACAACTGCAGTTGCGTGGCGATGAAGTCATTACCTTAAAACGCTTTGGCGAGATGACCGTGCGAGAGGCGTTGCGTTACCATCTGGAGTTGACCCAGTTGAATCCGGCCATTCTCAATAAGCTAAAGCGTGAGATGGGGTTGGACGACTGGGCGGATCGCGCCGCCATGATGGCGTATGCGGAAGGCCGTGATATTGTGGATTTGTTGCAAGCCTATCCGCAATTGACAGGCCTGGCGGTGTGTCACTATTTAACGCCGTTGGCACCGCGGTATTATTCCATTGCATCGGCTCCGAAAGCCGTGGGCGACAAGCGGGTGGATTTGGTGTATCGCCAAGTGGCGTTTGTCCGCGAGGCACGCGAGCGACACGGGGTGGTGACCACGGCCTTGAGCGGCTTGCAGCCAGGCGATGAGATCGATGTGGCCTTGAGCCGGAATCGAAACTTCAAGTTGCCGCATCTGCTGGAAGAAGCCATGTGCACCACCGCACCGATTATTATGGTGGGAGCCGGCACCGGCATAGCGCCGTTTATCGGTTTTCTGCAGGAATGGTTTTTGGATGAGGCGCGTGCTCGAAACCACCAGGCCTGGTTATTTTTCGGTGAGACCCATCGTGATAAAAGTCATTTATTTGCAACTACGCTAGCGGAGTGGGAAGCGAAAGGCTTGCACCTGCGTACCGCTTTTTCGCGCGATCAAGCGCATAAGATTTATGTTCAAGATCGGCTTTGGGAAGCACGGGAAACCATGTGGAATCTGTTGTCCGACGGTGCGTTTTTATATGTCTGCGGCGATAAAAACCAGTTGAAAACCGCTGTGGAAGACACCTTTGTGCGGATTTTATGCACCGAGGGTGGCCTGGACGAAGCGGCGGCCATTCGCCTTTGGCAGGCCTGGAAAAAAAGCCGTCGGGTTCAGTTTGACGTTTATTGATAAGACAGCGTAAATCCGGCGGCGGCGAGACGCTCCGCTTCGATGTCGAGATCCATTTGCGTTAACGGATGCGCCGGTAGCCAGTCGTTTTCAAACTGCAGGCGAATGGATTTATCCCCTTCCAGATAGAGTAAAATGTCGGGAATGTCGGTCTCGCGCCCTCTGTGCAGGCGCACGGCCAAGCGTAACAGCACCGTCAGGTATTGCAGTTTTTCATTGTGCGGCTCATCGAACACAGCGTAGGCTTCCGGCACAAATTTGCCACGGTGATTGAGTAGCATCGCCGCAAGCATCTGTTTTTCTTCCTGAGTGAACCCAGCCAATTCGGCGTTTTCAATCAGATAGGCGCTGTGGTGACGATAACGTTTGTAGCTCAGCGCCATGCCGCCTTCGTGCAGTCGAGCGGCCCAGTTTAGCAGCTTGTCGTAGTTGTATTCACTGTCGTGCAGTTGCCAACTGTTGTGGGCTTGTCTGTAGAGCATTTCGGCGGTGCGGGCGGTGGCATTGGCTTGCGGTAAATCGATTTTCAGCCAGGTCTGGATGGCGGCCACACTGGTTTCGCGCACGTCTTCTGCAAAGAGTCGTCCCAAAGTGTCAAAAATCAACCCTTCGCGTAAGGCGTTGGACGACACCTGCATCTGTTCGATTTTCAGCTCTTCAAAGGTGGCGATCAGAATCGCCAAACCGCCGGGTAACACCGGTACCCGCTCTTCTTTTAGACCGGCGATGTCGGCATTCTGCACCGCATCAACCTGAATCATCGCATCTTTGAGTCGGTGCAGACCGTCTAAAGTAATGCCCGACTGGCTCCAGTCATTTTCCTTTAAAATCGTACCAATGGCTTTGATGGTGCCGGATGCCCCAAAGGCGCAATCCCAGCCGAGTCGCGTCAGCTTGACAAGATGCGGGCGCAAAATCTGCCGACAGGCCGAAATGGCTTTGTTCATGCGTTTTTCGGAAATATCGTCTTTGGGAAAAAAGGACTGGGTGATGCTGACGCAGCCCATTTCGGTGCTGGTGAGGTGGTTGTAGCTGAAGTTCTGGCCGATAATGTACTCGGTGCTGCCGCCGCCGATGTCCATTACCAGCCGTTGTTCGTCGTTTTGCGGCAATCCATGCGCCACGCCAAGGTAGATGAGTCGCGCCTCCTCTTGTCCGGCAATGATTTGGATGCTGTGCCCCAGCGCGCGACGGGCTTGGCTCAAGAATTCATGGCTGTTTTTGGCATTGCGCAAAGTGTTGGTGCCGACGGCACGCACCTGTTGCGGCGGGATGGTCTTAATCAATTGTCCGAAACGTTCCAGGCACTCAATGCCATTTTGAAAAGCTTCAGGCGTTAAAAAGCCTTTTTTGTCCAGGCCTGAGCGCAAGCGGATCATTTCCTTGTGCTTGTCGATGATTTGCAGTTGACCGTGCACTTCTCGGGCGATGACCAGGTGAAAGCTGTTGGAGCCCAGGTCGATGGCGGCATAGATGTTCGGGTTGGAATCGTTTGCGTCGCGTGCTTCTGTCATAGTCTGTGGCTCAGGCTGGTTGTTGGAGCGTTTAAAAAAAGGGGGGTAGTTTACCCGATTTGACTGAAATGAAAAACGGCTTTCTGTCAGAAAGTGATGGCAATGAAAACGGCTGGGTTGACCATGCCGCCGTTGAGCGGCGGCATGTGCCCCGAGGCAATCAGCTGGAGTAGCGTTCGATTAGCCAGTTTTGCGCATTGAAAGGCTCTTCGCCTTCGGCAGGGAATTTGGGGATATAATGGCCGTCCGGCTGAAGCTGCCAGGCGCCGGTGTTGTCGTTCAGGTAAATCCCCAACCCTTCGGTGTAGACTTTTTGGAAGTGTTTTTTATCCAGAATCGGGAAACAGGTCTCGACCCGCGAACACAGGTTGCGGCGCATCCAGTCGGCACTGGAGCAGAAGAGCTCCGGCTCGCCACCGTGGTTTTCAAAGTAGTAAACGCGATGGTGCTCCAGAAAACGCCCGATAATGCTGGTGACGGTGATGTTGTCGGATAGTCCCGGAATACCGGGTCTCAGGCTGCAGATGCCTCGCACAATCAGGTCAATTTGAACCCCGGCCTGAGACGCCAGATAGAGGGTGTCAATCATGGTCTGTTCCTGAAGCCCGTTCATCTTGGCGATAATGCGTGCTGGTTTGCCTTGGCGGGCATTCTGCGCTTCGCGTTCAATGCGTTCAATCATGCCGGACTGCAGGGTAAAGGGCGATTGCAGCAATACTTGCAGATTTTTGGTGTCGCCCAGACTGGTGAGCTGCTGGAAAATCTTGGAGACGTCCATGCCCATGGCCGGATTGGCGGAAAAAAGCCCGAAGTCGCTGTAGAAACGGGTGGTAATGTGGTGGTAGTTGCCGGTGCCCAGATGGACATAATGGCGCAGTTTTTCGCCTTCACGACGCACCACCAGAATCATCTTGGCGTGGGTTTTATAACCCACTACGCCGTAAACCACATTGACCCCGGCGTCTTGCAGGCGATTGGCCTGAATAATATTGTTGTCCTCATCAAAACGGGCGCGCAACTCGACCACCGCGGTGACTTCTTTACCGTTTTTGGCGGCTTTTTCCAAGGCGTCGATAATCGCCGATTTTTCACCGGTGCGGTAAAGCGTCATGCGAATCGCCAGTACGTTGGGGTCTTTGGCGGCCTGCTGCAGGAATTCGATGACCGGTGTGAAGGAGTCGTAAGGGTGGTGCAATAAAATGTCACGCTTTTGAATCTGGTCAAACAGCGTCAGCGGTGCCTTTTCACGGGTAAAGAGTTTGAAACTGCCTTGTTTGGCTTCTTTGAGGGTGAGCTGCTTTTGCGAATAAGGGGCGAACAGCAAGTCGGGACGTTTTGCCAGGTCTGGCACGGCGTTCAAACGGTGCAGGTTGACCGGGCCGCTGACCTGGTAGAGCTGTTCTTGGTTGAGATTGAAACGATCCATCAAATATTCGTACATGTGTTTCGGGCATTGATCCGACACTTCCAGGCGAATGGCACCGCCGTACTGACGGCTGGTGAGCTCGCCTTGCAGCGCACTCATAATATCGTCCACTTCTTCCTCGTCGATAAACAGATTGGTGTTGCGGGTGACGCGGAATTGATGGCAGCCAGTGACGGTCATGCCGGGAAACAGGTTGGACACATTGGAGTGCAGAATGGAAGACAGAAACACAAAATCGTTGGTGCCGTCCGTGGCTTCCGGCGGCAGTTTGATAATGCGCGGCAGAGATCGCGGTACCTGTACAATCGCCAGGCCATTGGAGCGACCGAAGGCGTCTTTGCCCTCCAGTGAGACGATAAAGTTCAAACTTTTGTTCAGCAAACGCGGAAACGGGTGGGACGGATCCAGCCCCATTGGGCTCATGACCGGTTGCAGCGATTGAATAAAATAGTTGCGAATCCACTCTTTCTGTTGCTCCGTCCAATGGGTGCGACGCAAAAAACGGATGTTCTCTTTTTCCAGATCGGGGATCAGAATGTTGTTCAGGGTGTGGTATTGATCCTGCACCAGATCGTGCGCCACTTCCGATAACATTTCAATGGCATCTTGCGGTGTTCGATTATCCGGTTGGGTGCGCGCTGCGGGATCTTTGCTGATTTCATAGAGACTCGCCAGACGAACTTCAAAGAATTCATCCATATTGCTACTGGAAATGCACAGAAACTTTAGGCGTTCCAATAGCGGAATGTCTGGGTTTTTGGCTTGCGCCAGTACGCGACGGTTAAATTCCAACAGGCTTCTTTCCTGGTTGAAATAGGGGGTGTCAATCGTTTCAATGGTCGGTTCGGTTTCCATGGCGTCCTCAGTTCAAGCGTGAAATAAATATGTGCTTTTGAGCATTCGAATATTTTACGGCAGGAAAATGACGAATGGATGAAATATTCGGGGGGGTTACTTGCCATCGTTTTTCGTTTGAGGGGTTTGGAGCGCTTTGTCGGCTTCAGGCGGTGTTTGACTGTGGCAGCCGCAAGGCGGAACCGGATCCACGCCGCCGGGATGGCCGGGATGGCATTTGACGACACGCTTAATGCCCAGCCAGAGTCCACGCAGGACGCCATGGGTCTGCACGGCTTCCACGGTATAATGTGAACAACTCGGATAAAATCGGCATCGTGGCCCCAGTAAGGGGCTGATAAACCATTGGTAAAAGCGAATCGGCAGAATCACCAGCCATTTGAGAAGGGTCGTCAGAGAGGTCATCAGAGAGTTCATCGTCAAGTCAATCCAGTCTTCACAGTGTCGGGTTCATCGGTGTCGGGCTTATCAGGGCGCTCACCTGGATGGCAATCAAAATGCCAACCAAGTCAACCTTATGTTACTGTATCACATAATGGATTTCCGGAAGGATTGGCCATCGGATTTTTTCGTTTTTTATTAGACGGTTATTGGAGGATGGGTTTAGAATGACGCCATCTTATCCAAAAAGTGAACGAGTGAGTGTATGAAAAGTTTATTGATTACTCAGGCCAAGGTGGTGAACGAAGGTCGGATTTTCGAGGCCGATGTCTTGGTAAAGGACGGTGTCATCGCGCAGATTTCGCCGCAGATTTCGATCAAGGCCGATCGCACACTGGACGCCGCAGGTCAGTATCTTTTGCCGGGGATGATTGACGATCAGGTGCATTTCCGCGACCCGGGTTTTCCCGCCAAAGGGTCGATTGCCACCGAGTCGAAAGCGGCGGTGGCTGGTGGCACCACCAGTTTTATGGACATGCCAAACGTCAACCCCACCACCACGACCTTGGCGAATCTGGAAGCCAAATACGAATTGGCATCGAAAACCGCCTGGGCCAATCATTCCTTCTACCTCGGTGCCACCAACGATAACATTGAAGAAGTCAAAGCTTTAGACCCGAACGCCACCTGCGGGGTGAAGATTTTTATGGGGGCGTCCACCGGAAATATGCTGGTGGATCGTGAGCAGGCGTTGACCGATATTTTTACCCACAGTCCGACTTTGATTACCACCCACTGTGAAGACACACCGATGATTAAAGCGCAGGAAGCGCTGTATCGTGAAAAATACGGTGAGGCCATTCCCATGCAGTATCATCCAGACATTCGTTGCCGGGAAGCCTGTTACAAGTCGTCGTCGTTTGCGGTGGACTTGGCAAAGAAAACCGGTGCCGACTTGCACATTCTGCATTTGACCACCGCCGAGGAAATGGCGTTGTTCGAACCCGGGCCGGTCGAAGGTAAAAAAATCACCGCTGAGGCCTGTGTGCATCACTTGTGGTTTACCGCCGACGATTACGCGGAAAAAGGCAGTTTGATCAAATGCAATCCGGCCATTAAACAACACTCCGATCGTGACGCCATTCGTCAGGCAGTGAAAGACGGGCGGATTGACATTATTGCCACCGACCATGCGCCGCACACCTGGGAAGAAAAGCAAAGTGATTCTTATTTCAGCGCGCCGGCCGGTTTGCCGCAGGTGCAGCAATCGTTGACGGCGTTGCTGGACATGGTGCACGACGGAGTGTTTGATCTCGAAACTGTGGTGCAGAAAACCGCGCACAATGTCGCCATTCGTTACCAGATTGAAAAACGCGGCTTTATCCGCGAAGGCTATGCCGCCGATTTAGTGTTGGTAGACATGAACCGCCCGCATACCGACACGCGCGAAAACAATTTGTATCAATGTGGTTGGTCGCCTTGGGAAGGCCACGAATTCAAGTCCAGTGTCACCAGCACGATCGTGAACGGTTTGCTCAAGTACCATGAAGGGCAGTTTGCCAACTTTACCCCCGGACACCGGTTGCGGTTTACGCGCTAAGCCAACCACACCGATTTTGCCAGGCCTGGTAAAAGCCCTCATTTTTGCAAGTTGGCTTTTACGCTTGCGTTCCAAAGCGGGCACAGGTAAAGTGTTTGAGTAACAAAACGTAGCCAGACCACCTTTCAACAGTAAGAAAGCAGGTAAATAGGAAAGCACTATGTCAGACGTTTTTATCGGTCGTCAACCCATTTTGGATCGTCAAATGAAGGTGTTTGCTTACGAGTTGCAGTTTCATCAAGGACTGAACCCGAATCAAGCCACCATTGAAGCCACTGAGCAGTTGTTGCAAAAAACGGAAGCGGAAATCGGCTTTCAATCCATTGTCGGTTCCCACGTTGCGATGATGCAGTTGCCGCGCGAGTTGATTGCGAATGCCAAAATGCCGACTTTTGAAAAAAGCGGTGATTTGGTGCTGGAAATCCCCAATAACGTCAATAAAGACGTTGAGATTCTCAAAAGCCTGAAGGCGTTGAAAACCGAAGGGACGAGCATTGCACTGGATAATTTCATCGACGACGAGTCCAGTTTGAAGCTGGCGACCATCAGCGACTTTGTCAAAATTGACAATGAAGCCCATTCCGAAATCAAAATGAAAACCATGGTGCAGGAACTGCATGACAAAGGCGTGAAGGTGATTGCCGAGCGGGTGGAAACCGAAGAAATGTTCCACTATCTCAAACGCATCGGTTTTGATTATTTTCTGGGGTATTTTTTCACCAATCCGGTGGTGATGAACGGGCAGAAACTGGCCGGTAATAAACTGACGCTGCTGCAGCTGATTTCCAAAATCAATGACCCGAAAACCCAGTTTGATGAATTGTCGGATATTTTGAGTCAGGACGTCGCCTTGACGCATAAATTGTTGGTGGCGGTGAACAATCCGACGACCATGATTCCCATCGAGGTGGAGTCGGTCGGTGATGCGTTACGATACATGGGGTTGAAACGGCTGAAGTTTTGGGTGAACATGATGATGCTGGGCGATTTGGAAGATGCGCCCCAGGAGTTGCTGACCACCTCGCTGATGCGGGCGCGTTTTTGTGAAAAACTGGCGGAGCAGACGGGGCGCGGTGCCCAGAAAGACAGCTTCTTTCTGGTGGGGCTTTTTTCCAATCTGGGGGCGTTTTTCCGCGCACCGATTGATGAAATTGTGGCGGAAATGCCACTCGGTGACGAGGTGAAAGAAGCGCTTGTTCACGAACGCGGCCCGATGGGTGAGGCCTTGAGCTGTCTGAAACAGCTGGAAAAAGCGGGCGACTCACTCGGCGATTTGAGTTATGGCGAAATGAACATTGCCGACCTTGGGCAGTTGATGTTAAACGCCTCGGCTTGGGCACAACAGGCCTTGCGTCAATAACAACAGCGGAAATCGCTCAATTCCCCACTATTCTGCTCAAATGCCCTGAGGATGAATCGCCTCTGGGCAGGGTAGCCGAACCACTCAACCAATCATAAGGACGGACAGGATGATGCAATCAATTAATCCCGCAACGAACGAGTCATTAGCCGAATTTGAAACCTGGGATCAGGCCACGCTGGATGAGGTGGTGACTCAGGCCGGTTACGGGTTTGCCGACTGGTCGAAACGGACCCCATTGGCGGATCGTGTGGCACTGCTGAAACGTTTAGGCGATGTCTTGTTGGATGACAAAGCGATGCTGGCGGAGCTGATTACGCTTGAAATGGGGAAACGTTATGTCGAAGCCGTGGCGGAAATCGAAAAATGCGCCTGGTTGTGTGACTACTACGCCGACAATGCCGAGCGGTTTCTCGCCGACGAAATCATTGAAACCGATGCCAGCAAGAGTTTTGTGGCTTACTTGCCGTTGGGGGTGGTGCTGGGGGTCATGCCCTGGAATTATCCCTTCTGGCAGGCGATGCGTTTTGCGGTGCCGACGGTGACCGCCGGTAATATCGGTCTGTTGAAACACGCTTCCAATGTGCCGCAGTGTGCGCTGGCGATTGAGGAAGTCTTTCGCAAAGCCGGTTATCCCGACGGCGTTTTCACCACTCTGATGATCGGTTCCGATAAGGTGGAATCGGTGATTCGTCACCCGGCGGTGAAAGCGGTTTCTCTCACCGGCAGCGAACCGGCGGGGCGCAAAGTGGCCAGTGTCGCTGGCGAAGAGTTGAAAAAATCCGTGCTGGAATTGGGCGGTTCCGATGCCTATATTGTCCTCGACAATGCCAATATTCAAGCGGCGGTTGACAGTGCCGTGAGCGGTCGTTTTCAGAATATGGGGCAAAGCTGCATTGCCGCGAAACGTTTTATTGTCGATTCCGGCGTCTACGACGATTTTCTGGCGCGTTTTAAAGCGGCAGTGGAATCGAGCTTTGCGGCGGGCGATCCCATGGCGGCAGACACCACTCTGGCACCGATGGCGCGTCAGGACTTGCTGGATGAACTGCATCAGCAGGTGACGAAATCGGTCGAACTTGGCGCCACGCTGGTGACCGGCGGCTATCAGTTGCAGCGCGAAGGCTGTTATTACGCACCGACCATTCTCACCGACGTCACCAGTGCCATGCCGGCGTTTCACGAGGAGTTTTTCGGTCCGGTCGCCATTGTGCTCAAAGCCAGCGAACCGGCACATGCTCTCGGTTTGGCGAATGCCACCAACTTTGGTTTGGGCGGTTCCATCTGGTCGGATGATTCCGCTACGGCGGAAACCATGGCGCGCGGCATGGAGTCGGGCGCGACCTTTATTAACAGCATGACCTTTTCCGATCCCAGAATGCCGTTTGGCGGCGTGAAGCATTCCGGTTATGGCCGTGAGCTGTCGGCGCAGGGCATTCGTGAATTCACCAATATCAAAAGCATCTGGATTAAATAATGGCAATGAATCTGGTTTGGAAAACACTGGTGGATTTGAAAGAACCCGCCATTTTAATTCGATTGTTCATTCCATTTGCTGCCGGGCTGGTGCTGGTGTCCTTGCTGGGTTACGGGTTTTTTGGGGTGTTGCTGACCAGCGACTTTATTACCGAAAGTCCTTTTGTGCAGAATTTCGAGCAATGGCAGGCGCAGGCGGAAAATACCATTGGGGCGATACCGCTGGTCGGCGGCCTGATTCTGTGGTTCTTGGGGTTTGCCGTGGCGGTCATTGCTGGGTTGCTGGGCATCGTACTGGGCAGTTATTTGGTGTTGCTGTTTGCGATGATTATCACCGGCTTTATGACCGACTCCTTGGTGAAGGCGGTGCACGACAAGCATTATCCGCACACCGACTATCACGGGCACGGTACCATGATGGGCATGATCTGGAAGCTGCTGGGCTTTGGGCTGCTGATTTTGCTGCTGCTGATTGTCACCTTGCCGCTGCTGTTTATTCCGCTGATTAATGTGTTGTGGTTCTGGTTAATCGGTTTTTTGTTTTTCCGCTATGCCATTGTGCTGGATGTGGGGCAGGTGATTTTGCCGGAGCCGGTGTTCGAGCGTTTAAAGCCGGTGACTAACTGGTCGCCCACCTTGGCGGTTGGCGTCTTCTATGCCTTGAGTGTCTTTCCGATTATCAGCTTCTTCGCGCCGGTATTGGCGGTGATTGCACTGTCGCATTATTATTTTGACAAGCTGTCGTTGGAACCCGGTTCGAAAGGTGACGCGGATACCATGATCGATTAAGGATGAATCCTTCTCTGGCCAGGCCTGGCCAGAAGGGTTGTCACCTTGTGGGAAAAGCCGAACGGCTTTTGGAGGTGACCAGTCGGTGGGTCTGTTTTTACCAGGCCTGGTCGGGAGTCATTTTTTCTTTTTCTTCGTTTTAACGTCTTTTTTCTTTTTCTTTTTCGGTTTGTTTAACGCCTCTTTGAGCTTGAAGCTGGGTTCCAGTCCGGTGATCTTAGCCAGCGGAATGCTTTGCTGGGTGTGGTATTCAATGCGCTGCAAATGCGCCAAATCGTGGCGTTCCACCAGATTGATGGCGATGCCGACCTGTTGGGCGCGTCCGGTGCGGCCAATGCGGTGAATGTAGGTGTCGCCGCGATAAGGGATGTCGTAGTTGATGACGTGGGTGACATGCAGCATGTCCAAGCCGCGTGCCGCCACATCGGTGGCCACCAGTACCTTGATTTTGCCTTGTTTGAATTTCTGCGTTTTTTCCATGCGTTTGGCTTGAATGAAGTCGCCGTGCAGAACGGTGCTGGACACGCCTTCGGCTTGCAGCCAGGCGTCCACTTCAATGGCGCGTTCTTTTTTGTTGCAGAAGACAATGGCGCTCTGGCAGCTTTCATCCAGCAGCAGGGCTTTTAGCAGCGCTTGTTTATGCGCTTTGTCGTTCGCCAGATAGGTAAACTGTTGGATCTGTTCGGATTGCTGATTGGGAGCGTCGATTTGAATCACGGTGGGGTCGTCGAGTATGTCTTCGGCGAATTTTGCCAGGCCTGCGCCGCCGAGGGTGGCGGAAAAACAGGCGGCTTGAAAGTCGCCGGGAATGGCTTCGATCAGCGCCAGCACGTCGGGGCCTTGTCCCATATCCAGCATGCGGTCGGCTTCGTCGATAATCAGCAGCTCCACATCCGACAAATCAATGAATTCTCGGGTCATGATATTGAGCAAGCGACCGGGGGTGGCGACCAGTATGTCCATGTGAGATTGCAGTAACCCCAGTTGTTTGTCGGCCGCAAAACCACCGGTGACGATATTGGATTTAAAGTCGGTGTGGGTGCCGAGTTGTTTGACGACTTTGTGTATTTGGAAAGCCAGCTCGCGGGTAGGCGCGAGTATCAGCACGCGCGGATGACGGCTGGGTTTGGGGGTGTCCAGTAAGAACTGCAACGCCGGCAGCACAAAGGCGGCGGTTTTACCGGTGCCGGTGGCGGCACCGGCCAGAACATCCTTGCACAGCAGCATTTCCGGTATCGCTTCGGCTTGAATGGGCGTGGGCTTGTGGTAGTGCTGTTCTTCAATGGCGCGTAATAAGGCGGGGTCTAGGTCGAGTGCTTCAAAAGTCATGCGGTTGGCTCTTCTGAGAGGCCGGCCATGTTTTGCCAGGCCTGGCGGTTTGGAGTGGTGGCGTCTTGTCAGCCGGATTGCACGATATTATAGCAAGGCTCATAGTGCTCGGTGCCCAATTTCATGCGCCGTTGGGCGACAAAGGATTTCAGCAGTGTGTCCATGCGCTTCATGATTTCCGGGTCGCCATGAACCTGAAACGGGCCGTGCTGTTCAATCTGAGCAATGCCGTCGCTTTTCACGTTGCCCGCGACAATGGCGGAAAACACATTGCGCAGTTGTCCGGCCAGTTGGTGCGCAGGTTGGTCTTGGTGCAGGTTGAGCGCGGCAATGTTGTCGTGCGTGGGCACAAAGGGTTGTTGCAACTCATACGGAATGTGCAGGTTCCAGTTAAAGTAGTAAGCATCGCTGGTGGCTTTGCGGAAGGCTTTAACGTCGGCAATGCCGTCTTCGATAAAGTCGGCGACTTCTTCCGGTTTGTTAATCAGCACATTGAGTTTGCGCACCGCTTCCTTGCCCAGTGCCTGATCGACAAAGTCGATCACCGCCTCGAAATAGGCGCGACCGGATTCGGGGCCGGTGAGCACCACCGGAAAGGGGATGTTGTTGTTTTGCGGGTGCAGCAGCACGCTCAGTAAATACAGGATTTCTTCCATGGTGCCCGCGCCGCCCGGAAAGACAATAATGCCGTGCCCAAGTCGCATAAAGGCTTCGAGTCGTTTTTCGATGTCGGGCAGAATCGCCAGTTCGGTGACAATGGCGTTGGGCGCTTCGGCGGCGATAATGCCCGGTTCGGTCAGGCCGATAAAGCGTCCGCACCGGTAGCGTTGTTTGCCGTGCCCCAGCACCGCCCCTTTCATCGGGCCTTTCATCGCCCCAGGCCCGCAGCCGGTGCAGATGTCTAGGCGGCGCAGCCCAAGATGGTAGCCAATCTGTTTGGTGTATTTGTACTCTTCCAATGGAATCGAGTGGCCGCCCCAGCAGATAACCGTGTTGGGGTCGAGATCGGTTTTCATTAGATTGGCATTGCGGGCGATGTGAAAAATGGCATTGGTGATGCCGAAGGAAGTGCAGAGGTCGAATTCCTGGCTGTCGATGATTTCGTTCTGGGCATAAATCAGATCGCGGATGACCGCGCTGAGGTGCTCCTGTAGACCGGCAATCATTTCGCCGTTGACAAAGGCGTTTTCCGGCGCATTGTCGATTTCGATCTGCAAGCCACGGCCTTTGATGTGCACCTGTATCTGAAAGTCGGGGTGCGCTTCCAGCAGTGCCAAGCTGTTGTCTTCCTTGGTGCCGGTGTTCAGCACCGCAAGGCTGCAGCGGCGGAAGACTTCGTTCAGTCCGGCTTCGGTTTGGTCACACAGCTGTTGCGCTTCCTTGTAGGAGAGAATCTGCAACGCACCGGCTGGGCGAATTAATACTTTTTTGAGAATATTATTCATGGTAGATTAGCGTACTTTGTCGGTTCATTTAATCAGGTGGATATTATGCGCTCTAACGCCCCTTACGAGGAAGGTTTTTTAATGCTGTTGCTGGTGACGGCGATTGTCGGACTGTTATGGCTGTTTTCACCGTTTCTGGAGGCGCTGCTGTTTGCGATGATATTGGCCACCGCCACCTTCACACTGTATGAGAAGATGTTGCCGAAAGTCAAGCAGTCGGAAACGCTGGCGGCGGGGGTGATGAGCACCTTGGTGTTTTTGACGGTGATTGTGCCGGTGACTTACTTGCTGCTGGAAGTCGGTTTGCAGGTGGGTCAGATTTTTGGTCAGGCGCAGCAATGGCTGTCGCAGCAGACACCCGAGAGTTTTGCTGTTCTAAACCAAGAGCTGGTGAGTCTAATTCCCATCCCGGAAGACACTCAGGTGCAGCTGTTGCAGCAAATACGGGAAAATTCCGGCAAAATTATCAAGTTTGCTCAGGATACCATTGTGTATTTGATCAGTGGGGTTTTCGGCAGCACCACCTCGTTTCTGACCTTTGTGCTTCTGGCGGTGTTTGCGTTGTTTTTCTTCTATCGTGACGGCCATCGCATTGCGGAACATTTGAAAATTCTGTCGCCGCTGGAGAATTTTTACGACAGCATGATTATGAACCGATTTGCCAATTTATCGACCATTTTGTTGTTGTCGGTGTTGGGCATTGCGCTGATGCAAGGCCTGGTGTTTGCACTGCTGTCTTGGGGCTTGGGCTTGCCGGGGCTGTTTATCGGTATGGCGATTGCGATTACCTCCTTTATTCCAATTGTGGGCGCGGCGCTGGTGTGGATTCCGTTGTCACTGGTGTTGCTAGTACAGGGGCAATATGTCGGTGTCGGACTGGTGGTGTTTTTTGGGGCGTTTGTGAATGGTTTTCTGATCGACAATATTGTGCGCCCGATGCTGATTCAGAAAATCGCCCGCTCCATTGGCAGTAATGCAGACGACCTGTCGGTGGCGAATCACACCTTGATTACGGTCTTGTCCACCTTTGCCGGGTTGATTCATTTCGGCATGATCGGCTTGTTTTTCGGACCGGTGATGGCGGCGATGGCGATTACCATTTTTGATGTGTACGCTCATAAAAATTCCGATTTACTGGATCGAAGCTGAGGCCTGCTTTTGGGGTGGATTAAAAACATCAATACTGTGACGCTGCCGTGAGTGTTAACATAAAAAAGATCACACGAAAGAGTCCCTTCAAAGAGGCATTGACAGAGAAAAGGAGACGGCATGAAAAAACATCAAACGGCAAAAGGGTTTCAATTGACGGCGATGGCACTGGTGATTGGCTTGCAGGCTTATGCCCCCCAGGCCTGGTCAAATACGATTGAAGACCCTTATACGGCGGGTTTTGAAACCTGGGCGAAGGAAATGGGCAATGCTGAAGTGCCTGCCTCAGCGGCGCAGGCCTATGTGAAAGATGTTCAGGCCACCGAGAAAAAAGCCGGCTACATCGGTGCCGAACTTCCCTTGCCGAAAGCGGTGAAAGTGACCGATGGCGTTTACACCATTGTCGGCAGCCAGATCTGGCACAATCCGTCCAACTTTGGGTTGAATAATAATATTTCCTTTGTGATTTTCGAAGACGGTGTGTTTGTGTTTAACGCCGGTGCCAATCCGGCGATTGCCTACAGTGTGCACCAGCAGATTAAGCGCATTACCGACAAACCGGTGAAATGGGTGGCGGTGGAAAATAATCAGGGGCACGCTTATCTGGGGGCCAGCTACTGGTGGGATATTGGAGTCAAGCATCTCTATTCCAGCGAGTTGGCCAATGAACAGTTCGATCAGGCGTTTGACGCCATCAAGGCGGAATGGGCGTTGCGTGTCGGGAATCAGATCACCTTTATGGCGCGCAATGTGTCGGATAAGTTCACCACCTTCAACGGTGAAATGAGCGTGGATGTCGGCGGCGGAGAGAAATTCATTCTGATGGATTTCGGTCCGGGGCACACACCGGCGTCCACCAGTGTGTATATTCCCAGCCGCAAAGTGCTGATGACCGGTGATCTCGGCTTTAACGAGCGGATGCCGGTGATGTTTGCTTATACCAACAGTTTTGAGTGGACCAAATCGTTTGAGAATATGATGGCGAAAATCCCGTCGGACGTGCATGTCATTCCCGGTCATGGCACCCCGACCGATATGGCGACCATTAAAAAGCAAACCTATGATTACTTCCGCTATGTGCAGCAAGAAGTGAAAAAGGTGGCGGATAGCGGCGGCGACCAGGAAGCGGCGGAAAACATTGATCAGTCGATGTATGAAGCGCGTCCGGTGTTTGATCAGGCGGCGAAAAACAACGCGCGCCGCATTTATTTTGAAATCACCGGCGGTGATTTTTAAGCCGACCTTGAGTTGATCAATCGTAAGTTGATCAATCGTAATTCAATCAAACCGGTCTCCGTGTTTTCGCCAGGCCTGGGCATTGCACCCGGTCTGGCGAAATGCCCAGGCCTGGTAAAAAGGCGTGAGCGGTTTGTTATGAGCGTTCTTGAATAAACGCGCACACCGCTTGCAACGGCATGGGTTTGGCGTAGTAAAAGCCTTGAATAATGTCGCACTTGAACTGGCGCAGCCTTTCGAGCTGTGCCAAGGTTTCCACGCCTTCCGCCACCACGCGCTTGCCGAGTCCGTGTGCCATGGAAATGGTGGCCGAGACGATGGCGCGGTCGTCTTCATTTGTGTCCACTTCGTCAATAAACGCCTTGTCGATTTTCAGATGCGTAGAGGGGTACTGGCGCAAGGACACCAGTGATGAATAGCCGGTGCCGAAGTCGTCTATGCCCAGTTCCAGTCCTTGTTCCCGTACTTCTTCCAATACCGCGATTTCGGATGGCGTGAGCAGGGCGTAGGCGGTTTCGGTGATTTCGAATTCCAGCTCGTCAAAGCGCAAGTCGCTGTGTTCGATCACCTCCAGCAACTCAACCAGATTTTCAATGTGGTTGAGCAGTTCGCCGGAAATATTAATGGAAACGCGGCCTTTCAGTCCGGCCTGTCGAAACTGTTGGATGTCCTGAACCAGCTGCCCGATTTGCCATAATGTAATGTCGTGCATCAGACCGCGATCTTCGGCAATGGGGATAAAGCGCGCCGGTGAGCTCATGGCGCGGGCGTTTTCATTGTCTGGAAACCAACGAATCAGGGCTTCGACGCCAATCACGGTTTCCGTGGCGGTGTCGATCTGCGGTTGGTAGTAAACCTGAAAGGCTTGTGCGGCGATGGCGTGTTTCAGCTCATTGAGCACTTCCACATCGGCGCGTACCTTGTTGGCCATTTCGCTTTCATAGAACACAAAATTGTTGCGGCCATTGTATTTGGCTTCGTAAAGGGCAATGTCGGCCTGTGAAATAATGTCATCCGAGCTGTGATCCGGTTCGCAGAAGGTAATGCCAATGCTGGTGCTGACCGGAATGATGAAATCATAGACCTGAAATGGCTGTTTAAACAGGTTCAATAAACGTTCCGCCATTTGCGCCGCTTCCAACCCACTGATTTCTTCCATCATCAAAACGGCAAACTCGTCGCCGCCCAAACGCGCAAAGGTATCGGTTTCGTGCAGAACGCCGCGAATCCGCTGGGTAATGGCTTTTAGCAGTTCGTCGCCCACCGGATGCCCTTGGGTGTCGTTAATGTCCTTAAAGTGATCGATGTCCAGAATCATCAGCGCCGAGCGGGCGGTGCTGTGCTTTTCCCGCTTCAGTTCTTCTTCCAATCGATCCGTGAACAGTCGTCGATTGGGCAATCCGGTCAGCTCGTCGTGAAACGCCAGATATTTAATGCGCTGTTCCTGCGCCTGACGGTGCGAAATGTCATGAAAGGTGACAACCGCTCCCACCACTTCCTGGTTGCGGCTGATGGGCGTGCTGCGATATTCCACTGGGAAATGACTGCCGTCCTTTCGCCATAGGACTTCATCGGCGACGTGCGCATCCTGGCCGGTGCGAATCGGGCGCATCATCTGGCAGTCGCGTTCGCTAATGGTCTCGCCGTTGGCGTGGCTGTGGTGAATCAGGTGGTGGTTGTTTTGACCGATGAGTTCTTTTTCGTCGTAGCCGAGCATTTTGGCGGCCGCGGGGTTGATAAAAGTGGTGCGTCCATTTTGGTCGAGACCGAAAATGCCTTCATTGGTGCTGGTCAGCAGCAGGCTGGAAATTTCCTGTGCCTTGAGGTAATCGGTCATGTCGATCAGGTAGCCGTAAATGGCTTGGACGTCGCCGTTGTCGTCGTATTCGATCAATGAATAATCGTACACTCGGCGGTATTCACCGGAGGGGGTTTTCAGCTCATAGGACTGCTCAAAGCGTTTGCGTTGGTTAAGTCGATGGCTTTCAAATTCTTCGGTAATGCTGTTCAGGTCGTCCGGGTGAATGAGGTCGGCAAACAGCAAACCGTCTTGCAGGAAGTCGTTGGGGTCGTAACCAAACACACTGCGCACATTGGGGGAAACATATTGCACCGGCCAGCCGGGTTCGGGACACCAGCGAAAAATGACCGTGGGGCCGTCCTGAAATAAAGTGCGCTCCAGGTTCAGAGACGTTTCCGCCGCTTTGATGTCGGAAATGTCATCCACTACCCAGACCACGCCTTGGGTCAAGTCGGCGGGAATCTTCTTGTCCAGCGCCATGCCGCTGAGTCGGCACCAGACGGTGTCGCCGTTTTTCTTGCGCAATTCGTAGTCCACATGGAGGTTTTTGCGATAGCTGAGGGTGTCGTAATTGGCTTTGCCATAAGCCTCGAAGCGTTCTTTGGAAAGGTGCAGGGCTTCCATCGACAGGCCGATCATTTCCTCGGCGGAATCGTAGCCGAGGATTTCCGCCAGACGGTCGTTCGCTTGGTGCAAGATACGATAGCCTTTGAGCAGCATAATGCCGACCTGGGAATTATCGAACAGCGCTTCAAATTCTTCGGTTTTGTGTTTGAGCGCTTCGAGGGCTGTTAAGCGTTTTTCAATCGGTATAAACACTGCCAGCATCAAGCGGTGTTCGCCCATTTCTATCAGGTTGGCCGTGATTTCCACAGGATGAGACTGTCCATCGGGCGTAACGATGACGTCCTCAATGCCTTGGATGGCCTGATGATTCAGCAGTTGTTCTTGATGGTAATGAAAGGGATTAGGGCGATCCTGCGGGTGCAGAATCGTCTGGCATTGACCCTCAAGATCCGCCAGACAGCGCCCAAAGAGCGATTCGGCCATCGGATTGGCGAAGACGATTTGGCCGCTGTCAAATTCTGCGACCGCAACCGCAACGGGTAAGGGCGTTAAGTGATCAAAAAAATCGGGTGGGTTTTGGAACGTCCGCTCGGTCATTTCGCCCAGAGTGTCCTTTGGTAACATTCAGCCGGATTGACAGCTGGCACATGACAAGGTGCATTCAGCTTGCATTCAGGCATCAAAAAATTAGTTTTACAATTATACTCTGAAAACCAAGGACTTTCTAGTTGAAATGAAATTGCCAGCCGTTGCAGAGTGTCACGCCACAGACAACGGCTTGCACCATTTTATGGGTGTGAAGCGGTTTAGGGTGTCAGTGAGTAGATCACCGCTTCGTCTTTCAGAAATAACGGAATCAACAAGCGGTTGCGTTGGCTGTCGTAGCCCAAGTCCGCCGGAGACTCCAATTCACCGACAATTAATTTCAGATGATCGTCTGGGGTGATTTCATAAACCCCTTTGGCTTTCCAGCTGGAGGTGATGAGGCGGTTGTCATTGGTCACAATTAAGCCGTCCAAGCGGTTGAAGGGGAGTGTCATGCGCGATTTTTCCGTGCCGTCCAGCGTCATGGTGCGCAGTTGACCGGATCCGAGGGTGACCATCCAGAGCGTGTCGCCCTGCGCGTAAACACCATTTGGATGACCGAGTTTCCCACTTTTCAGTTGGGTGATCTTGCCACGGGTATCGACCTTATAAAGCGCTTCGGTGTCGGACGGTTTAAAGCCGGGCGCCATGCCGCTGTCGGTGACGTACAAGCCGCCGTCCGGTGCCGTGCTGACGCCGTTAATAAAGCCACTGCCGGGAAAAACGATGTCGTCTAGTTGTTTTTTAGTTTTCAAATCGAACACCCGCAAACGGTCGATGTCGGCCACATAGAGTTTGCCGTCTCGCGCCACCATGCCTTTCGGCGCGTTAAGGGCGATGTCGTCGCGGGTGCCATCCAGCCATTTCAGTTCCATCACTTTGCCGTCCGGTGACAGCTTGGAAATAAAACCGTTGTCGTCTTTTTCAAACGGACTGCCGTTGATATTGGCGACCAGATAGGTGTCGCTGTCGGCATCGTATTCCATGGCTTCCGGTGTGGCGAAGCCCACGTCTTTCATGTGAATCGTATCGGCGTGCACCGAAAACGGCAGGGCGAAGGCCAACAACCAAGGTAAGGCGGAGTGTTTGAATATCATGATGTTTCCTTTCCGTAAGTGAAAAAACATTGCCAATCTGATTTTAGCAAAAAGCCTTCAAGCTTTATGCAACGAATATGAAATCACACAAACCGCCAGGCCTGGCCAAAAACACCGAAGTGACTTGGTTGTGACGTTTTGCTAGACTTGTTAGACGCAATCCATTCATCAGGCCGTTCATTATGTCCAACACACCCGAACCCACCGTTCACCAAGACCACGAC
>NZ_JBNGDN010000016.1:0-26088 GCF_049975065.1 Hydrogenovibrio sp.
TCGAGTCCTTTAAGACCACAAATTCACCGCGCGCTTCCGCCTGAACTCTTTGGGAAAAATCGCCATGCGACAAAGCGTCCAAGGTGGTGGAGATGTCGGTCACCGTGGCGGCAATACGCTCCATAGAAACATTCAAGTCGTTCATCACGCTGGCATAATCACCACTGAGCACCGCACCTTTGGATTCGGCGGACTGCAAAACACCGTTACGCAAATTATGCGCGGTCTCACGCAACAACAAGACCATACTATGAATCTGATCCACCGATTGATTCACGCCTTGTTTGAGCATGAGAAAATCGCCTTGGTAATCGTGTTCGATCTGGCGCTTAAAGGAACCGCCGGACACTTCATGCATCACCGTATTCACATCGTCAATCGCATCGTGAATGGTTTTTAGCAGACGATTAATCGCTTCCCCCGTCTGCCCCAGCTCATCTTTTGAAAACACTTTCACGCGATGGCTCAAATCACCGCTGGCGATAATTTGCGCCATGGTTTCGCGCATCGCATTAATCGGATTCATAAAACTGCGCGCCACAAGCCAACCGGCTATGGAAAAGATCACCACACTGACCAACAGCACCAACCACAAGGAAATCGTGCCAAAACGCTCCTGCTCCACCAAACCGGTGACCGACGCCGTGTTTTTAGCATCTTCATATTCCTTGAACTCGGAAACAATGTCGGAAAAGGCCTTGTATTTTTCACCGAACTCGCCTTCCAGAATCTCCACCGCATCCTCGGTAAAGCCCTCGTCCACCATCATCATAAAGCTGCCGAATACGGTATTGGCCGCCACGACATTTTCACGGATAGCGTCAAAGTAAGCCTGTTCTTTAGCGTCCAGCTGCGCTTTTTCCAAGGCTCCAAAGACGTCGGCGATTTCAGCCGCGGTCTCTTTTAAACGGGCTTTAACGGCTTGGATGGATGACTCATCTTCCACAATGACCAAATCACGCGACAATATCGCCCGCTCATCGGACAGATTCTTTAAATCATTGAGCAGTGCCACCTTGACTTGGTTGACGTTTACGATCTGATGGATGGCTTGAGACGTTTGACTAAAGACATATTGCGCCACCAAGTTGGAGGCCAATA
This sequence comes from Hydrogenovibrio sp., assembly GCF_049975065.1. Lineage (GTDB taxonomy): Bacteria > Pseudomonadota > Gammaproteobacteria > Thiomicrospirales > Thiomicrospiraceae > Hydrogenovibrio. The sequence goes on from NZ_JBNGDN010000016.1 coordinate 1,102, forward strand.
AAAACAGGACGGCACCGAGGATGCCAATAAACATTCTGGTTTTGATACCCATGCGAATTTGATTCCAATAGCAAGACCGATCACACTCTCTTCAAAAATAAAAGACGGGCATTAAACGGATATAACAGACAGGCTTTTATTCTATCGAAAAGGGTAATACCCCCCGATTGAATCTGTTTATGCCATCAACACTTAAATTGATGAAAATGGGAATCGTTTGAACGGCAACACACCCGTCAGGCCGACTCTAGACCCGTTCAAGCGTTTGAAATTCAAACGCATACGGATGCTGTTCATCCTTGGCATGGGGCAGTGACTGCACGATTGTCCACTCGGTTTCCGACCAGGCCGGGAAGAGCGTATCGCCAGACACAGTGGTATCCACTCGGGTCACATACAGGCGATTCGCAAACGGCAACGTTTGCCGATACAGCTCTCCGCCACCGATAATCATCACCTCAGGTGCCTCCGAACAGGCGGCCAAGGCGGCGTCTATGGAAGGAAAGACTTCCACACCGTCCGGCGCATAATCCGAGCGGCGTGAGACCACGAGATTACGCCTTTTCGGCAAGGGACGCTCCCCGATCGACTCAAAGGTTTTTCGCCCCATCACCACCGGTTTTCCCAGCGTCGTGGCTTTAAAAAACCGCAAGTCATCCGGCAAGTGCCAAGGCATTTGATTATCACTGCCGATGACACGATTTCGATCCATCGCGGCAATCAGAGCAATATTCTGCTGTGGGGGAAGCGATAACGAAGCGGTCATACCGACACCTCCGCTTTAATATGCGGATGGGATTGGTAATCGCGAATTTCAAAATCATCAAAGCGATAATCAAAAATCGTTTCCGGCTTGCGCTGAAGGTGCAGTGTTGGCAAAGGATACGGCGCGCGCGTCAACTGCAATTGCGCTTGCGCCAAGGTGTTGTTATACAAATGCACATCCCCGCCTGTCCAGATAAATTCGCCCACATCCAAATCCGCCTGTTGCGCAATCATATGGGTGAGCAGCGCATAACTGGCGATATTGAAGGGCACCCCTAAAAAGGTATCGGCACTGCGCTGATAGAGTTGGCAGGACAAACGACCGTCTGCGACATAAAACTGAAAAAACGCATGGCAGGTTGCCAAGGCCATACGCCCTTGGCGCACATTTTCTTGCGGCGAAACCGACTCATCCGGCAGGTCGGCCGGATTCCAGGCCGACACCAGCATTCTGCGGCTGTTGGGATTGTTTTTGAGGGTTTCAATCACTTCGGTGATCTGATTAATGGTCTCGCCGTTGGGTTTTTCCCAGGCCACCCACTGTTTTCCGTAAATCGGTCCCAGGTCGCCGTTTTCGGTCGCCCATTCATCCCAGATGCGCACGCCGTGTTCTTTTAGATAAGTATTATTGGTGTCGCCCTGTAAAAACCACAGCAATTCATAAATAATCGACTTGAGGTGCAGCTTTTTCGTCGTCACCAGGGGAAACCCTTCCTGCAAATCAAACCGCATCTGATAGCCGAAAACCGACCGCGTGCCAGTACCGGTTCGATCCCCCTTATCAATGCCCTTGTCCAAAATGTGCTGAAGAAGCGTCAGATACTGTCGCATAATTATGTTAAACCCATCATTTCTTTAAACCCTTGACCCTAGGCCGAAAAATTCTGTTGTAACCCGATGCTGTACTCGGCATTAAAGTCGAGTGACCGGGCATCTGCGGCGCGCCCAGAACACCAGCCCAAATCCAAACACAATCATCGGCAGAGACAGAATCTGCCCCATCGTGACCCAGCCCCACAGTAGATAGCCCAACTGCGGGTCTGGCATCCTGAAAAATTCTGCGAAAAACCGAAACAGACCGTAGAAACCGACAAAAAGACCGGAAGTCGTTCCCATCGGACGCGGTTTACGATTGTAAAACCACAGAATGGCAAACAACACCAGCCCCTCCAAGAGAGCTTCCAACAGCTGCGTTGGGTATTTTGCTACCACCTGCTGTAACTGCGGGTCGTAAACCTTCATCCCCAAAGGCGAATCGGTGATCCGCCCCCAAAGTTCACCATTGATAAAGTTACCGATGCGGCCGAAAAACAGCCCGATCGGCACCATCAACACCACAAAGTCGGATACCACAAAAATTGGTACCTTCATTTTCACCCGTGCAAACCACCATGAGGCCAGAATCACCCCGAGCATGCCGCCGTGAAAGGACATACCGCCCTGCCAGACTCGAAGCACATCCATCGGATGCTGCAGATAATGCGCCAGATCGTAAAACAGGATGTAACCGATACGCCCGCCGAGAATCACCCCGAGTGCGCCGTAAAACAGAAAATCACTGACTCGATCGGGCGTCCAGTACTCGGAATACTGTTTGGCGCGATAGGAACCATACAGCCAAAAAAATGCAAACCCCAACAGATACATCAACCCGTACCAGTGTATTTGCAAAAAGCCTAAGTCGAGCGCCACCGGGCTCATGTCGGGATAGGTCCACATAACGTCTCTTTATACAGAAATTTAAAGGTGTTCATAATACCAAAATCACTACCAAGGCGTCACCGTATCAACCGATCAGACGGGCACAAATACGACAATTCACCAGGCCTGGCCAAAAAGGCGCAAAGCGGTTTCTGCCGTTTATAACAAAAAAGCGGCTTAAAAGCCGCCTTTAATAGTCTCATTTATGGCCTACGTCATTCAGAACCTGACATCTGGTGATGCCACGCCATCAGCTAAAATCATATTTTAAATTGACGCACCAGTTTATCCAGCTTATCGGCCAACTGCTGCAGTCGGTTACTGGAGGCCTCGGTATTCACCGTGCCCTGCACGGTGTTTTCGGTCACATCATGGATACGAGTAATGTGCGAATTCACTTCTTTCGCCAAAACCGTCTGCGACTGAGCCGATGACAACATTTCCGAACTCATTTTATTGATGTCGTCCATCAGGATCACCACCGGGCTCAGTACGCGCTCCACCATCATCACCGAGTCGTAACCGGACTGAGTGGTTTCACGCCCCATTTCAACCACTTTAACGGTGTCGTGCGTGGCTTGACGAATTTTTTGAATCACCCGTTCAATCTGCACCGTCGATTCTTGAGTGCGTTGTGCCAAGCCGCGAACCTCATCGGCCACCACGGCAAAGCCGCGACCGTGTTCACCGGCACGAGCGGCTTCAATGGCGGCATTCAATGCCAAAAGGTTTGTCTGTTCGGCAATCTCTCGGATCACATTAATGACCGTGCTGATCGTTTGACTGTCGTCGTTGAGCTGCATCACCGCCTGAGTGATTTTTTCCATGCCGTCCGACACATCGCGAATGTCTTTCGCGGCGTTTTTAACCGCCTTACCGCCTTCTTTCACTTTCGAGGCCGCCTGATCGGTCGCTCTGGAGGTGTTGTGCGAGTGGTCTTCTACCGCTTTGGCCTGCTGAGACATACTCACCATGGAAGTGGACAACTTCTGAGACGCCGCCAACTGCTGTTCCGCCCCGCTTTTGGCCTCATGCGACACTTCCATTAATCCACGGGAAGACACCTCCAGTTCTCGAACCGTTTCCACCACTTCGCGCAGCGTCTTCTGGATGCGCTCGATAAATTCATTGAAGTGACGCGCCAGATCGGCCAACTCATCTTTACCATCTACGTGCAAGCGACGGGTCAAATCCCCTTCACCATAGGCAATGTCTTTCATGGCATTGGCGGAGCGCACCACCGGACGCACCACCGAGTGCGTTACTTTTCTCGAAATAATCATGCCGACCAGTTGTCCCAGAACCGACAGACTCAATAAGAGAATCAGATTGCGCAAGGTACTGTCCAACACCTGCTGACTGGTGTCTTGCATCAGCGCCACAGAACGGGCGGAAATGGTCTCCAGATCCTGTTCAAGCTCGACAAACACCGGCTGAATCTGGTTTTTCATCAGCCACGTATCCATGCGCCATTTTTCACTTTGGTGAATCAGCTTCAATTGCATGAAGTTTTCACGATAGGCCTCATAGGCACTTTTGGTCACGTCTAACCCATCCTCTTCTTCCAGGGTTAATTCAAAATCAGACTGACTGAGCATGAACTCGAGGGCACGCTCAAAGGCATTTAAATAATTATCGGTATCCGCCGCCATGCCATCATTACGAAACGCCACATAACCGCGCAAACTGCTCAATACATTCAACCAATCCTTTTGCATCCCGATTAAGGCTTCCAGCAAAGGCTGACGCGCCGCATCCAGATCGGATAACTCTGAATTCAACATCAAGCTCAACTGCTGCTGAATTCGCATGGCATAGGGCATCATTTCAGTGTCCACAAACGCGAATGCCGGAAACTTTTCACTGCGACTGGCCTGCAAGCGTTTAACGGTTTCGATAAAGGTTGGCAACCGCTCCAGATTCTGCCCGACTCGCTGCAGCAATTCGCGGTCTTCCGATGTCGCTTCCTGACCGATTTTGTGGGTTAAATCCTCCAGCATGGTCTCCGAACGGTTTAGGCCATTGATGTAAGCGTCCAGATGCACCGACTCACCGGTCAACAGATACAGACTCAAAGCATTCATGCTTTTTTCCAGCACATTGGTCATGGCATTCGCCTGCAAAGCAATCGGCTGCCGAACCGCCACCACCTCTTCGACATTCTGTCGAACGATATACAGATTGACGACTGCCTGAATGGTAATCACGGCCAGTACGACCCAGATGACACCAAATCCAAATCGCATTTTCCGTCTGATGGTGAGTTTCTGCAAAAAGGTTTCCATAGCTGTTCCACTTTCATGCCAATGATTCGATAATCAAACCAAGCAAACAAAATGCCAACCACAAAAAAACCACTCAAATGAGTGGTTTTACAATGGCTGTCAAAAAACTGTTATCGACATCGGAAGGGAACCAACGCCTTCAATCCCGATACGGATAGTGCCCCCGAGCAATTAAGCCCCCATCCACCGTCAAAATCGACCCCGTCATCCAACCGCTGGCTTCGGACAATAAAAACGCCGTCGCCATTCCCATATCGTCCACGGTGCCATAGCGTCCCATCGGCATTGCACCCACCCATTTCGCTTCCATCTCCGGTCGGTAAAGCACCTCATGCGTTCGTTCCACTGGCACCACCCCCGGTGCCAGCCCATTCACCCTAACTCCGTAAGTGCCCCACTCCACCGCTTGAACTTTGGTCATGGCGTCCAACCCCGCCTTGGAGGCGGCGTAGGCGGCAAACCACTCACAGGTGGCTTGCCCATGAATGCTGCTGTTATTCACAATAACCCCCGGCTGTTTCGCTAACCGGCAGGCCTGGGCAAACGCCGTGCTCAATAAGTAAGGTGCCTGCAAGTTCACCGCCAGCGTCTGTGCAAACTGACGACCCTGCAAGTCTTTCAGGCTCAACGATTTGGTGACGATTCCGGCATTATTCACCCATCCATCCAACCCCTCAAAAATTGACCAGGCCTGGTCAAAGAACGACTGAACCGTTTCGAGTTGCGCAAAATCACATCTCACAACAGCCACCTCCGCACCGAAAGCCGCCACCGCCTCACGCGTGCGCTCGATGCCATCGGCATTACGGTTAAAGTGCAGCACCAACCGACAACCGGCTTGTGCCAGCGTTTTGGCCATGCCCGCGCCAATCCCACTGGAAGCGCCTGTGATTACAATACGCTTGCCTTTAAGATCGGGAAATTGTGGGGACAAATTAGATGATTCCATAACACCTCCTAATGACCATTCGCCTGTCGAGCCAAGGTCGCTTTTCGTGGAAATTTAACTCGGTTGAAAATCAGACATCCGACGCGACAATCCGTTTCAGCTCGGCCAAAATTCGTTGCGTTGCCGCCTGAGGTGCCTGAGCCCGAATGGCACGCGATGCGGCCTGACAGGTTTCCGAATCCATCCAAAAGCGCAACCTTTCAGCCAGTGTTTCCGCTGTCAGTGCCGACTGCTGAATCACTTCGCCGCCGCCAATTTCCACCAAGGCTTGGGCATTCGCCGTTTGATGGTCGTCCACGGCATGGGGGTAAGGCACCAGAATGGCGGGTCGCGCCGCCGCCAGCAGTTCCGAAACCGTCAAGGCACCGGATCGACAAATCACCAGATCCGCCGCCTGATAGGCTTGCACCATATCGTCGATAAACGGGGTCACAGTGGCGTCTACACCCGCCGCCGCATAGGCCTCTTGCGCTTGGGACAAGGTTTTTTCACCCGTCTGATGACACACCTGCGGGCGTTCATTTATGGGTAGCAAAGCCAAGGCGGCTGGCACCACTTGATTCAAGGCCAGGGCACCACGGCTGCCACCCATCACCAGCAAACGCCGCGGCGTCTGCGGCAGCACGCACGACAGACTTTCAAGCCCCGCTCGAACCGGGTTGCCCAGCGTCACCACGTTTGAGCCGCGCAAAACCGACTGCGGAAAGGCACAGATCACACGCTTCGCCAAAGGAGCCAGCCATTTATTGGTCATTCCAGGAATGGCATTCTGCTCGTGCAACACCAGTTTTTTGCCCAATGACCAAGCCGCCAGACCGCCCGGCCCACAAACAAACCCCCCCATGCCCAACACCAAATCCGGCTGGGTTTCGAGCAGAATTTTTCGTGCCTGCCACCAGGCGCGTGTCACGCGGAAAGGCGCGGCCAACCAGCCCAGCCAACCATTGCCACGCACCCCCTTAATGGAAATGCGGTAAAACGGAATTCCCGTCGGTTGCACCCAGGTCTGCTCCATGCCATCGTGGGTGCCCAGCCAAACCGTTTCCACGCCCTCTTCAGCCAACGCCTTGGCAATCGCCAGGCCTGGGAAAACATGCCCGCCTGTGCCGCCGGCCATAATCAACACTCGTTTCATGATGGCGCTTCCTCCGGTGTCGGGGCGGACGCAGGCGGTATTGGCAGACGTTTGGTTTCATAATCCACGCGCAACACCAGCGCCAAGGCCACCATAAACACCAACACACTCGAGCCGCCATAACTCATTAAGGGCAAGGTCAATCCCTTGGTTGGAAACAACCCCAGATTGACCCCCATGTTAATCATCGCCTGCAACACAACCCAGATACCGACACCATAAGCGATCAAGCCACCGAAAAAGGCCTGTTTCTCAAACGCCTTAGCCCCGATTCGAAAACATCGGTGCAGGATAAATAAATACAGTAACACCAAAAAAACCACCCCAATCAGACCAAACTCTTCGGCGTAAATGGCAAACAGGAAATCCGTATGGGCATCCGGCAAATAAAGCAGTTTTTGCACACTTTCGCCGACTCCGACACCGAACCATTCGCCCCGCCCAAGAGCAATCAACGCCTGCGTCAACTGATAACCGTGGCCAAAAGGATCCGACCAGGGATCTAAAAAATTGGTGACTCGCGCCATACGATAAGGCGAAGTGACCACCATCATCACCAGCAAGGCACCAATCGGCAACACCGTCATCGCAAAAAATCGCCAGGGCGCTCCGGCGATCAACAGCATACCGGTAATAATGACGATAATCACAAAGGTCGCACCAAAGTCCGGCTGCAACAGCAGCAGAATGGTCATCACACCAAAAGGCAACACCAAGCGGATCACGGCTTCAAAATTTTCCCGCACCGCTGTGGCATGGCGATCCAGATAACCCGCCATAAACACCACCACCGCGACCTTCATAAACTCCGACACCTGAAAATTCATCACCAACAACGGCAACCAACGTTGACTGCCGTTGATCTCCCGCCCAAACAGCAGCACCGCAACCAACAGCAACAACCCGAACAAAAACAGCTTGCCACGATGCTTTCGCCACAGCGACAAGGGCGTCTGCAACACCAGATAAGCCACCAGGCTGCCCAGCCCCATCGCAAAGAGCTGCCGCCAGAGATAATGGGTTTCGTCACCGAAGCGTTTTTCGCTGATGGCAATGGAACTGGACGTCACCATCGCCAATCCCAACGTCATTAACACCGCCAGAGCGGCCAATAACCAATAATCCACTGGCCAGCGTGCGCTTTGCTGCCGCCATTTTTGAACACTCATTCCGCGCCCCCTTTATCCGAGCCGAACCGCGCTCGAACCAGTGCTTCAAACACCTCACCCCGATGCTGATAATTCTCAAACTGATCAAAACTGGCACAGGCCGGTGAAAACAACACTTTATCACCGTCTCGCACGTTTGTTGCCGCCAGCGCAATGGCCGCCTCCAGCGTTGCCACGACCGACACCTGATGCGGCGGCATGACCGCCGCCATCTGCAAACGGTCTCGACCGAACAAGATCACCTGACTGCCAAAGCGCGCCACCGCCTTTCCCAGTTCCGTAAAATCAGCGTCTTTTCCCACGCCACCGGCGAGCAAAATCACCTCGCCTTCCGTCATCAACGCCATGGATTCCATAGCGGTAATGGTGGCACCGACATTCGTGCCTTTTGAGTCGTTAATCCACTGAACGCCGTTCGCCTCCAAAACCAACTGGGTACGATGCGGCAAGCCGTTAAAATCACGCAAGACCTTTTCAAACGCGGCATCCGGCAACTGAAATGGCCGACACAACGCCATCATCGCCAGTGCATTCAGCTGATGGTGGCGTCCCGACTGCGCCATGACCGCCACCGCTACGCAAGGATGGTCTTCCCAACCCAGCCAGGCCTGGTTATTTCGAATCATCACCCCATAATAGCGGCTCGGCAACGCCTGCCCTGGCTGCGCTGTTTTCAAACCGAAACGCACGGTTTCCAAGGGACTGGCAATGCCCGACGGTTGAAAGCCGTCCGGCAATACCGCCAGTTCGGTATCGTTCAAAATGGTCATTTTCGCCTGAATATAGTCTTCCAACGCCGAATAACGATCCATGTGATCTTCACAGATATTCAGCACGGTCGAAGCCGCAGAGTGCAATGAGTAGGTCGTCTCCAGCTGAAAGCTCGACAACTCCAGCACATAGACATCAAATTCGGTCGGGTCTGCAAGTAAATCCAACGCCGGTCGGCCGATATTCCCGCCGACCCCCACGCGATAACCACCGACCTGCAACGCCTCGCCCACCAAGGTGGTGACCGTACTCTTGCCGTTGGAGCCAGTGATGGCGACAATCGGCTTGCCCGCCGCGCGCGCAAACAACTCAATGTCGCCAATCACTTCTTTGCCCGCCTGCAGAATCGCCTGAACCCAAGGCTCGGCTTTCGCAATGCCGGGGCTGAGCACAAGGGTTTCAATCCGCTCACACCAGTGAGACGGCAAACGACCGGTTGCAAACTCCGCCTGCGGAAAGCGGATCTGCAACGCACTCACATCCAAATCCGCACGCGCATCATACGCGAAACAGGGCTCGCCCTGACTGGCAAAATATTGCAGTACGCTTTGTCCGGTTACCCCCAGTCCTGCCACTAAATACATGTCTCGTCTCGCCTCACCTTAACGAATTTTCAAGCTGGCCAAGCCAATCAGTACCAGAATAATGGTGATGATCCAGAAACGCACGATCACTTGCGATTCGTGCCAGCCTTTCTGCTCAAAGTGATGGTGTAGCGGTGCCATCAAAAAGATACGCTTGCCGTTGCGCAGGCGATAGGACCCCACCTGCAAAATCACCGACAGTGTCTCCGCCACGAAAATGCCGCCCATAATAAACAGCACCAGCTCCTGCTTAACGGCCAACGCCACCACGCCCAATGCCGCGCCAATCGCCAACGAACCCACATCGCCCATAAACACCTGCGCCGGATGGGCGTTAAACCACAAAAAGCCCAGGCCTGCCCCAGCCAGAGCCGCACAGAAAATGGTTAATTCACCCACCCCGGGAATGTAAGGAATCTGCAAGTATTGTGAAAAATACAAATGCCCGGTGACATAGGCAAACACGCCCAACGCCGCGGCGACCATCACCGTCGGCATAATCGCCAACCCATCCAGACCATCGGTTAAATTCACTGCGTTTGAGGTGCCCACTATCACAAAGTACCCCAGCACCACCGTCCAAGCGCCCAGATAAATAAAGGTGTCTTTCATATACGGAATCAATAACTGCCCTTCGGCGGGCACCTGCGCCATGGCATACAGACTGACCGCCGCCGTCAGCCCGACCACCGACTGCCAGAAAAATTTGGTGCGAGATCGCATACCGTTAGGGTCTTTGTACACCACCTTCTGGTAATCATCCACAAACCCAATCACCCCAAAGCCGAGCATGGTGAGGGTGGCAATCACTAAATAGTGATTGCTCAAATCGCCCCACAGCAGCACCGCCACCGTGACCGAAAACAGAATCATCACGCCCCCCATTGTCGGGGTGCCGGTTTTCACCAAATGGGTTTCCGGACCATCTTGCCGGATACTTTGGCCGACTTTCAGACGGATCAGCCAACGAATGACTTTCGGCCCGATCAAAAACGATAAAATTAACGCCGTCAACACACTCATAATCGTGCGCAGCGTGATGTAGCGAAACACCCCGAAACCGGAAATATATTGCGCCAGATAGTCTGTCAGATAAATTAACATAAGGGTTCCTTATAAATGCCCCGAACCGTGCCAAGATGGCACGCCATCATGTGTTTTCAAACACCCGATTTGAGCGAATCGAGCTGCCCTGCTTGAATGTTGCGTTCTAAACGGTAGGCGAACGGAGCTTCGCTAAAAGACCTTGGGCGACCTGCTCCATTCCGGCCGAACGCGATCCTTTAACCAATACATTCTGCACTTTCTGGCGCATCACCCAATCAACCGCCTGCGCGGTTAAAGCGTCACGATGCGCAAAATATTCCGCGCCCTCGCCAAAGGCGTTGACCATGGACTGAGCCCCTTCACCAAACACCAGCAGTGCGCGCACACCTTGCTGGCGTGCGTAAATCGCCACTTCTTGATGCAAAGATTCCGAATCCACCCCCAGCTCCGCCATCGCGCCCAGACACACCATTGATTCGCCCGGCAACTGCACCAGCGTGGCAATGGCCGCTTTGACTGAATTCGGATTGGCGTTATAGCTGTCGTCGATTAGCCAGCCCTGTGGCAAAGCGGTTCGCTGCAAGCGACCGGCCACCCCATTAAAATCCTCCAGGCCTGGCCGAATCTGCTCCCAACGGAACCCAGCGGCCAGACACGCCGCTACCGCCGCCGCCGCATTCATGGCATTATGTTGTCCCAATAACGGCATGCTCACCTTAACAGAGTGGGGGCTCGTCGATAAGCCCGCTGAGTGCGCAACGCGATCCGCCAAACGCAACTCAAAATCAAGTTGTGATTCGGCCTGTTCAAAAGAGGCCAAACGAATGTCCGCCGTCGGCGCGGTGCCAAACGTCACAATCTTCAAAGCCTGCTGTTCAGCCTTGTCACACCAGTATGGAAACCCTGGGGAATCCGTATTCAACACCAGCGTGCCGCCCGGCTTCAGCCCGTCCATGATTTCACCCTTGGTTTCAATCACCGCTTCCAGAGAGCCAAACCCCTCCAAATGGGCACCGGCAGCCAAGGTGATGATCGCCACATCCGGCTGTGCCAGACGGGTTAAATAACCAATTTCGTGACAATGATTCGCCCCCATTTCAATGACCGCGTAGTCGTGCTCAGGCGTCAGTTGCAACAGGGTGCGCGGCACCCCCACATCGTTATTGAGATTACCAGCGGTGGCCAGCACCGATGCCTGCTGACCAATAATGTTCGCCAAAAGCGCTTTGGTAGTGGTTTTACCATTGGAGCCGGTGACGCCAATCAAGGATTTCAAAGGCATTTGGCGGCGATGCCAGGCCGCTAAAAGCCCATAGGCCAGACGCGTATCTTCAACGAGGATAATCGGCACCGATTGAGCGATGGCTGCTTGCGACTTTTTCGCAAGCGACCGCCAAGCCTTTTCCGATACCAAGCAGGCCACAGCCCCCTTGGCGACGGCTTCTGCCAAAAAATCGTGGCCGTCAAAATGCGCCCCTTTTAATGGCACATAAAGAGCACCGGCCGCCAGAGAGCGGGTATCGGTGCTGATTGTTTTAATCCGAAGGTGCGCACCCTCGATTTCCGCATTGACCGGCTGACCTTCACTCACGGTCAGCACGTCGGTTAGACACCATGTCATGGGTTCTGAGACTCCTGTTTCATCTTCGTCGGCCTTGACTGGAAAGCCGCCGCCACCAATTGTGAATCCTGCATCGGCCAACGCTGACCGGCGACCTCCTGATAATCTTCATGCCCTTTGCCGGCCACCAGCACCACCGCCCGCTCACCGTAAGCCTCACGCGCCTGGTGGATCGCCTGAGCAACCGCTTCGGCACGATCGTGAATCACCCAGGCCTGGCGATTTTGCATGCCGGCCTGAATGTCTGCGACAATCTGCTCAGGCGATTCGAATCGGGGGTTGTCATCGGTCAGCACAATATGGTCGCTGTAACGCTCCGCCACCTGCCCCATCAGCGGTCGCTTACCGGCATCACGATTACCACCGCAACCAAACACCACCCACAGGCTTTCCGCGCCCGCCGACAGGTGACAATTCAACGCTGTTAACACTCTGTCCAGCGCATCCGGCGTGTGCGCATAATCAATCAAAACCGTCGGTTCACCCGAGCGCGACAGCCCCTCCATTCGCCCGGGCACCCCTTTTAAATGCCCCAGCTCCGCGGCGATTTGCCTAAGCGTAACACCCGAGGTCAATACCGAGGCGACGGCACACAACAAATTTTCTGCATTAAAATCCCCCATGAGCGGCACCGTAAAGTCAGTGCGCTCCTCTCGGGTGACCAATTGTCCACTGAAACCCATGGGGGCGTATTGCAGCGCCTCGATTCGCACATCCGCATCCGCTTTCTTGCGACTGTAGCCAATGATCTGCGTGGGTGCCACCGAAGCGCTCTTGTTTGCCAAGTCTTGGGCTGGATTGTCTGCTTTAGCGGCTTTATCCACTTTATCCGCTAAGGCTCTTCCGAGCGCATCCTCCAGATTCAACACTTGATAATGCGCTGGATACGTTTGAAAGAACTGCTGTTTGGCCTCGCGATAAGCGGCCTCTGTGCCGTGAAAATCAAGATGATCCCGCGTCACTTGCGTTAAGGCGGCGACCTCAAAACGTATGCCCGTAATCCGGCCAAGGCTAACCGCATGGGAAGACACCTCCATGACCACCCAGTTCACCCCTTGGCGCGCGAAATCGGCAAGCAGGTGATTGAGTGTAAGTACATCCACAGTGGTATTCGGGCTCGGTTGCAAGTGTCCGAACAATCCATTCCCCAAAGTGCCCATCAAGGCCACTTTGAATCCAGCCGCCTGCAAAAGCTGCGCGGCAAAATAGGCACTGGAGGTTTTGCCATTGGTGCCGGTGATCCCCAATAGCTTCAACTGACGACTGGGATCGTCGTAAAACCACTGCCCCAGTTTCGCCAGTTTTTTCTGCAAATCCGCCACCGCATAGACCGGACAGCTCAAACTCCCCATCAAGCCGGACGCCTGCACTTTTGCCAGGCCTGGCAAATCGGTTAGAATCGCTGAAGCCCCCTGTTCACAGGCCTGAGATGCAAAGTCGATGCCATGACATTTCGCTCCTGGCAAGGCCACAAACACGCTGCCCGGCGCCACCCGTCGTGAGTCGGACGTTAATTGAGTCACCGGCTCTGACAAAAGCGCCGCAGGCTTCTGACTCGCCAATGCAGGCGCATCCGTTAGCGCCAAGTGGGTCAGCAACGCCTGCAGTGTCTTCACCGCGTCGTCTCCCCCGACGCATCCACCATTTCCAAGGCTTCGTCCGGCTGTACGTTATTCAACCGCAACGCCGACTCCATCACCTCCTTAAAGATGGGCGCCACCACCTTGCCGCCGTAATAAATACCGCGGCTCGGCTCGTTAATGGCCGTCACCATTATGTATTTAGGGTTCGATACCGGCACGATGCCGGCAAACAATGAGATGTATTTATTCTGTTCATAACCGCCGATTTTAGTGCGATGCACGGTACCGGTTTTGCCTGCCACCCGATAGCCGTCCACCTTGGCTTGAGGCGCGGATCCGTGTCGTTCCGTCACCGCCTCCATCATCGACAACACCGCTTGCGCCGCTTCCGGTGAAACCACCTGAGTGCCTTCCGGCACCGCCTTTAGCTTCAGTAAACTGACCGGTTTGATGCGTCCTTGGTTGGTAAAAATCAAATAGGCCTGTGCCAATTGCATTAAATTTATATTAAACCCGTAACCAAACGAAGAGGAGGCCTGGTCAATTTTCTGCCATTCGCGCGCGGGTCGCATATACCCCAGGGTCTCGCCGGGAAGAAACAAGCCCAAATCCTGTCCGAAGCCAATATCGTGATACATCTGCCATTGCTCACTGGGCGACATTTTAAAAGCAATTTGACTGGCACCGATATTACTCGACACCTGGATAATTTCCCCCGGCGTTAAGACACCGTGGTTGCGTGTATCGGTAATCCGCTCCCCTTGGATGCGCATGGCACCGGGGCTGGTATCAAAGGTATCCTCCAGCTGAACAACGCCCAAATCCAATGCCTTTGCCACCACAAACGGCTTGACAGTGGAACCCGGCTCGATACGATCCGTCACCACGCGATTGCGCAACCGCGAACCGGTCAGTTGCCCGCGATCATTTGGATTAAAACTCGGTAGCGACACCATGGCCAAGACTTCACCGCTTTTCGCATCCAAAATAACCGACATAATGGACTCGGCTTGATGCTGAATGTACGCTTTTTTCAACGCATGGTACAAAAAGAACTGCAAATCCTTATCCAGGCTCAACACCAGCGGACGCCCCGCCTTTGCCGGTTCAATATCCTTAACAAATTCCACCACCCGTCCGGCACGATCTTTTATGATTTGCTTGGTGCCGTGACGGCCGCTCAACCATTCGTCATAGGTTTTCTCCAGGCCTGCCAGCCCCTTATCATCAATATCGGTAAAGCCAACCAGATGCCCTACCACCTCACCGGCAGGATAGTAACGTTTATATTGATTCTGAATATAGAGTCCGGGAACATCCAATTCCGCAATCTGCTGCGATATTTCCGGCAAAACCCCACGCTGGACGTACAAAAAACGTCGCTTTTGATTGGCGAGAACCTTTCGGGTAAAGCTGGGTTCGGAGACTTTTAAATGCTTGAGCATGGCGTGATACGCCGTTGTTTTTTGTGCGATGCGTTTTTGTTGCTGGGTAATCTGCTCGGGCGAGAGTCCTTCAGCCAACCATTGGGTCTGCTGCTGAACCGGATCAAGATAAAAAGACAGAATCTTGGGGTCAACCCAAATTGAGTCGATGGGTGTGCTCAACGCCAGAACATTGAGGTTTCGATCATAGATATGCCCACGCGGTGCGGGGATATCAAGGCTGCGAACCTGACGTTTATTGCCCTCGGACTGTAAAAAATCCGACTGCAGGATCTGCACATAAAACACGCGTGAAATGATGGCCAGAAAAAACAGTACGATCAGACCATAGATGATCCAATCGCGTCGTATTCGACTATTCAGTTGACGCTGCATCTCGTTTTTCCAGTATTATGGTTTGCGTTTTTTCCTTGAGGGGTGTTTTTTCCAGCGTCATCTGCAACCGGGTACGCGCCAAGTGTTCTACCCTAGCTAAAGCGGTTAAATGATGCTTTTCCAAAATTAATTTACCCTGCTCTTCTCGCAGCATGACTTCTCGCTGCATCGCTTGAGCATACTGGGTCTCAAGGTGTCGCACCTGGTGCTGAACCAGCACAATCGCCACCATTGATACCAGTATCACCATCAACAACGAAAACGCCAAAAACCCGCCCCAGTTGGCTTTCGGCAACCGGCTCAGGCGGGGGAGTTTTTGTGACACCATTCAGACGATGCACCCATTTTCTGCGAGAACAGGCATCGGTTTAATCGACTTGACGTCGTAAGAATGCCGGTATATCCAGATAATTTGAATTGGCATCGGCACCGCCCGTCGCGCCACCGTTGACAACCATTTTCGGGCGCACCACTTCCGGTGTGCTGGTGGCTTTAGGTGCCTCTGCAGCCGTTTGAGGCATGGCTTCCGTAGCGGGTTCTGCTTTCTGCGGCTGTGCCGACTGCACCGCCTGCAAGTTTGGCTTCACCATTTCTGGACGCCGAACCTCTTCACCCACTTCAGACAAGCCTGTGGCCACCACCGTGACCCGAATTTCATCGGTCATACTTTCATCGATAGACGTACCGATAATCACTTTCGCTTCATCTGAAGCCACCTGATCAATCACATCACCGACTTCATTAAATTCACCCAAGGTAAAATCCAGGCCAGAGGTAATATTGACCAACAAGCCGCGCGCACCGGAGACGGAAATATCTTCCAGCAGCGGATTGGCGATGGCTTTTTCGGCCGCTTTCACCGCGCGTGCTTCACCCGTCGCATGACCGACCCCCATCATCGCCACACCGCGTTCGGTCATAACCGTACGCAAATCCTCAAAGTCCACGTTAATCATACCAGGGCGCGTCACCAGCTCGGAAATCCCTTGTACCGCACCATGAAGCACTTCATTCGCGTAATCAAACGCCTTGGCCAGCACAAAATCCTTGCCCAGCACTTTCAACAATTTATCATTGGGTACCGTAATCAGGGAATCCACGTGTTCTGCCAACTGCGCAATCCCCGCTTCCGCGACTTTGGCACGCCGCTCGAAACTGAAGGGTTTGCTAACAACACCGACGGTCAGAATCCCCATTTCACGTGCCGCCTGTGCCACAATAGGCGCCGACCCGGTTCCAGTTCCCCCGCCCATACCGGCGGTAATAAACACCATGTCCGCACCTTTCAGCGCTTCTTTTACTTGCTCGATATTTTGTTTTGCGGCCTCCATGCCCTTTTCAGGGTTGGCACCTGCGCCCAAGCCATTATCACCTAATTGAATGCAGGTCGGCACCTTGGCATTTTTCAAGGCCTGCACATCGGTATTGGCACAAATAAAATCCACGCCTTCCACCTCAGAGCGCACCATATAGTCCACGGCATTTCCGCCGCCGCCGCCCAAACCAATGACCTTGATTTTCGGCATGCCCGCTTCGTCCGAAATCGTCTCTTGCAAATTAAACTTCATGTGATACTCCCCTTAATCAACACTATGTCACCACCATCATTTGCTGCCAGCCACCAACGTTAGCCGACTGACATTCAAATGTCTTTATTTCAAATCCACTACCCGACCTTCGTCGGTTTTTCCGTGACCGTCTTCCGACAATCACTAAATTCTCTCGGCGACTCTCAAGACCGCACTGCGCGACCTTGGATTTTCCGCACATTCTTCAGCCGAAGGAAAAATGGGCTTTCCTACTTTCTTGAGTACCGGCTCAATCACCTCCAACTGAACCGGCGAATCCGGGAACAGATCCCGCAAACGCGATTGATCGCGTATAAACTGCTTGACGATACGATCTTCCAGCGAGTGGAAACTGATGACCGAGAGACGCCCACCTGGCTTCAATACCGACACAGCCGCCTCCAACACCGTTTTCAATACATCCAACTCGCGATTCACCGCAATGCGGATCGCTTGAAATGTGCGGGTGGCCGGATGCTTATGCTTGTCTTTTTTGGGTGACGCCTTCGACACCAGATCCGCCAAATCCAACGTTGTTTTTAACTTTCCAGCCGCCAGCGCTTCTTTAATGTGACGCGCTATCCGACCGGAAAACTTCTCTTCTCCGTACTGACGCAACACCTGCGACAGCGTCTTTTCATCGACCGTCTGTAACCACTCCAGGGCACTCAATCCACTCTCGGGATTCATGCGCATATCCAAGGGACCGGAACGCATAAAGCTGAACCCTCGTTCAGCCTCGTCCAATTGCGGGGAAGACACCCCTAAATCCAATAAAATTCCATCTACGTTTCCAAGCCAGCCCCGCTCGTCACAATAGGTTTCCAAAAACTCAAAACTGCCATGACAAATATGAAAGCGATCATCCTGAATGGTCTCCTGAGCAAAGCGCACCGCCTCTGGATCTTGATCAATCGACAGCAAACGTCCCTCACGCCCTAAACTGGCCAAAATCGCTTTCGAATGCCCGCCTCGACCGAAGGTGCCATCCACATAGCGACCACTTGCGTGAATGGCCAACCCATCAATCGACTCCCGCAGCATGACGGGATAATGTTCGGCCACCGATGTCGATTCTGGCGCTGTCATCATCACAAACTCAAGGTTGCCAGCGACTCGGACACGTCATCCACGCCCGATGCCGACGCCAACATTTCAGGGCGGCTTTCATCCCAAGCGGCTTGTGACCAAAGCTCAAACTTATTGCCCTGCCCCAGGAGAATGGCTTCTTTGTCGAGCTTTGCATGCTCTCTCAACAAGCTGGGCAACAGCACTCGTCCTTGACCATCCATCTCCATTTCCGAAGCGTGTCCCAGCAACAGCCGCTGTACCAGACGCGCTTGCGGATCCATATTCGGCAATGACATCAACTTGCGCTCAATCACTTCCCACTCGTCCATGGTGTAAATGAGTAAACATGGGCTATGAAGATCAATGGTGGCCACCAACTGATTTTCGCTGGCCTCTTCAATCGACTCACGATAACGCTTTGGGATCGCCATGCGCCCTTTTGTATCGAGATTGATTGAATTGATTCCACGAAAAAACAACATTTTTTCCCACTTTTCGCCACTTAGCACCACTTGACGCCACTATATTGATTTTACTTAACGGTGTCAAGCTTAGAAACCGAAAGATTTTGCAATTTATGTTTACAGACCAACAACTTAGCGATGACTCCACATCCCAGACAATTCATGGCGTAAAAACTTTTTATTATTAATTTTCAACGATTTAAAACCAGAAAGAATAATCAGAATTAACTACAAAAAATAAAACCCTGAAAAATAAATACAAAAGATTTATCACAATAAACCGCACACAACCACTAGATGTAGTTGAATAGATTATTTTGGATAACTAAATAGAGTAAAAACACCGTTATGTGGTGAAAAGTGGTGAGGCACAACCCAAAGGGTCTTATTCAGAAAAAAGACTCAACAATTGATTGCGAATCCTTAACACTGCGACACGTCGTCGCACATCGTCGGCACACATCGTCGGCATACACCGATGGGAACACACCTTAATATGCAATATCTGAGAAAGGGGGGGGGATTACGAAATAATGGGAAACAATGGCAGATGCCATACGGCCAAAATGGCGTGGGGGAAGGAAGCCTAACTGCGCCAAAGCAAAACATGAATTGTAAAAACATATAAAAATATAAGAGGGTCTATAAGCCGGGTTCTGTACCATTGCTGGCAGCAATCATTCATCTAGGAGACACATCACTGCGCCCCTCAAGCAACCTACCCGAAAACCAGGTACGGGCCGCACCCTGTCTGACTGGGTCAGACGTGTTTTCCTATTTGGTCTTGCACCGAATGGGGTTTACCTAGCCACAAACGGTTGCCCGTTGCGCGGTGCGCTCTTACCGCACCCTTTCACCCTTACCAATAAATTGGCGGTCTACTCTCTGTTGCACTTTCCGTCGGCTTTCACCGCCCAGCCGTTAGCTGGCATTCTGCCCTGCAGTGCCCGGACTTTCCTCGAAAACAAGTCTCGCGATTGCCCGACCCTCTTACAAGAGCGAACTCTACCTGAGCTGATCACAAAAGTCCAATAAATGCCGTCATAAAAACCTCTGATTTTTCATGGACGCCTTTTACGACTATCATAGACTGCGTTGAATACAGGATGTATCACCAAGCGACCCAAAAGCCGGGACGGCTTAATACAGAATGCAACAGACAAACGGAGCAGGACGTTCCAGACATCGGCTCGCTCAATACAACTTCAGGACGGCGAACGCATGAAACGCCGTCCGCTTTTACCTAACACAACACAACCGCCAACACTTCCCCAAAACACCCTCCTATCGCTGGCCTATTTTGGTAAACTGATGATTATGATTCGTTATCTTCGTTTAAAAGTGCATCAGATCGGTCGCAAGGTCAAAGCTTCGCCCTTCCTGAATCGATATTTCCCCAAGTTTCGAGACCGAACCTATTGGGCCGGTGATCGCGCATCCTTTGCCCGCGCGGGCTTTATCGGCGCTTTTTGCATGATGCTGCCGATTCCCTTCCAAATGCTGCTCGGTTCAATTTTGGCTTATTATGCGCGCGCCAATATTCCTTTGGCAACGGCCTTAGCCTGGATCACCAACCCCTTAACCATGGGATTCATCTGGTACGGCGGCTACCGGTTCGGCACTTGGGTTCTCAACACGCCTCCGCTGAGTCATATTGACCCTAACATTCCCATTGCCTCGCAACAATGGTTTTCGGATGTCTTCCCCCTCATCTGGCAGCCTTTTTTTCTAGGGAATACGCTCTTGGGCGTCATTATTGGCAGCGTCTTTTATCTGATCATCGCCCACTTTCACGGCCTAACTATGCTGCGAAACCTGTTCCGCAAGACCGGCGGCTAAGGCTTGGTGGTGAAAAAGGCCATATCTTCCGCCAGAATATCCGCCTGATGGCGCAGGCTTTCTGAAGCGGAAGTGGTTTCTTCCACCAAGGCGGCATTTTTCTGAGTGACCTCATCCAATTGCCGGATGGTCTGATGCACTTGGTCGATGCCCCCCATCTGCTCTAGGGTTGCGGCGGCAATGCGATTGACAGTTTCGGTCACCGCGCTCACCGCTGTGACGATTTCAGTTTGCACCTCTCCGGATCGGCTCGCCTGCAAAGTGCCTTGTTCAACACGCTGAACACTTTCGTCAATCAAGGCACGAATGTCCTTCGCCGCTTGCGCGGATTTCTGTGCTAAAGCACGCACTTCTCCAGCAACCACTGCAAAGCCGCGGCCAGACTCCCCTGCCCGCGCGGCTTCAACTGCCGCATTCAGTGCCAGCAAGTTGGTTTGAAACGCGATCGTGTCCATCAAACTGACAATATCCGCTATCTTGTGACTGGAAGCCTGAATCGCACTCATGGCTTCAATGGTGGCTTGCATTACCGTCATGCCACGATGCGCCTTGGCCTTCACCTCTTCCGATGCTTGCGAGGCGGACTGAGCCTGCTCGGTGTTGCGGGAAACCAAGTCTCGCATGGCGGTCATGTTCTGAGCCGTTTCCTGCAATGCCGCTGCTTGCGTCTGCACACGGTCATTCAAGGCTCGCGCGCCCTGAGACACTTCATCCGAGGCCTGTGCAACCACTTTTGTCGCTTGAGAGGCTTGGATAATGATCTCCGTCAAACGCTCGGACATCTTCTGAATCCCTTCGTTGATACACTTCACCTCTGTGGCAAACATCGAATCTTCTCGCGTGTTAATCCCAGCAGGCATTCGCTGAGTTAAGTCGCCGGAGGCAAATGCTTCCATGACCTTCGAGGCTTCATTAACAACAAACCTGAGTTGTTTTATGTTGTCATTCTGTCCCACATCAGTGGCAAACTTCACCACCTTGTAGGGACGACCGTCTGCATCGAAAACAGGGTTGTAACTGGCTTCCAACCAAACCGTTTCACCTTTTTTGTTCAAACGCTTAAAGGTACCGGAAACAAACTCGCCCTGCCGTAAACGTTGCCAGAAAGCCTGATACTCTGGGCTTTTCGCTAGGCCTGGTTCGGCAAAAATTTGGTGACGACGTCCCTCGATTTCGCTGAGCGCATACCCCATGGTGCGGCAAAAATTCTCATTGGCCGTCAGAATCGTTGCATCCATATCAAATTCAATCACCGCCATCACACGGTGAATGGACGACAACTGGGCTTGATAATCTGAATCGCGCTTGACCTGCTGCGTCACATCCGAAGCAAATTTAATAACCTTCTCCACGTGACCTTGCGCATTCAATACGGGGTTGTAACTCGCTTGCAGCCAAACGGTTTCGCCCTGCCGGTTGATCCGCTCAAAGGTTCCAGTGATAAATTCGCCTCGACCCAACTTCTGCCAAAATTGCCCATATTCAGGCGACTGCGCAATGCGATCGGGCACAAACAGGCGGTGTGCTTTTCCAACCACCTCATCTGAACCATAAGCCGTTATTTGCAAAAAATTATCATTGGCTCGCAGCACCCGCCCCTGTAAATCGAACTCAATCACCGCCATGGAACGTTCAAGAGCCGCGACAATATTCTGAGCGGATTCAAACCGCTGTTGCAAATCTGCATGTTGCTGTTTTAATTTGGAATGAAACATCTGTGCACCACTTTTTTATTTTTTAAAAGACGGTTTACGCTCGGGTGTATTTCCCATAGGATCATAGAGACAATGGGGTCAGAGAAATCATAGGCTCAGAGAAATAATGAATACCCCACCAGCCAGTTCTGACTTCGGACAGTCACCATAGATTATAACCGATGGCGCTCGATAAATACATTTCACAATTCTAATGCGGCACAATTAAAATTATTATATCTTGAATGCAACAAGCATCGAACCCTATGTATCGCACTCCATGTTTCGAACCATCACAAATAAGAACGATTGCAACAATATGACCGCCGTTATCGCTTAACCGATGCGCCGGGGCGTTCTTCAAGCGGCTTTAGCGGCCAGCGATGTTTGGGGTATCGCCCTTTCATTTCCTTCATCACGTCGAAATAAGACGTTTGCCAAAAACCTGCCAGATCGTGGGTAATCTGAATCGGTCGCCGTGCGGGCGACAACAGCTCAAAGGTCAGTGGCACATTTCCCCAGGCCAGCCTCGGACTGCAGACCTCGCCAAACATCCATTGAAGAATCACGGAAACCTTGGGATAAGCGCCACTGTAATCAATGGCCACCCGATGCCCAGAAGGGGTTTCGTAGTGTGTTGGAGCCTGCTGCGCCAGAAGAGTCTGCTGTTCGTAACTGAGCAGGTGTTGCAACAAGGTGGCCAGTTCAAGACGTTGCAAAGCTTTCAGAGACGTCACCCCATTAAGATAAGGTGCCAGCCATTGTGACAAATGCGCTTTCAACCAGGCCTGGTCAAAAACCGGAAATTCGATAGCCGTGCTGTCAGTGCCCTCTGCGACCAGCTTCCGACTCTGCCTGGCCAGCCAATTGTAGCGATTCAACCAGGCCTGGGTCTTTTCACGCCAGGGCAAATACGATAAATCCTGTGCCAGAAGCGATAACAAAGCCGTTTGAAAACGCTGCGGCTGTGGATTTGACAGCGGTGTTTCCGACAACCGCAACTTCAGCAACCACTGTTGCTCAAGGGCTACCAGCTCGGTTTTCTGTGCGTTTAACCCCAAATAAGCACGCGTCTCTATCTGATCGGCAAACAACGAAAAAACATCCTGCTCCATCAACGGCGCCGCCAGAAAGATACGACCGTCCTGACGCTGCCCATCCAGAGAAGCCACTGCCAACCAAGGCTCGTTGCGCAAAGGGTCACCTTCGGGCAGAATCGCATTTTTGCCGTTTGTCATATGAAAAGACGCGATTGCTTGAGCGCCGGGTCGGCGGCGAGCGACACGGTCGGGATACGCCAACGCCACCAAGCGTCCGCAATGCGCCTGCAGCTGTGACAGCGCCAAAGGCTTGCAAGGTTGTTTAACCCCCAGCACTCTGAGAGCCGAACGAGCATTTTTCAAGGCCTGCCGCATTGCTGCCAAGCGCAATGGGTAAGCTGAAAGAGCCGATTTCGGGCTTTCGCGATAATGTTGCAACGCCAAAACACGCTGAATCAAATCGGCCTGTTCGTACCGCATTAAGACATCACGCTCCGACAAAATGCCAACCAGATCCGTGGCCAGCGTTTGCGACTCGACTCGTGTTAAAGTTTCCACCTTATCGGCTTTTAAACACATTGCCGCCAAACGCGGCGTACCGGCTAACGCCGATGCCGCTTGCCCCAATTCCGTCAAGCCGCCACCAGGCTGCATCAAGCCCAATTGATTCAAAAGGCTTCTCGCCGCTTCATACGCCGAGCGCGGCGGCGGCGTCAGCCAATGCAATTCGTCCGGCGTTTGCACCCCCCAGTTGGCCAGCTCTAAACACAAATCGCTCAAATCCACCTGTTGAATTTCCGGCGGGTCATAGTCCGGCAGCGCCTGCTGCTGCGCCTGCGTCCAAAGGCGATACACCTGTCCAGCGGACAAACGCCCTGCCCGCCCTTTGCGCTGCTCGGCGGATGCTTTGGAGATTCGCTGGGTCGTCAAAGCCGTCATGCCACTGACAACGTCATAAATCGCCTTGCGTTGCAAACCCGAATCCACCACCGCCCCGATGCCGTCAATCGTCAGACTCGTTTCGGCAATATTGGTGGCCAATACAATTTTTCGACGGCCTTGCGCATCCGCCACCAGCGCCAACGCTTGGTCTTGCGCCGATAAAGCGCCATAAAGCGGGCGAACCACCGCCGCACCACTTTCTTGCCAAGTCGATTCATTAAAAACCGCCTCTAGCCGTTCCTGAAGCCGCAGTATCTCGGCCTGACCAGGTAAAAACACCAAAATGTCGGCGTCCGTATCTTGCCAGGCCTGGTGAATCTGACGCAACACTGCCGAAAGCTGTGCGGCTCGGTTTGTCAGATCGAGTGGTTGGGCTAAATAATGCTCCGTCACCGGGTAGCAACGACCCGGCACCGTCAGCCCCGCCACTTCCGCGCCCTGCGCCTGCAATAGTGCCATCACCGAGTCGGCGTCCAGAGTGGCGGACATAATCATGATTTTTAAATCTTCCCGCAAAGCGCTTTGCACCTCCAGCGCCAAGGTCAAGGCCAAATCTGCGTGAATAGAACGTTCATGAAACTCATCAAAAATTAATAACCCAACGCCTTTCAACTCGGGGTCTTGCTGCAAGCGCTTCGTCAGAACGCCCTCTGTCACAATCTCAAGGCGTGTGGCCGAGCTGACCTGGCGTTCGTGCCGAATCTGATACCCCACCGTCTGACCCACTGGCTCATCGAGCTGGGTCGCCAGAAAAGCCGCAATCGTTTTAACCGCCAAGCGGCGCGGTTCCATCAACAGAATCTTCTGTGAGCCAAGCCAGCCCAAAGCCGTCTGATCGTGGGCGTGGCGGGACAGCAGACTGAGCGGCACAGCAGTGGATTTACCCGCCCCCGGCTCGGCCTGCAAGACCAAACTCGACGCATTATGCAAGGCACGATG
>NZ_JBNGDN010000016.1:26188-28806 GCF_049975065.1 Hydrogenovibrio sp.
CAAATTGACATAAATCACCCGTGTGCACCACCACATCCACGTCGGGGATTGCGTGTAGCCGTCTATGATGACCATGCGTATCACTGATGCACCAAATTTTCATATGGTTTCCTTTAACACGAATATGTCATAAATCGGGATAACGAAACAGCGTTGTATTACACTGTTCCCATGAAAGACAGTACCTTACAAAAATTGCCAGCCATATTGCAAAAAGACTTGGATGAAAACCTATGCGTCTGCAACCAGGTTTTGAAAGTACGGATTATTGACGCCATCGAACAAGGGGCACACACCCTAGAAGCCGTTCAAAGACAAACGGGAGCCACAGACGGAAATGGTTGCTGCAAACGGCAGGTGCAGCGACTGATTGAATGCCTTACGCAAAAAGAAACCGAAACAGAATAACAACGCATACACTACGCGGATTGATTAAGCAGACGTATTTCAAATTGATTGCGTGCCTTTTCACCTGAAGACACCAGGTTGGCCAAGCCTTGATCAGCACGGTCTTCAGACATCGTCACAGCCCATGCCGTCCGCGTTGAAGCCTCGCCGTTCAGTAAGTCAACCGAAGCGTCGGCTTGCGCATTGAATAGCGGCGATGATGCTGCTGATTCGGTGGACTCAGCACTGGATTTCGTTATCGATTCCGTTGCGGATTCCGTGGTCGCCTCAGTATCTTCCGCTTCAGAAGAAGGGGATTGCGATGCGGCCAATTCGGCACGTGCCTGCGCCGCCATTTGAGTCGCCTGAGCCGCCACCCTCATATCCTGAGACGACGGTTCTGCCGGTGCCAAAGCCGCAGCACGCACCTGCTGCGCTTTCGCAAGCGTGGCTTGAGGGTCACCGGAAATTGGGCTGGTATCAATCCCCACTTCACCGCCCACTGCATAACGTTTGCCGTCCGGCCCCGTCTGATAAGCATAAGAAGCACCGCTGGTAACATATTGCCCACCCGCCGCTACGTGTGCCTGCTCGTGGGCTCGCACCTCCATGTCGCGGGACTTCAACTGCATGACCACCCGTTCAACTTCCAACTGCGCCGCTTTTTCAGAGATACTGGGATCGGCAGGCGTTTGCCCGTCCGAAGGATTTGATTCGGAAGACGAGCCGGAGGAAGCCGAATTTCGGCTTTGGCCGGTGTCAGCATCGGAAACCTGAGGATTTGTCTCACGACTATCGGCTTGCGTTTGAAAGGGATTGGATTGAGCGTTTGTTGACTGAGTCAACGCATCCGAAATGGATGGAGAAACATTAATTTTGCGTGTTGGCGAAGACGCTAAAGCATCCACCGACATCTGCGGAGATGGATAGGCATTGCTATAAAACGGCATGGCTGATGACGCAATATCCATGACTTCACCTTCAACGTGTAAACGCAATTATATGTTCTTTAAATAAATTATAGCACTGCTGGAAAATAAATTAAAATTAGGTAACGGCTTTATCGCAAATGGGTGGATGATTAAAGCTAGCCCGAAATTGACGAAAGCGTTTTAACATATTGAAAAAATATGTCATGCGTGGCATAAATATTTGTCATTTTGGAGTATATCGGGCAATAATGACGTTAATTTGACAGCCGTGCAAGATTGAATTGAAGAACGGATGAAACAAGGTGCAAACGATGCAAGAACCTCTAAAAATTGCAGCCTATATTTTAAAAAAACACAATAGAACGGATATCCCAACCGAGCTGCTTGAATTAAAAGCAGAACTTGAAAAAAAATTCCCCAATACCGTCACAGTGGCTAATCTTATCAGCCACAACCCGGAAATGCTTGCAAACTTTTTATCCCTTGCCAATACCAATTTAACCCGCGAGAAAGCGAAGATAAAAGACGCAAAGGTCGCCGTCAACCTACTCGGGCTGGATGAAATCTACAATCTGTTTTTATCGTCCATTCTCAGCCATGTGCTAGCACAAGACGCTTATGAGCAATCCATCCTGATGTATGGCGCAAAAGCCGGCTTGGCCGCCGCAGAATTATCTTACTGGGTGTTTGACGTTTCCAGAACCGAAGCCTATATTGCCGCATTGCTCCAAAATGTCGGCGCCATTTACCTTTACCGAGAATTTCCAAACCGCTACCCAACGATTATCGAGAATCAAAAAACCAACCCACTTACCGCTTATAACAAAGAACTAGAACAGTTCCGAACCAGTCATGTCTTCGTCACCGCATTGCTCGGCAAAAAATGGGAAATCGATCCCAATATTTTCAAAGCACTGCTGTTTCATCACGACAGTGACTTTGCAGTAAAAACCGCCGCGAAATCGCAAATTCGACATCTTGTCGCGCTCACAATTGTCAGCAATTACATCGTAAGCGTTTGTGATGATGAACAATACATCACGCAAGAGCTGAAAGATTATCGAGATTTAGGAAAGCAAATACTTGAATTACCCGACAACGCATACAATGCGGCCATTTCAGCGGTTAAAAAATGGGGCGAAAGCGGCTCCTTAGTATCCGCCAGTCACTGAAGGAATAAACAAGCAGAATTGGACATAAATTGAGGGCGAAATCCATCGGCAATTGAGCGGTGGAATCCATAGAATAACAATCGCGCAAAAAAAAACCCATCAAGAGATGGGTTTTTAGGAATAAAAG
>NZ_JBNGDN010000017.1:0-2726 GCF_049975065.1 Hydrogenovibrio sp.
TGCATCGTGTGGATATTCTCAGCTACATTTCGCATGGTGTGACCGCACAACAGCAGGAAGACTTTCTGTCCAGCTCGCCGACTGAAGAAAGCGTGGAAGACACGCAAGCGGCGGAAGCGGAAAACGACCCCATTGCCAATTTCAGTTTGAATTTAAACGTTGAAGTCGAGCAGGGGCGCATCGACCCGATTATCGGTCGCCAGTGGGAGTTGACACGGACGCTGGAAGTGTTGAGCCGCCGTCGTAAAAATAATCCGCTGTTGGTCGGTGAGCCGGGGGTCGGTAAAACCGCCGTGGCCGAAGGGTTGGCGCATAAAATCGTCAGCGGCGAAGTGCCGGAACAACTGCTCGACGCGGAAGTGTTCAGCTTGGACATGGGGGCTTTGTTGGCGGGCACGCGTTATCGCGGGGACTTCGAAAAACGCTTCAAAGGCTTGTTGAAAGCGCTGGAAGAAAAACCTCACGCAATTTTATTCATTGATGAAATTCACACCATTATCGGTGCGGGAGCGGTTCAAGGCGGAGCGATGGATGCCTCTAACCTGATGAAACCGGCTTTATCGTCCGGCAAGTTGCGTTGTATCGGTGCGACCACTTATGAAGAGTATCGTGGTATTTTCGAAAAAGACCGTGCCTTAGCACGTCGTTTCCAGAAGATTGACGTGCGCGAACCGACCCATCAGGAAACCTTTGATATTTTGAAAGGGCTGAAGTCACAGTTCGAATCGCATCATAATGTGAAATACACCTTACCGGCGTTGCGAATGGCGGTGGATTTATCGGCGCGTTACATTACCGACCGCCATCTGCCGGATAAGGCGATTGATGTCATCGACGAGGCCGGTGCCAAACAAGCGCTGATGCCGAAAAGCAAACGCCGTAAACAAATTTCCGTGGCGGAGATTCAACAGATTGTCGCCAATATCGCGCGCATTCCGGTCTCCCAAATCACCCAAAAAGAAAAAGACAAATTGTCTTCACTGGAAAGCAGTTTGCAACGGGTGGTCTTTGGGCAGGATGAAGCCATTCATAAAGTGGTGGCGTCTATCAAGCTGGCGCGTTCCGGCTTGAACGAACCGAATCGTCCGACCGCGTCCTTCCTGTTTGCCGGGCCGACCGGGGTGGGGAAAACCGAATTGACGCAACAGTTGGCAAAACATCTGGGCATCGAGCTGTTACGTTATGATATGTCCGAATACATGGAGGCCCATTCGGTGTCGCGCTTGATTGGTGCGCCACCTGGGTATGTCGGGTTCGATCAAGGCGGTTTATTGACCGAAGCGGTTAACAAGCATCCGCATTCGGTGGTGTTACTGGATGAAATCGAAAAGGCGCACCCGGATGTGTTCAATTTGCTGTTGCAGGTGATGGATAACGGCACCTTGACCGATAACAACGGGCGCAAGGCCGATTTTCGCAATGTGATTTTGATTATGACGTCAAATGTCGGCGCGGAAGCGGCGTCGCGTGCCAGCATCGGTTTTACCGAACAGGATCATACACTGGACTTTCAAAGTGAGCTGAAAAAAGTGTTCACGCCGGAATTTCGAAATCGCTTGGATGCGGTGGTGCAGTTTAATCGACTGTCGTCCGACATCATGGGCTCGGTGGTCAACAAGTTCATTTATGCGCTGGAGAACAGTTTGCAGGATAAGAAGGTGTCCATTGAACTCACGCCTGCGGCACGTGCCTGGCTGGCGAAAGAAGGTTACGATCCGTTTATGGGGGCCAGACCAATGGGGCGTCTGGTTCAGGAGACAATCAAACAGCCGTTGGCGGAAATGCTGTTGTTTGGTGACTTGCAGGACGGCGGCCGTGTGATTATCGATGTTGAAAATGGCACGATTCAGTTGAAAGCCGATGAACTGGTTGAGTAAGGCGAATCGGCGTTAGGGTCATTCGTTCAGAGATAAAAAAACCGCTTTGCAGCGGTTTTTTTGTTTTTTACATTGGGTGTCAAAGTGTCCTGAGGTTTTATTTTCCGCGGTAGGTGATGCGGCCTTTGGTCAGATCGTAAGGCGTGAGTTCAACCTTGACTTTATCTCCGGCGAGAATGCGTATGTAGTTCTTGCGCATGCGCCCAGAAATGTGTGCGAGAATTTCGTGTCCATTTTCTAAACGGACTTTGAACATAGTGTTCGGTAAGGTTTCGATGACTTCACCATCGAATTCAATGACATCTTGTTTTGACATAGAAAATAATCAGCGTTTAACAGCCCCTGTAAAAATTAAGCGGCGATTATATCAGGGAGATTGTTTTTATTCAAATTTTATCTCATCCAATGTGAATGGCTCGCGAAGGGGACTGATGGTCTTGATTCTGTGTTTCTGCGCTGCTGTTAAGCACAGCCATACCGGCCGGCCATAGCTGCTCGTTTCATTTCGCTGGGTCGGCGCCTGTCGGAAAAAACGAATGATCCCAGTCTGGATCTAATTGCCAAGGCTGGGGTGGAAAGTCTTGGAGGGTGTCTTCCGCCAGCAGGCTTTCGAAATGTTCGCGCGAAATCAGGCGTGCGCCCATTGACTTGAGATGTTCGGTTCCCATCTGGGTGTCGATAATGCGAAACCCCCAGGCCTGGAGTTGTTGGCAAAGGGCGACCAGCGCCACTTTAGAGGCATCACTCATCTTTGCAAACATGGACTCGCCAAAAAACACCTTGCCGATGGCGACGCCGTAAAGCCCGCCTACAAGCTCTTTCTGATGCCAGACTTCCACGGAATGCGCG
>NZ_JBNGDN010000017.1:2826-27905 GCF_049975065.1 Hydrogenovibrio sp.
GGGTTCGCCGTCATTAAACCATGGGAAAATGCCACGACGGTAAGCGGCCAGTAACCATTCGACGGTCAGATCGCCGCCGACCGCCAATAAACCGTCCGGTTCGGTTAGCGCAAGGTGGGTTGGTGGAAAAAGAACCGGCTCTGTGTCGAGCCAAAAAGCTTGTGGCCTAGCCGCTGTCATTGGAAATTTCCGAATAAAAGAGCCAAAATTATCATAGAATATCCTCCTATTATAAGCCATGCATCCGGCCAGTGGCGCTTTTGCTGTGCCTTTTTAGCCTATGCTTTAGAGTTTGCTTTGTGTGCACTCGGCGTTTGCTCAAAATAACCCTTTCTACAATTTGCGACCTTTCATGACTCAATCAACTCAATTTGTTCATCTGCATCTTCATTCAGAATACTCGGTGGTGGATTCAACGCTTCGCGTCAAGCAAGCCATTCATCATGCCTTGGAGCATGGTCAGCCGGCGTTAGCGTTAACGGATGAAATGAACTTGTTCGCGTTGATTAAGTTTTACACTGCGGCCTCATCCGCAGGAATCAAGCCCATTATCGGTGCGGATTTACAGGTCGAAGCGGCGGATGGTGCCGTGTTCCGAGTGGTGGCCTTGTGCCAGAATAACCAAGGGTATTTGAATCTTTCACGTCTGATTTCCTTAGCGTATCTTAAAAACCAGAAGTTGGTTAACAACGAAATGAAGGCGTTGGTGCAACAGGATTGGTTGGCCAGCCATCACGACGGTTTGATTATTTTATCCGGTGGGCGTGACGGCGATATTGGCGAAGCCTTATTGGCTCAAAAGCCGAACTTGGTGGCGAAACGCATTCATTGGTGGCAAACCCATTTTCCGGATCGGTTTTATCTGGAAGTGGTGCGTACCGGACGGGATAAAGAAGAGCGCTACCTACACGGTGCCGTGGACGTTGCCCAGCGCTATGAACTGCCAATCGTCGCCACCAATGATGTGCGTTTTCAGGCGGAAGAGGACTTTGATGCGCATGAGGTGCGTGTTTGCATTCACAGCGGACATATTCTGGATGACCCTAACCGTCCGAAAACCTATTCCGAAGAACAGTATTTCCGAACGTCCGATGAAATGGTCGAGCTGTTTGCCGATTTGCCGGAAGCCATTGAAAATACGGTGGAAATTGCTAAGCGTTGTAATGTCACTCTGACCCTCGGCACTTACTTCCTGCCGGATTTTCCGGTGCCGGAAGGTATGACGATGGACGAATATTTTATTCAGGAATCGCAAAACGGGTTGGAAGCGCGTTTGAAATTCCTGTTCGGGCATTTATCCGCTGAAGAATTTGCCGAAAAGCGTCAAGAATACGACGATCGACTCAAGTTCGAACTCGATATCATCATTCAGATGGGCTTCCCTGGGTATTTTTTCATCGTTGCCGACTTCATTCAGTGGGGTAAAAATCACGAGGTGCCGGTCGGCCCAGGGCGTGGCTCCGGTGCCGGTTCCCTGGTGGCCTATGCGCTGAAAATCACCGATTTGGATCCGCTGGAATACGACCTGCTGTTCGAACGGTTCTTGAACCCGGAAAGGGTGTCCATGCCCGATTTCGACGTCGATTTCTGTATGGAACGACGCGATGAGGTCATTGATTATGTGTCACGCCAATACGGCCAAGATCACGTGTCGCAAATCGTCACTTTCGGCACCATGGCGGCCAAAGCCGTCGTGCGTGATGTGGGACGAGTTCTGGGGCTTGGTTATGGCGTGGTGGATGGCATTGCCAAGTTGGTGCCGAACGATTTAGGTATCAAGCTCAAAGACGCCCTGGAAGAGGAAGAAATGCTGCAGGAGCGTTACGATAATGAAGAAGACGTTCGTCTGCTCATTGATTTGGCCTTGAAGCTGGAAGGCACGGTGCGAAACACCGGTAAGCACGCCGGCGGGGTGGTCATCGGTCCGAAACCTTTGGATCAATTCTGCCCTGTGCTGTGTGAACCGGATGGCAGCAGTGTGGTCACCCAGTTGGATAAAAACGATGTGGAAACCGCAGGCCTGGTCAAGTTTGACTTTTTGGGCTTGCGGACACTCACCATTATTGACTGGGCGCTGCATTTTATCAACGATGGCAAGCAACCCGGCGATGAGGGCTTTGTGGACATCGCGCGTATTCCACTGGACGACACTCAAACCTTTGACCTGATCAAAACCGGTAAAACCACGGGTGTGTTCCAGTTGGAATCGACGGGCATGCAGAACCTGATTGTTCGCCTGCGCCCCGACTGCTTCGAAGACATTATCGCCCTGGTGGCCTTGTTCCGACCTGGCCCGCTGGAATCGGGCATGGTGGAGAACTTTATTGCCCGTAAGCACGGTAAGGAAAAAGTCTCTTACCCAGACGCACAATACCAGCACGAATCTTTGCAACCGATTCTGGAACCGACCTATGGGGTGATTCTGTATCAGGAACAGGTGATGCAAATCGCTCAGGTGTTGGCCGGTTATACGCTGGGCGGTGCAGACATGCTGCGTCGTGCGATGGGGAAAAAGAAGCCCGAAGAAATGGCCAAGCAGCGCTCTGTGTTTAAAGACGGGGCGGTAAAGAGCGGTATTGACGGCGACTTGGCGATGAAAATTTTTGACCTAGTGGAAAAGTTCGCCGGGTATGGGTTTAACAAATCTCACTCGGCCGCCTATGCGTTGGTGTCCTATCAATCGGCTTGGCTGAAAACGCATTATCCGGCGGAGTTTATGGCGGCGCAGATTTCGTCGGACATGGACAATACCGATAAAGTGGTGCACATGGTCAACGAATGTTATGCCATGGGGATTGATGTTCGCCAGCCCAATATCAATGAATGCGAAATTCACTTTAAGTCGGTCAAAACCGAGGAAAAGGTGGTGCGTTACGGCCTGGGCGCGATTAAGGGCGTTGGGGAGTCGGCGTTGGAAGGCATTGTTGCCGAGCGTCAGGCGCATGGCGCTTATCGAGATTTGTTCGATTTCTGTTTCAGAGTGACTCGAAAAGTCAATAAACGGGTGATTGAAGCTTTAATTCGTGCCGGTGCGATGGACTGTTTGCACGATAACCGCCAAGCGATGCTTGACAGTATTGGGCTGGCGATGCAGAAGGCCGAGCAGAAGCACAAAGATGAGGAAGCAGGCCAGGGCGACCTCTTTGGGGATGTGTTGTCGTTCGAGGCCGAAAATGCGGATGTATTAGTGGCTGTGCCAGAAATGTCAACCAAGTTGCGCTTAAAGGGTGAAAAAGACGTATTGGGGCTTTACATGACCGGTCACCCGATTGAAATGTACCGTGAAGAGCTGTCCCAATACGTTGAGCAGGGGTTGGCGTCCTTGCGACCGGAAAAGTGGGTCAAAAAATGGGCCGCGGGTTTGATCGTTGAAGCTCGAAGCAAAACCACTAAAAGCGGCAATCGCATGGGTTTTGTGGCCATAGATGATCAGACCGCGAGAATGGAAGTGGTGTTGCGACCGGCGGTTTTTGAAACCTGTCGAGACATACTGCAACCGGACACGGTGGTGCTGATTTACGGTGAAGTATCCGAGGATACGTTTAACGGTGGCATAAAACTGGATGCCGAACAAGTGGTGACCCTGGCGGAGGCGCGGGTGGAAAAAGCGCGAGCCATTAAGGTGCAGGTGAATGCCAAGGTGACACCGGAAAGCATTCAGCAGTTGTCGGCTTTGCTGGCGCCCTACCAGGCGGAAGCCGGACTGCCGTTTGTCGTAGATTATCAGAGTGACCAGGCCAGGGCGCAATTAATTACGCCCAAGGAGCGTGTTTTTAGGCCGGATGATGCGCTCTTGGAGCAGTTAGTCAGCGAAGGTTGGCAACCACAGGTTGTCCTTTAGCCTTCCTTTAGCCTTTTTTGTTCGTCTTAACTTTCGCACGCCATTCGTAGGCGGCAGGCGTTCATAAACACTTTTTATTCCTTTTGAAGGGCATAACCATTAGAATGTGCACAAAAGACTCAATTTGTAAAATAGGAGACTTGAATGTCTAATAATATTGAATCGATTTTACACGAAGATCGTATATTCAAACCATCCGACGATTTTAAACGTCAGGCTAATATCACTGACGAAAAATATCAGGCACTGAAAGCCAAAGCCGAAGCCGATTATGAAGGCTACTGGTGTGATCTGGCCAGAGAAAAGCTGGAATGGTCCAAAGATTTTACGATTGGATTAGACGATTCTAAGCCTCCTTTCTACAAATGGTTTACAGACGGTGAGCTGAATGCCTCCTATAATTGTATTGACCGTCATCTTGCAGAAAAAGAAGACAAGCTGGCGATTATTTTCGAAGCCGACGATGGCTCGGTTGAACAATACACCTACAAGGAACTGCACGATGAAGTTTGCCGCCTAGCCAATGCCTTAACGGCACAGGGTATCGAAAAAGGCGAGCGCGTCATTATTTATATGCCGATGATTCCACAGGCGGTTTTTGCCATGCAGGCCTGTGCCCGTGTCGGTGCCATTCACTCCATCGTATTCGGCGGCTTCTCGGCGGAAGCTTTGCGCGACCGTATCGAAGATGCCGGTGCCCGTATGGTCATCACCGCCAATGCTGGACGGCGCGGCGGAAAATCCGTTCCATTAAAGAGCGCGGTTGACGCGGCGCTTGAAAAGGGCGGTGATTCTGTTCGCAAAGTCATTGTTTATCATCGCACCAACGATGAAGTGGCCATGAAAGAAGGGCGTGATATTTCTTGGCATGACGCCGTGGCGGGGATGAGCAATTATCACGACCCTGTGGCGGTGAATGCGGAACACCCGCTGTTTCTGCTGTACACGTCCGGTTCCACCGGCAAGCCCAAGGGCATTCAACACAGCACCGGTGGTTACCTTCTGAACGCTTACATCACCAATGAGTGGGTGTTTGACCTAAAAGACAGCGACGTTTTCTGGTGTACGGCTGATGTGGGCTGGATTACCGGCCATACCTATGTGGCCTACGGCCCCTTGGCCATGGGCATGACCATTGTCATGTTTGAAGGGGTGCCGACCTATCCAGATGCCGGTCGTTTCTGGCAGGTCTGTCAGGATCATGGGGTAACCGTTTTCTACACGGCTCCGACCGCAATTCGCGCCCTGGAGAAGTTTGGTGACGAGGTGCCAAAGCAATACGATTTATCAAAATTGCGTCTGCTGGGAACGGTCGGCGAACCGATCAACCCGGAAGCCTGGATTTGGTATCACGATGTGATCGGTCGCGGCGAATGTCCGATAGTGGATACCTGGTGGCAGACCGAAACCGGTGCCAATATGATTGCGCCGATTCCGGGCGTGACCGATTTGAAACCGGGTTCTTGTACAAAGCCTTTGCCGGGCATTGATGCGCATATTGTCGATGAAACAGGAACCGAGTTGACCCACGGAGAGGGGGGCTATTTGGTGATTCGCAAGCCTTGGCCTTCCATGCTGCGCACCATCTGGAATGACGATCAGCGTTTCGTAGATACCTACTTCGCCATGTTCAACAATAAATACTATGTGGTTGGCGACAGCGCTCACTTAGATCACGACGGCAATTTCTGGATTATGGGGCGTATTGATGACGTTCTAAACGTCTCGGGGCATCGTCTTGGCACCATGGAAATCGAATCGGCACTGGTATCGCACGAACATGTAATGGAAGCGGCGGTGGTTGGGAAGCCGCATGATGTGAAAGGCGAGTCGATTTTCGCGTTTGTGGTGATGAATATGGATGTTCCGAAGGGCGATGCGCGTCTGGCACTGGTGCAGGAGCTGCGCAATCATGTGGCCAAGGAGATCGGTCCGATTGCGAAACCGGATGACATTCGTTTCGGCTCCAACCTGCCAAAAACCCGTTCCGGTAAGATCATGCGCCGCTTGCTGCGCAGCCTTGCCAAGGGCGAGGAAATTACCTCCGATACATCCACTTTGGAAGATCCAACAATTTTGGATCAGTTTATGGAAAAACACCATTAATCAAATTGATGAAAACCGGCCGATTAGGCGGTATTGAGTAAGAGGTTTGGGGTCAAGCCATTAGCAATGCGAGTGGTTTGCCCTAACGGGCTTATCTGATGTCTGGGGACGTCTAAGTTTAAGTTTCAGTCAATTCTGATTGCTTGCGCAGAATTCACCGAACAGGAACGACTGCCCTTAGATAACAATACAAAACCGTTTGTTTTCGCTGGAGCAGCGTGTTAACTGTATTGACAGAATAAGTGTTTATTAAATTCGACAAGTTGGATGTATCAGATCTTGTTTATATTCGATTCTTCAAAACAATGACAAAATGAATAAATCGAAGATCGGAAACCCCTGTTTGAGCCCATTCGAGTTTTATCAAAACACGTTCGGATAGGTTTCGAGTGTCGAATTTCAACCCAAGAAATGTCTTAAAGAGGAGATATTTGTGAATAGCAAAGAGACGTTCGCGGCCATATTACTGGCCATTTATACTGTGATGTACTTTGGAATTGCGCTGATGACATCAGCCACTTTCAAAGACATTGCCGCCATGCCAATTGCGGGGCTGCCGCTAGCCATTTGGGGTGGACTATTAATCATCGTAACAGGTGTGGTCATGACTCGGCTTTATCTGAATAAAATGGATTCAGAGGGGCAGGAATAATGGAGAATTTAGTTGCATTAATTATCGTTGGGCTTGGGATCGCCTTGTCCATTTGGATCAGTTTTTATCACCGTCGTTCGACGGCGTCAACAGCTAATTATTATGTGGCCGGCGGCGGCATTTCCCCGCAGGTGAATGGATTGGCTATGCTGGGTGATTACGCTTCGGCGGCCAGTTTCTTGGGTGTGGCAGGCGCGGTTGCTTTGATGGGCGTGGATGGCTGGTGGCTGGCTATTGGTTTCTTTGCGGCCTGGGTGGTGGTGTTAATGACCATTTCCAGCCCTCTCAAGAATGTGGGTAAATACACAGTGGCCGATGTTTTAAATGCCCGTTTTTCTGAGAATGCCAAGCAGATCCGAACGGTCGCCATGTTATCGACACTGGTGCTGTGTATTATGTATTTAGTCCCGCAAATTGTCGGTGCCGGGCATCTGTTTGGATTGTTGCTGGGGTGGGATTATCTCCCGACGGTTTTGGTCACCGGTTCTTTAATGGCGTTGTTTGTTATTATCGGTGGTATGAAAGGTACCTCTTATAACCAGGCCATTCAAGGAACGATTCTGTTTGGTGCCATGTTGTTTTTACTGGTATTTGGTATTATTCACCTGTTTGGTGGAAATCCGGCGGGGGTTATCGAAGCCAGTTCTCAAATGGTGCCGGCAAAATTAGCGGCTGAAAACCCGGCTGCGGTCGCGGCGGCCGCCGCCGCTTCGGACCTAGGGGCAGCGGTCGCGGCGGTTCGTGAGATGATGCCGGAAGCGGCCTCGGCGGTGACGCCTGGGGTTGGGCTGCGCAGCTTGGCGGACAATGCCAGTTTGGTGTTGGCTCTGTTCCTGGGGGTTTTGGGTCTGCCACACATTTTAATTAAGTTTTACACGGTTGCCAATGCTTCTGACGCGCGTAAGTCAGCTGAGATTACCATTTGGGGCTTGGCCGTGTTTTATGCGGCGATTTTCTTTGTTGGCTTGATTGCGATGTATGCTCTTTATCCTGAGTTGTTGCAGATGATCGCCAATGGTGAAGTCGGTAAAGCGAAAAACATGACCATGCCCATGCTCGGTGATATGCTCGGCGGTCAGATCCTGATGGGGGTAATTGCGGCGGGTGCCATGGCGGCCATGTTGAGTACCTCGGCGGGCTTGTTGATTTCAGCCACCTCTTCGTTGGCGCATGATTTGTATAAAGGCGTGATCAAACCGGATTCAACGGATGAAGAAGAGCTGAAGTTTGCAAAAATAGGCGCTTTCTTTCTGGCCGTTGTGGCCATTGCCATGTCGGTCTGGTTGAAAGAGGAAAACGTCGCTATGTTGGTAGGAATGTGTTTTGGCATTGCGGCTTCGACCTTTGCTCCGGCGCTGGTGTTTGCTGTTTGGTGGAAAGGGTTGACCAGTCAAGCGGTCATCTGGGGGATGGCCATCGGTCTGGTGACCTCCCTGCTGTTTACCTTCTCGAAATTCTTCGGTTTGGAAACCATGCTTGGACTGGATGTTCTGGTTAATCCGGCACTCTATTCGGTTCCGATTGCGGTGATTGCGACGGTTGTGATCAGTAAAGTGACCAGTGACCGAGGTGATACAGATGAATTTATGGCGAAAGCCCACGGCAAATAGTCCTAATTTTCTGTAACACGATAGAATAAGAAAAGGGTGCTTTATAAGCACCCTTTTTTACGTTCAAAAAGCCGTTACCGCATGAAAACCATGAATTTATCCGGTGTTCACGTTATGATGAAATGCTTGATGAATAACGAATTGAGTAGAGACTTATGGGCTTTGAACAACAACGTGAATTTTTATCTCAAACGCCTCCTTTTGATAGTTTGAATGAAAAACTGTTGAACACTTTGGCCGACAGTATGGATGTTCAATACTGGCCCGCCAAAACCCGATTGGAAGTGACAAATGCTTCCGAAGATCAAGCGTTGTATTTTGTGATTAAGGGCAAAGTCGCCGAATGGCAAGAGGGAATGATCACGGCACAATATGGCGTGCGAGGTTACTTTGGTGATGCGATCTTGCTCGATAAGCACCAAAAAACCGTTGTGTTTGAAATGATTGAAGAGGTGATTGCCTACCGATTGCCAAAATCGCTTTTTCTCAAAGCTTTAGACAGCAGTGAGAGCGTTTCCAATTTTTTTAACGCCTCCATCGTGGAGAAGTTGAATCGAATTCATGAAGCCATACAGTCGTCATCGTCAACAGAAGTGATGATGGACACAGTGTGCAGTGCGCCCATTCAAACCTTGGTCAGAGTTGAATCGACTGAATCTCTATTGGTTGCAACGCAAAAAATGATGGCCGTCAGATCCGATGCCTGTTTGGTGATTTTTGACCAAGAAGCGCCGGGTATTGTGACCTCCAGCGATGTTTTGAAGTTTATTGCATCGGATTCAATTGAGCGAGTGAAGCAACCGGGGGTCTTGGCCGAAATCGCCCATAAACCTGTTTATTCGGTACATGAATACGATTATTTATTCAATGCGTTACTCAAAATGACCCGTTATCAAATTGATCGACTGGTGGTTCGAGATGACAAGGATTTTGTGGGCATTTTACATCAGAAAGATCTCATGAGCCTGTTCGCAAATCAATCGGGTCTGGTCTTGATTAAAGTAGACCAGGCCCGTTCTGTTGACGATTTGATTGAGGTGGGGCCTCAAATAGATCGATTGATTCAAAACTTGAATCAAAAAGGGATAAAAACACATTACATTGCCAAGTTGGTGAATGAACTGCATCGAAAAATGTTGGCGAAATTGGTCGGGCTGTTACTGCCGAGCGCATTGCAGGATAAAGTGTGTCTGTGTGTCATGGGCAGTGAAGGGCGCTCGGAACAAGTTATTCGCACAGACCAAGATAATGCGTTGATTTTTGATGATGCCCTCTCGGCATCGGAGGAAGAGGCCTTGTCCGACTTTGCGGTGGTATTTATTGATCGGTTAAAACAAATGGGGTTCCCGCCCTGTCCGGGGAATATTATGTTATCCAACCCGGAATGGCGTATGCGTCAATCCGAGTTTGAAGCCAAGATTGATCGCTGGTTCGATCAACCTTCCGACGATCATTTTATGAATGCCGCGATTTTCTATGATGCCGAGTCGGTTTTTGGTCGATCCGAATGGCTGGAACAGCTCAAACACAGATTGATGCAAAAAACCCAAGAATATGACCATTTTTTAAGGCACTTTGCGGTAGCCACCCTAAGATTTCCAACCCCGGTGGGTTTTTTTGGTGGTTTGGTGTCTGAAACGGAATCGGGGCATGATTTATTGGATATTAAGAAGGGCGGCATCTTCACGCTGGTGCACGGCGTGCGTTGTTATGCCCTGGAAGCGGGGATTGACAAAACCAATACGCACTGGCGCATTAAAGCGTTAATGGATCAAGGCCTATTTGAAAAGGAGTTTGGTTTGGAGTTGGGCGAAACACTGAACTTTTTGAACACCTTGCGATTGCAGTCGATGTTGGAGCAGCTCAATGAAGGCGTTACGATTCCAAATAATAAAATCCGTCTGGAGGCGCTGTCGCATATGAATCAGGATTTGTTAAAACAAAGTTTTCATGTCGTGGATACGTTTAAAAAACGCCTGACACATCACTTCAACCTACACAGCATGGTGTAATAATGAACGGGTTGAAAACTTGGTTACGCCACCGTCGTTTGGCCACGATGAAAAAAAAGTTAAAGCACCCCGAGTTTGATTTTCTTTTTGAAGCCATGCCGGATCGATTTGTGTGTTTTGACTGTGAAACCACTGGCCTGAATCCGCAAAAAGACCGCATTGTCTCGCTCAGTGCGCTCAAAATGGATGGTGATCGCATTCAGACCAGTCAAAGTTTGAATCTTCTGATTCAACAGTCCGAGTCGATTTCGGCAGAAAGCATTCAAGTGCATCATATACGAAATATGGATGTGGCAAACAGTGAGCACGTTTATCAAACTGAAATAGAAGCCATGCGGGATTTTTTGGCGTTTATCGAAGGCCGCACCCTGGTGGGCTATTATCTGGCGTTTGATGTCGCCATGGTCAATCAAATCATACAACCTTGGCTGGGAATAAGTTTGCCCAATCCGCAAATCGAAGTGTCCGGCCTGTATTATGAACACGCTATGAAAAAATATCACCGTTCCTGTGTGGAACCGAATATTGATTTAGGCTTTGATGCCATTTTGCAGAATCTGGGCATTCCCAATTTGGGTCAGCATGATGCCTATAACGATGCTCTGATGACCGCCTTGATCTACCTTAAGCTGTGTCATTTAAACGCAAGTTCGGCTTGAAGGGTGAATTTACTTGAACAGCGGGGAAATTTAAGTATAATGAGCGACACTTTTGAATCATCTACAAAGAAAGCGCGGGATTTGGTTTAAGAAGTTGCCGCATCTTTTGATTTAGAAGCTGAGGCAGAGCTTCCCAAAACGCTTTCTCAATAAAAATAAAACCCCGTTTTAACGGGGTTTTTTATTTTTCGCACTGAGGAAATTACGTGACATTAGAAGACAAAATTGAAGCCTTGTTAAAGCCGACGGTTGAATCAATGGGGTTTGAATTCTGGGGCTGTGAATACCTACCCGCCGGTCAACATTCGACGTTAAGAATTTACATCGATAAAACCGACGGCGTCACGGTAGATGATTGCGGTGACGTGAGCCGTCAGGTCAGCGCCATTATGGATGTGGAAGACCCGATTGCCAGTGCCTACATGTTGGAGGTGTCTTCGCCAGGCCTGGATCGTCCTTTGTTTCAGCCGTCACAGTACGTGCCTTATCAGGGCCAACAGCTACAGGTGCGCACCGCTGCTCCGGTGATGGGGCGTAGACGCTTCAAAGGCAAAATGACGAGTGTGGACGATACCGGCATAGTGGTGGAAGTGGACGGCGAATTATTCGAGATTCCATTCGCCCAGATTGATAAAGCGAATGTGGTGCCACAGTTTTAATCGCTGATTGATGCAAGTCGATGGGAACATCGATCAATCCCCTACTTTTGAGGAAATGGAAATGAGTAAGGAAGTGTTAGCCGTTGTTGAGATTATGTCCAACGAAAAAGGCGTAGACAAGGATATTATTTTTGAAGCCGTTGAAGCCGCATTGGCAACGGCTACCCGAAAAAATCATAACGATGAAATCGATGTGCGAGTGTCGATCAACCGAAGCACTGGCGATTATGAAACCTTCCGCCGTTGGGAAGTGATCGAGGACGATGTCGAGATTGAAGATCACGTCGGCTGGTATTTGCGTCATATGGATGCCGTGGACATTGAACCGCACATCGAGCCAAGCGAATACATTGAAGAGCCGATTGAGTCCATTGAATTTGGTCGCATCGGAGCGCAGACAGCGAAACAGGTGATTATTCAGAAAGTGCGTGAAGCGGAACGCAAAAAAGTGGTGGAAGTCTATTCCAAGCGCATCGGTGAAATCCTGACCGGTCAGGTGAAGCGTATCGACCGTGGTGATGTGATTTTGGATATGGGCGATAACGTCGATGCGATTATTCCGCGTTCCGAGTTGATTAATCGCGAAAGTTTTAAAATGGGGGATCGAGTGCGTGCCTATGTTCAAGACGTTTCCTTCCGTCCACGCGGCGCACAAATATTCATGTCGCGTGCCTGCAAAGAAATGCTGATTGAACTGTTTCGCATTGAAGTGCCCGAAATCGGCGACGACTTAATTGATATTATGAGCGCGGCGCGTGACGTTGGGTTACGTGCCAAGGTCGCGGTGCGTGCCAATGATCCACGTTTGGATCCGATTGGGGCCTGTGTCGGTATGCGTGGTGGTCGTGTTCAGGCCGTCACCAACGAACTCAGTGGTGAGCGCATTGATATTGTGCTTTGGGACGCCAATGATGCCCAGTTTGTCATTAATGCCATGGCACCGGCCGAAGTCACCTCCATTATGGTGGACGAAGATAAACACACTATGGATTTGGCGGTGGATGATGAGCAGTTGTCGCAGGCCATTGGTAAGAATGGTCAGAACATCCGTTTGGCCACAGAATTAACCGGCTGGACACTGAATGTCATGTCGGAAACCGATATGGCGGCCAAGCATGAAACGGAATCTCAAACGCAAATGGCGTTGTTTGTCAATGGCCTGGATGTAGATGAAGACTTGGCGGAAGTTCTGGTCAGTGAAGGCTTTACAACGTTGGAAGAAGTGGCCTATGTGCCCTCAGGTGAAATGCTTGAAATTGACGGTTTCGATGAGGAAATCGTATCTGTCCTGAAAGCGCGTGCCAAAGATGCGTTATTGACGCAGGCGATTGCCAATGAAGAAAAAACCGCTCTGGCGGAACCGGCTCAGGATCTGTTGGATCTGGAAGGCATGACCGAAGAGCTCGCCAAAACCTTAGCCACCCAGGGCATCATTACGCAAGAAGATCTGGCTGAATTGGGAACCGACGAACTGCTGGAAATGGTGAAGCTTGACGAATCCGTCGCCAGTGAGTTGATTATGAAAGCACGCGCACCATGGTTCGAATAATTAGGAGGACACAATTGTATGTCTGAAGTATCCATAAAACAGTTTGCTGAAACACTGAATGTCTCGGTGGATAAGCTATTGTCCCAGCTGGAAAGTGCTGGGGTGTCCGGTAAGAAGGAAGCCGATTTTTTGTCGGATGATGAAAAACTCACCTTGCTTAATTATTTAAAAAGCCTTCATGGTGATAAGGTGGATGCACCCAAAAAGGTGACACTGAAGCGCAAACAGGTTCAGAAGTTAAACCTATCGTCCGGCTCCGGAAAACGCACGGTAAACGTTGAAGTGCGTAAGAAACGCACCTATGTGAAAAAACCGGAAGTGGTGGAAGAGCCGGTTGAAGAAGTGGTAGAAGATGCGACTGAGGAAGCCGTGGCGGAAACGCCAGTGCAGAAGGAGGTGGTCGAACATAACGCTCAGGAAGCGCCATCCGTCGATTCAGAAGCCCCAGTGGCCACTGAACCGACTTTGCCGGAAGAGATTATTGAGGCGATCGCACCGCAGCCGATTGTCGAAAATAAAGACAAAAAACACAAGAACGATAAAAAGGGCAAACCCGTTTCCGCCAAAGATGAAAAAGAAGAACTGAAACACAAAGGCAAGCCCAAGCCGAAAGAAAAATTGTCCAAGAAAACCCTAGCCATGTCGGGCGATCAGGCCTTCGGACGCCGCCGTCACAAAGGTGGGCATAAGAAATCCAATCAATCGGCAAATAACGAACATGGTTTCCAAAAACCGGTTGAAAAGCAGGTGCGCGAAGTGGCCTTGGGTGAAACCATTAAGGTCTCGGATTTAGCGGATAAAATGGCCGTTAAAGCCACTGAAGTCATTAAAACCATGATGGGGCTGGGCAGTATGGTGACCATCAATCAGGTTCTCGACCAAGAAACGGCTCAGCTGGTGGTTGAGGAAATGGGGCACAAAGTGTTGCTGGTGAATGAAAACCAGATTGAAGACGATGTGGTCAACCAAGATTACAATGGCGAAACCGTTACGCGTTCACCCGTGGTGACGATTATGGGACACGTTGACCATGGTAAAACCTCCTTGCTGGACTATATTCGTAAGGCCAAAGTGGCACACGGCGAATCCGGTGGGATTACTCAGCACATCGGTGCTTATCATGTTGAAACTGGCCACGGTAGCGTGACCTTCATTGATACCCCGGGGCACGAAGCCTTTACCGCCATGC
This sequence comes from Hydrogenovibrio sp., assembly GCF_049975065.1. Lineage (GTDB taxonomy): Bacteria > Pseudomonadota > Gammaproteobacteria > Thiomicrospirales > Thiomicrospiraceae > Hydrogenovibrio. Next base: position 17,104 of record NZ_JBNGDN010000017.1, read on the forward strand.
GTGCGCGTGGGGCTAAGGTCACCGATGTGGTGGTCATAGTGGTGGCAGCAGACGATGGGGTGATGCCGCAGACCAAAGAAGCGATTCAGCACGCTAAAGCGGCGAATCTGGGCATGGTGGTCGCCATCAACAAGATGGATAAAGAGGGCGCCAATCCGGATCGTGTGATGCAAGAACTGGTGACTGAAGAAGTTGTGCCGGAAGAATGGGGCGGTGACGTTCAATTCATCCGCGTGTCCGCCAAAAGCGGCGAAGGCATTGACGATCTGCTCGACGCCATCCTGCTGCAATCGGAAATTCTCGAGTTGGAAGCACCGTTGGAAGGTCCTGCAAAAGGCGTGGTGGTTGAATCCCGCCTGGATAAAGGCCGGGGACCAGTCGCCACGGTATTGGTGCAGGCCGGCACCTTGAAAAAAGGCGACATTGCTTTGTGCGGTATGGAATACGGTCGTGTTCGTGCTTTGATTAATGAGAATGGCGAACAAGTCAAAAGCGCGGGGCCATCGATTCCGGTGGAAATCCTAGGGATGTCCGGTGTGCCGGTGGCTGGCGACGATATGATCACGGTCGAAAGCGAGCGTAAAGCGCGTGAAGTCGCCATGTTCCGTCAGAGCAAACACAAAGAAATGAAAATTGCCCGCCAGCAAAAAGCGAAACTCGATAATATGTTTAATCGCATGGAAGAGGGCGAAATCAAAAACGTTAATATTATCCTGAAAGCGGACGTGCAAGGCTCCATCGAAGCGATTGTGGACGCGCTGGTGAAACTTTCGAACGAAGAAGTCAAAGTGTCGGTCATTTCGTCCGGTGTGGGCGGCATTACCGAAACCGATGCCAACTTGGCGCTGGCATCGGACGCCTTGCTGTTCGGCTTTAACGTGCGTGCCGACACCAAAGCCAAACGTTTGATCGACAGTGAAGGGGTTTACCTGAAGTACTACAGCGTCATCTACGAAATCGTCGATGAAGTGAAACGTGCCATCGAAGGTAAGCTGGAACCGGATTTCAAGGAAGAAATCATTGGTGTTGCCGATGTGCGTGATGTCTTTAAGGCACCGAAAATCGGTCTCATTGCCGGTTGTATGGTGACCGAAGGCATGGTTAAACGTAACAACCCGATTCGTGTATTGCGTGATAATGTGGTCATTTACCAAGGCGCACTGGAATCCTTGAGACGCTTTAAGGACGATGTTCAAGAAGTGCGTCAGGGCATGGAGTGCGGTATCGGCGTGAAAGACTACAACGATGTTCAAGTTGGCGATCAGATCGAAGTTTACGAACGCGTTGCCGTCAAACGCACCTTGAGTTAATTGAACCAGGCCTGGCGCTTTTGCGTCCGGTTTGAAACAATTCGCGAACAATTCGATATTTTTTTCAGTGCCCCGCGAGGGGCATTGTTGTTTGGCACAAGCCAATTATTAAGAGAAGAACCGTATGAATGACGAAGTCAGTCGCCCCAATCGTGTTGCGCTTGAAATTCGCAAAACCCTCAGCGAAATCCTGCACCGTGACACCAAAGACCCGCGTTTGGAAAAGGTGAATATCACCGAGTGCAAGATTTCCCGGGATTTAAGCATCGCCAAAGTGTATTTTACAATTATCGGAGCCAATGAAGAGGAGCCAGCGGCTCAAGATGCCATTAAGGCCTTGGAAAAGGCTAAAGGATTCTTTCGTTCCGAAATCGGTAAACGCATGAAGTTGCGCATTACGCCGGAAATCCGCTTCTTCTATGACACAGTGGCGGAAAACGCCAGTCATATTGAAGAACTGATTTTCAAAGCCTTGCACCAGAACAAAAAATAAACGTCGAGCGGGTCTTATGGTAAAAAAACAATGGCAAGCTGTTGACGGCATCGTCTTGCTCAATAAACCGGAAGGCGTGACCTCTAATGGTATTTTGCAGCAGGTGCGGCGTTTATATAATGCCAAAAAAGCGGGGCATACCGGCGCTTTGGATCCGTTTGCAACGGGACTGTTACCAGTGTGTTTTGGTGAGGCGACTAAAATTTCCGGTTTGTTATTGGATTCCGATAAACGTTACATCGCCACACTCAGTCTCGGCGTCGAAACCGATTCGGGCGATAAGGACGGCAATCCGCAGCAAACCGCAGACGTGCCGTCCTTGAACGCCGACACCATTCAAATGGTTTTAACGGAACTTGAAGGCGACATCATGCAGCTGCCGCCGATGTATTCGGCCTTGAAGCATCAAGGTATTCCGCTTTATGAATACGCCCGTAAAGGCGTGGAAGTGGAACGGGTACCACGACCGATCACCATATATGAATTGACGCTGATAGATTTTCACCCGACCGAAATCACGTTTGAGGTCTTTTGTTCCAAAGGCACCTATGTGCGTACTCTGGGTGAAGAAATTGCGAAAGCGCTGGGAACGATCGGGCATTTAACCGCCTTGCATCGCACTCAAACCGGCAGTTTGCACGGTGACAACATGGCGACATTGGAAACCATCGAACAGGATTTGGCCGGGCATCTGCAACCGCTCGATTTACCCTTGCAACACCTGCAAGCCATATACTTGAACGAAGCCGATACGCGGACGATTCAGCACGGTGGTAAATTGGCGGTGGCGAAACCGGAGACGGAGTTGGTGCGTTTCTATGATCCGCAGCAGCGTTTCATCGGCGTGGGTGAATGGCAAACGGAAAAAAACCTGCTCAAGCCGAAACGTCTGTTTAATTTGGCGGACTGATTCGCATGTCCGCGTCGTTTGACGAAGCGCTTCCTCTGGTCGATTTGCGTCCGGCCGACCGCTATGCGGCCGCTCACTTTCGTGGCGCGACGCATTTACCTTGGCCGGATTTGAAAGAACGCTTATCGGAGCTGCCACCACGTCCGTCTGACTTGCAACTGGTGGGTAACGCGGCAAGTTTGCATGAGGCTTGCGCCTTTCTCAACGAAAAAGGCTACACAGTTGTTCACACATGGGATGAAACCGCTTACCTCAAAGAATTGCAAAAATCACCAGGCCTGGGGGTTTCCGGCATGAGCTCCAAACGCCTTTGGCAGCCGAACCCGCTATTGGTTTGGTGGCTTGAATGGTTACAGCAATCAACGTCACCGCAAAAAGTATGGGATATTGGATGCGGCGGCGGTCGCGATGCGGTTTATCTGGCGTTGCAGGGGTTTGATGTCACCGCCATCGACCAGCAGGAAGCCGTGTTGTCGCGAGCTCGGCGATTTGCCGAACGTCAGAACGCCAGCGTCGATTGGAAATGCTGTTCCGTGGATGAGACGGATTGCCTTCCAAATGACAAGGTGGATGTGGTTGTGATGATGCGTTATTTGAACCGATGCTTATTATCACAATTACACGATGCGATCCGACCGGGTGGTTTTGTGGTGATGCAAACCTTTGTTAGCGGTGTTGAGGCGTTCGGGTCGCCCAAAAACCCGAACTTCATTTTGCAACCCGATGAGCTGGCCAAAACCTTTTCCGACTTTGACGTAATTGTTGATAGAATAGAAACACTGCCCGATGGACGACCGGTTTCGTCCTTTATTGGCCGCAAGCCATCACAATAACCTTTAAACCCGAATGTTTACGACCGGTTCTTCGATTCATACGTTTGCGCAGTGATAGCGTAGAAATTTGGTTTTACACCGCCAGAAACGAAGCACTTGGCGGGCTGAGCCAAGGCAATTATTCGGGCCAAACAATCCAAAGTAATAGAAGAGAATGACTATGTTAAAGATGACCCCTGCCGAACTGTTTGATTACTTTCAAGCCAACGCCATTTGCGAATCCTTGACCCGACCCGATGTTGAAGTGATGTCGCACTTTCTTCAGGAAAAAAAACTAAAACGTAATGATGTGATTTCAGATATGGGCGTGGTTGGCGATTCGATGTTTTTCATTGTAAACGGTAAAGTCGGTTTTTCCGTAAATGACGGTCAGGACGAAGCAGAAGTCGCCGTTCAGGGGTCGGGCAATCTGATTGGTGAAATGTCGTTTTTTGACCGCAAACCGCGAATGTTAAAAATGTATGCCTACTCGAAAGAAGTGGAATTGTTGGAAATCAAGCGTCCGATGTACGATCGGTTGAAAGTCGAACACCCTTATATTGCGGTGAATCTGGTTGAAAACGCCGTGGTGAGTCTCGATCACTTGATTCGTGCCCTCAGCAACGATTTATCGCATTTTGAGCACTATATGGTTGGTTTTGGCCGCCACTGAGTTTTTGCCCCAATATTTCGTGGACAAAGGACATGGTTTGTGTATAATCCACTTTTTCGTTCTGCCATCGGTTGCGGAGCGCAAAATTTTATAAACCGATTGATCAAAGGATAAAATGATGTTGACTGCTGAAGATAAAGCAAAAATCGTGGCTGAATACGCCACACAAGAGGGTGACACCGGTTCGCCAGAAGTGCAGGTGGCTTTGTTGACTCACCGCATTACCTACTTAACGGAGCACTTCAAATCCCATATTCACGACAACCATTCACGTGCTGGCTTGCTACGTCTGGTCAGCCGTCGTCGTAAGTTGTTGGATTATCTTCACAAGAAAAATGCAGAACGCTACTTTACACTGATCAAAAAGCTCGGTCTGCGTAAGTAATCACCAGGCCGATCGGATCCTGTTCTGTATTCAAAAAACCCGCTTTGCGGGTTTTTTTTCGTCTGGCCTTCGGGTCAAAAAGCCTTCCATCAGAAAGGTTGTTTGTGAGGGGATTTGTTGTAAAATGGCAAGGCTATTTTGACTCATCAAAAAGTTCAATCAAAAAAGATCATTCGAATCGGCTCAATCGTCTGAAACCGAGACAAGCCTGAATCCTCAGCGACTTTCGCCACGCGGTACATCTCTTATATCACGGTGTAAAGCCTCTGAGGATTCAGGTTTCCTTGACGGTTTTTGCGGTTTGAATGCTCACCCTATGGAAAAAGGAAACAGCAGTATGGCTAAGTATGTAAAGACTTTCCAATATGGAAAGCATGAAGTGCGTTTGGAAACCGGTGAAATCGCGCGTCAAGCGGACGGTGCCGTGATGGTCGCCATGGGCGATACCCAAGTGTTGGTGACCGCCGTGGCGGCAAAAAGTGCCAACCCCGGTCAGGACTTTTTTCCCTTGACGGTGCAGTATCAGGAAAAAGCCTATGCCGCCGGACGCATTCCAGGCGGTTTTTTAAAGCGTGAAGGTCGCCCTTCGGAAAAGGAAACCCTAACCTCCCGCCTGATTGATCGCCCCATTCGTCCACTGTTTCCGAAAGGCTTTATGAATGAAGTGCAAATTATTGCCACAGTGGTGTCTCTGGATCCAGAAGTCGGCACAGAAGTGCCGGCGATGTTAGGCACCTCCGCGGCGTTGGCGATTTCCGGCATCCCGTTTGACGGCCCCATTGGCGCGGCGGTTGTCGGATACAAAGACGATGAATATCTACTGAATCCATCCACTGAAGCCTTATTGGATTCCGATTTGGAACTGAGCGTTGCGGGCACATCGGAAGCGGTGTTAATGGTCGAGTCCGAAGCCGCCGAGCTGTCTGAAGAAATCATGCTGGGCGCGGTGATGTTCGGTCACGAGCAGATGCAGGTGGCCATCACCGCCATTGAAGAAATGAAAGCCGATGTGGGCAAACCCCAGTGGGACTGGCAAGCCATCACCGAAAATACCGAGTTGAAAGACAAGGTGTACGGCCTAATTTGCGCTGACATTGAAGCCGCATACACCATTGCCGATAAGATGGCGCGTTATGCCGCGATTGATGCCGCCAAGCACAAGGCGTTGCAAACGCTCGAAGCCACGGATGAAAACACCGACGGCTATGCGAGCGGCGATATTGAAAAAATGGTGGGCAAATTGCAAAAAGAGATTGTCCGTGGTCGCATTATTGCCGGTGAGCCGCGCATTGATGGGCGTGACACTCAAACCATTCGTCAAATCGACTGCCAAGTCGGTGTTCTGCCAAAAGTGCACGGTTCGGCTCTGTTTACTCGCGGTGAAACCCAGGCCTTGGTGGTCACTACTCTGGGCACGGAAAAAGACGCCAAAATCGTGGACGAGCTGACCGGCTCCTTCACTGACCGCTTCATGTTGCATTATAACTTTCCCCCTTATTCCGTAGGCGAGTGCGGTCGTGTCGGATCGCCGGGGCGTCGTGAAATCGGTCACGGTATGCTGGCACGTCGAGGTGTGGCCGCCTTGTTGCCCACCGCTGAAGAATTCCCTTACACCATTCGCGTGGTGTCGGAAATTACCGAATCCAATGGCTCTTCTTCAATGGCCACGGTTTGCGGTACCTCCATGTCCTTGATGCATGCCGGTGTACCGATTGCCGCACCGATTGCGGGTATCGCCATGGGGTTGGTAAAAGAGGAATCCGGTTTTGCAGTCTTGTCCGACATTCTGGGCGACGAAGATCACCTCGGAGACATGGACTTTAAAGTGGCCGGAACCGATCAAGGCGTGACCGCCTTGCAGATGGACATCAAAATCACCGGCATTACCCGTGAAATCATGGAGATCGCTTTGCGTCAGGCCAAAGAGGGGCGACTGCACATTCTTCAAGAAATGGCACAGGCCATTACGGCGTCGAATACCGATGTGGCCAATACCGCACCGCGCTTTTTCAACATTAAAGTTAAGCCGGAAAAAGTGCGTGAAATCATCGGTAAAGGCGGTTCGGTCATTCGCTCCATTACCGAAGAAACGGGCGTGACCATCGAAATTGACGACGACGGCAATGTGAAAATTGCCGCGGTGGATGATGCGAGTGCCGAGGCCGCCAAGGCACGCATTGCGCAAATCACGGCCGAGCCGGAAATCGGCAAGCTTTATGACGCCAAAGTGGTGAAAATCGTCGATTTTGGTGCGTTTGTTTCCTATATGCCGGGCCGAGAAGGCTTGGTGCACGTGTCGCAAATTGCGGACGAGCGAGTGGAAGACGTCAATCAGTACCTCAAGGAAGGGCAGGAACTCCAAGTGCGCTTGATTGACATCGACAAACAGGGGCGCGTCAAACTGTCCATTAAGGAAGTGTAACCGTCTTTATTTGTATGAAAAGGCCGCATTTGACGGCCTTTTTTATTGAATTAAATCAGATGCTTAACGGTGTCTGTCAAAAACGATTAAGAAGAGACTATGCCAAAACATCATCCCGCGTTTGAATTCATTACCGAACATTTTATTGACTCTCTAAACCTTACCGTCCAGCATTTCAAGCACAAGGTAACGGGCGCCGAACATTACCATTTGGCCGCGGATGATCCGCAGAACGTTTTTATCGTGGCCTTGCGAACCGTGCCGATGGATTCCACCGGTGTGGCGCATATTTTGGAACACACTGTTTTGTGCGGCAGTGAAAAGTATCCGGTGCGCGACCCTTTCTTTATGATGATTCGCCGCTCCTTAAACACCTTTATGAATGCCTTTACCTCCAGTGATTGGACGGCCTACCCGTTTGCAACGGAAAATCGAAAGGACTTTCAGAATTTATTGGAAGTCTATCTGGACGCGGTGTTTTTCCCCAATATTGATCCTTTAGATTTTGCCCAAGAAGGTCACCGTCTGGAGTTTTCGAAGATGGACGACCCGACCTCCGAACTGACCTATAAAGGGGTGGTGTTCAATGAAATGAAAGGAGCGATGAGTTCGCCGGTATCGACACTGTGGCAAACGTTTTCGGCCGAAATCTATCCGACCTCGACGTACCACTACAACAGTGGTGGCGATCCAAAAGACATTCCAGAGTTGAGCTACGAGCAATTGGTGGCATTTCATCGCTACCATTATCATCCATCGAATTCGGTGTTTATGACCTACGGGGATATTTCCGCTGCCGAACACCAAACCCAGTTTGAGCAGCTTGCGCTGCAGCGTTTTGAAGATCGCGTCGAACCGATTATGGTCGGCCAAGAAAGCCGCTACACGCACCCCAAAACCTGCGAAAGCCGCTATGCCCTGAATGAAGAAGAACTGTCTAAAAAGACCCACATAGTGATGGGCTGGTTGCTGGGTGAAAACCGTGATCCAATGGACGTTTTAAAGGGGCATTTGCTCACCGCTGTTTTATTGGACAACAGTGCCTCGCCTTTGCGTCAGGCATTGGAAGAATCGCCTTTGGCGACCGCGCCTTCCCCTTTGTGCGGTCTGGAAGACAGCAACAAAGAAATGGTGTTTGCCGTTGGGGTGCAAGGTTCTGAGCCGGAGCATGCTGATGCCGTTGAGACGTTGATTTTGGAGACGCTGCAACAGGTTGTCAGAGACGGCATTGACCCAGAACAGGTGGAGGCCATGTTGCACCAGCTGGAATTATCGCAACGTGAAATCGGAGGTGACACCTACCCATACGGGCTGCAGTTGATTCTGCAATCACTGGCGGGTGCCATGCACGAAGGCGATCCGATTGCACTGCTGGATACGGATGCCGCTTTAGAGCGTTTGCGCGTGGAAGCCGCCGACGCCCAGTTTATTCCCAACCTGATTCAAAGCTGGATTTTGGATAATCCGCATCGTGTGCGCTTGACGCTGAAACCGGACGACCAGTTGTCTTCTGAGCAGGATGCCAGCGAAAAAGCCAAATTAAAGCAAATTCAGGACGCCCTGAGCAATGCGGAAAAACAGGCGATTGTTGCACGCTCGCTGGCCTTGAAGGCGCGACAAGAGCAACAAGATGATGCCAGTATCCTGCCGGAAGTCACTAAGGCGGATGTCCCGGCGGAGATTAAAGAAATTCAACCGGAAAACGTATCGCAAGTCCCCAAGGTTACGACCTATCAAGCCGGTACCAACGGCTTGAGCTACCTTCAGTTGATTCTCGACCTGCCCGATCTAACAACGGATGAACAGGTCGTTTTGCCTTTGTTTAACGCCTGTTTGACTGAACTGGGTTCGGCCGGGCGCGATTATTTGCAGACGCAATCGCTGCAAGCCGCTGTGACCGGCGGACTCTCGGCCAAATCGGCGGTACGTTCGCATTTAGAGGATGGCGACTCGTTTTACAGTCACTTTATTCTGTCCGGAAAAGCCCTGAATCGAAATCAACCAGGCCTGGCGGATTTAATGCTGGAGACCTTAACAAAAGTGCGTTTTGACGAATTTGATCGCATTCGTGACCTGATCGGTCAAATCCGCTCCTCCATGGATCATGGCATTACCGGCAACGGTCATGGTCTGGCGATGTCCGCCGCCAATCAAAATGCGTCTCCAGTGGCTAACTGGCATTTCAATCGCTCCGGTTTTGCCGGGATTCAGGCCATTAAATCCCTCTACAATCAACTGGATAGCGAGGGTGAGCTGGCACGCATTAGCCGCTTGTTTATGGGGATTCAGGCGAAATTGCTGCAGGCAAACAAACAAACACTAGTGATTTCGGATGAAAGTGGTTTGCAAACGGTTGAGGAAAATTTATCGTCCTGGCAGCCATTTGTTTCGGATGTCACATCGGAGCCGGGTTTGCAACTGACCGCTTCGCACACGCCGATTCACCAGGCCTGGCTCACCAGCACTCAGGTGAATTTCTGTGCCAAGTCGTATCCGGCGGTGTCGGCTGGACACCCGGATGCCCCCAAACTCTCCATTCTAGGGGCTTGCCTGCGTAACGGCTTTCTGCACTCGGAAATCCGAGAAAAAGGCGGGGCTTACGGCGGTGGCGCCAGCTATAATGCCGAAGCGGGTACCTTTGTGTTCTTCTCATACCGTGATCCACGCCTGTTGGAAACCTATGCCGACTTTGATCGAGCGCTGGATTGGGTGATGAGCGAACAGGCCACTCAGGCGAAAGTGGACGAAGCGATATTAAACGTCATCAGCGCGCTGGATAAGCCCGGTTCACCGGCAGGGGAAGCGCGAAAAGCGTTTTACCAGCAACTTTACGGGCGCACACACGATCTGCGTAAGGCTTACCGAGAAGGTGTCTTGTCCACCACCCTAGCGGATGTGCGAGACGTGGCACAACGCTATTTGCAAAATGACCAGGCCTCAAGCGCGGTGCTGACGCACAGCGGTCTGAAAGACACCCTAAAAGATACCGGATTTGAACTCATTACACTTTAAGGAGACGACCATTATGGCAACAGCATCTGTGAGCCCCCTTCATCGTAGCGGCGCGATTGTGTTGGGTTTTTTTATTTTTTTAGGGTTGAGTACGCTGGGCTGGGTGCTGGGCAAGTCGGCCATTGATGTCAAGCAACTGGATCGCATGGTGGTGGTTAAAGGCTTGGCGGAACAGGAGTATCCGGCGGACATTGTCATCTGGCCGATTACCTTCAGCGTGGCGGAAAACTCGGTTCAGGCGCTTTACAAAGCCATTGAACAGAATTCGGACGCCATTGAGCAGTTTTTGCTGAAAAACGGGGTGGCGAAAACGGAAATCAGCTTTTCCACGCCGAATATCACTGACAAATCCGCGCAGAATTACGGCAGCGGCCCGGCTCCGGAATTTCGTTTTACCGCCATGCAAACGGTGACAGTCTATTCCAAAAACGTTGATCAAGTGCGTCAGATCATGGGTGAAATGTCGCAACTAGGCAAGCAGGGGATTGTGCTGACCGGGGGCTATGACAGTCAGCCGGAATACATCTTCACCCGTTTGAATGAAGTCAAACCGAAAATGATTGAAGAAGCCACTAAAAAAGCCCGTCAAGTAGCGGAGAAATTTGCCGCCGATTCCGACAGTACACTGGGTAAAATCAAACGCGCCTCCCAAGGTCAATTCAGTATTCAGGCGCGGGATCGAAACAACCCGCAAATCAAAAAAGTCCGTGTGGTGACGACGGTGGAATATTATTTATCCGACTGAACAGCGCTCGCTGAACACTGACATTAGGATCGAAACAAAA
>NZ_JBNGDN010000018.1:0-19013 GCF_049975065.1 Hydrogenovibrio sp.
TTCTGCGCGATTTTGGCGCAAATTTATGAATCGAAGAAACCGAAGGTAAATTTCCAGGTTAAACGACTGTTTTTTGCTTGGCTTTAAGAAAGTATGTGCCTACAATTGTAGGCATATTATCTTTTTTGTGGAGAGCGACATGAGCATCAGCGTCAGAATCAATGATGACTTTTATCAAGAAGCCAAATCTCAAGCCAAAGCAGAGTTGCGTTCCATTCCAAACCAAATCGAGTATTGGGCAAGAATTGGAAAAACCGCGATGGAAAACCCAGAGCTGTCGATAGAGGCCATTAAAGAATTGCTGGTTGCCAAACATCAAGAGGTCGAACCATTTGAATTCCGCGACGGCGAATAAACGCCATGATTCAAGTTTTACAAAAACCGACGTTCAAACGTGTCTATAAAAAGTTGCATAAAAACCAGTTGAAAGAAGTCAACCGAGCGATTCAAATAATTATCGAAACGCCGCAAGTCGGCACCGAAAAGAAAGGCGATTTAGCCGGCGTGTTTGTCTATAAATTCGATTGCGTTAATCAGCCATATCGACTCGCCTATGAGTGGGATGAAACTTCTCGAACCTTGTTACTTTTAGGCGTGCATGAGAATTTTTATCGGGATTTGAAACAGTAATCGTTTTCCAGCCCGAATAAGCGTCAAGCAGGCGTGTTCAGAATTCTGAACACGCCCAAAAGTCATAAAGCCCCTAGGGAAAAGCCAGTTAAGCACTTTTTGCCAGGCCTGCAAAACGTTTTCTTAACACCTTGGCGGCTTCGACCATATTCGTCAGCGCCGGTTCGGTTTCTTGCCAGCCTCGGGTTTTCAAACCGCAATCCGGGTTCACCCACAGGCGTTCCGCCGGAATGTTTTCCGCCGCTTTTTGAATCAAGTCCACCATTTGTTCCACGGTCGGAATGTTCGGCGAATGGATGTCGTACACCCCCGGCCCGATTTCGTTCGGGTATTGGAAATCCACAAAGGCATCCAGCAGTTTCATTTGCGATTTGGAGGTTTCGATGGTGATGACATCGGCATCCATTTGCGCCACCGCTTCGATAATGTCATTGAACTCGGAATAACACATGTGGGTGTGAATCTGGGTATCGTTCTGCACGCCGGAAGTCGTCATGCGGAAGCTGTTCACCGCCCAACGCAAATACGCCGCCCAATCCGATTTTTTCAATGGCAAACCTTCACGCAATGCGGCTTCGTCGATTTGAATCATGTGGATGCCGGCGTTTTCCAAATCCAACACTTCATCGCGCAAGGCTAGGGCGATTTGGTTACAGGTGGCTTCGCGGGTTTGATCGTTACGCACGAACGACCATTGCAGCACCGTGACCGCGCCGGTGAGCATGCCTTTCATGGTTTTGTCGGTTTGACTTTGCGCGTATTGCGACCAGAAAACCGTCATCGGTTTCGGACGCGAAACGTCGCCGAAAATAATCGGCGGTTTCACGCAACGCGAGCCGTAAGATTGCACCCAGCCGAATTGGGTAAAGGCGAAACCGTCCAATTGCTCACCGAAATATTCCACCATGTCGTTACGTTCCGGCTCACCGTGCACGAAAACGTCGATGCCGATGCGTTCCTGACGTTCACACACATCGCGGATTTCCGCTTGCATGGCGTCAATGTATTGCGCTTCGGAGATCTCGCCTTTTTTGAATTTCAGACGGGTCTGACGAATGGCCTGCGTTTGCGGGAAGGAACCGATGGTCGTGGTCGGGAACAACGGCAAATCGAACTTGGGCTTCTGAACGGCGGCACGCTCGGCATAAGGCGCGGCGCGATCCAAGGCGACTTGGTCCAATTTGGCGATTCGCGCTTGCACGTCGGCATTGTGAATCAATTTGGACTGTTGCTTATCGGCAATGGCTTGAGCGTTCACGGCCAACGCTTTTTCATCGACCTGGCCGTTTAAGGCGTCCGCCAGCAGTTTGATTTCCGCCAGTTTTTGTTTGGCGAAGGCCAGATAGTTTTTCAGTTCCGGATTAAGCGTTTCTTCCACCTCCAGATTGACCGGCACGTGCAGTAACGAACAGCTTGGCGCCACCCACAGGTTGTCGCCGAACTTGGCTTTGGCGTCCTGAAGTTGGGCAATCGCGTCGGTGACATCGGTTTTCCAGATATTGCGCCCGTCCACCAAACCGATGGACAGCACTTTATCGGCTGGGTATTGCGCGACGACGTCGTTCAACTGTTTCGCACCGCGCAGGCCATCGTAATGTAATCCGGCCACCGGCAAGTCACACGCCAGCGACAGATTATCGCCCAGCGTTTCAAAATAAGTGGCCAACAGCAATTTAACCGGCGATTGACTCAAAGCGTCATAAGCTTGTTGGAACGCTTGTTGCCATTCGTCGGCCAATTCCAGCACCAGAATCGGTTCGTCGATTTGCACCCATTCAATGCCTTGGTCGGCCAGACGTTGCAAGATTTCGCCATACACCGCCAGCAATTCCGGCAAGCGGCTCAGCTTCGGAATCGCCGTACCTTTGTTTTCCGCCAGATACAAATACGTAACCGGGCCGACCAATACGGGTTTGACGTTTTTCGCCAGGCCTGCCACTCCAATGGCCTCGGCCACTTCGTCAAACAAACGCGTGTCGGTAATGGCAAAAGTGGTATCGTCTTCGAGTTCCGGCACAATAGTGTGGTAATTGGTGTCGAACCATTTTTTCATCGCCCCGGCGTAATCCGCTTTGGACGTGGTTTTAGAAACCGGTTCCGACTGTTCGTGCCCCGCATGCCCGGCGCAACAGGCGGCCGCATCGTCGGACGGCGCTCGGCCACGCGCCATGCGAAACGCCACCTCCAAATCATACGGTTCTTGCCGGAAGCGTTTCGGAATCACGCCCAGCAAGGTGCTCATGTTCAGGAACTGGTCGTAATAGGCAAAATCGTTGGCGGGCAACAATTCCACGCCCGCGTCCAACTGGGTTTGCCAGTTGCGACGGCGAATGTCTTTTGCCACGGCGGCCAGTTCGGCCTCGCTTTGCTCGCCTTTCCAGTAAGTTTCCAATGCGAATTTCAATTCCCGTTTATCGCCAATGCGCGGGTAGCCTAAGTTGTGGAGTGTCATAATTGTTTCCTTTCCATTAGATACGTTTCTATTTGTACAAAAACAATGATAGAATCCTCAAAACATGAAAACAAACGAATAATATTCAAAGATATATGAGAAATATTAATAATGATTGACATTCGCCACCTCAAAACCCTGCTGGCGCTACAGCAACACAACAGCGTCAGCCTCGCCGCCCAGACCTTGTGCATGACGCAATCGGCGCTATCACATCAAATCAAACAATTGGAACACGGTCTCGGTTTGAAGCTGTTCGAGCGCAAAAGCTCGCCGATTCGCTTCACCCCCGCCGGCAAGATGCTGCTGAAAACCGCTCAGGAAATCGTGCCTAAGCTGGAACAAACCGAAATGGCGCTGAAAAGTTTCGAGTCGGGCGAGCAGGGGCGGTTGTTTATCGGCGTGGAATGCCACACCTGTTTTGAATGGCTGCTGCCGGTGATGCGCACTTATCAACAGGCCTGGCAGGGTGTGGACATGGACGTGGTCAATAGCCTGTCCGGCGCAGCGAACAATCAGGCGTTGTCCAATCTGCAACGCCAGAAGCTGGATTTGGTCATCACCTCCGACCCGGTGGAACTGAGCGGCGTGACTTACAAGGAATTGTTCAGTTACGAATCCGTTTTGGTGACGGCCGCCGGGCATCCATTAGCGGAAGCGGATTGGCTGACGCCGCAGGATTTGAAACACGAAACCCTGATTCATTACCCGGTGCCGAAAGAAAAACTGGATGTGTTCAAACATTTTCTGATGCCGGCGGACATTTCGCCGAACGAACGTTTATCGGAAATGACGTTGATGATGCTGCAACTGGTGGAAAGCCGTAAAGGCGTGTGCGTTCTGCCAAAGTGGTTGCTGGCGACCTTGCCGGAATTCCAGCATTTACCGACTCTTCGGCTCGGCACGCAAGGATTGTGGTCGAAGCTTTACGCCGCCATTCACGAAGACGCGGAAAACAAAGCCTACATCGGCGCATTTATCGACAGAATCAAGCAAGAAATGCAAAATAACTGAATAGCAAAATTCACCAGGCCTGGCGAAAGTGAGCCGTTCAAACTGCTATAACAGATGACATGACAAAGCCATTCGGATAGGACACAAAGTATAAAGACCTGCTCAACACAAAGCAGCCGACTGAACCAACCATAAAATTTGGTAGAATATAAGCCATTAACCCAAGAAGGTGGCAACAATGACCAAATTAACATGTGTAGAAATCTGTGCCGGTGCAGGAGGACAGGCTATTGGCCTTGAAAGAGCAGGTTTTGAGCCGGAAGCACTGATTGAAATTGAAGCGCCTTGCTGTAGCACCCTCAGAGAAAATCGCCCTAGCTGGAACGTAATTGAAGGTGATGTCAAAGAATTTGATGGCTCAAAGTTTCGCGGTGTGGATTTACTCGCTGGCGGCGTACCATGTCCTCCATTTTCTAAAGCTGGAAAACAGCTAGGAAAACATGATGAACGTGACTTGTTCCCTGAAGCGTTGCGTCTTGTTAACGAAATAAAGCCGAAGGTGGTAATGCTCGAAAACGTAAGGGGCTTTTTAGATGCAGTTTTTGAAGATTATCGTCTTAATCTTAAAAGACAACTGGAAAAAATGGGATATATTGCAGAGTGGAGGCTATTAAATGCTTCTGATTTTGGAGTTTCCCAGTTACGACCAAGAGTTGTGATTGTTGCTGTAAAAAAAGACTTTTCTCATTCTTTTCTTTGGCCAGAAACAAACAATCAAAATCCAAAGACTGTTGGTGAATTGCTTAAAGACAAAATGTCAGCTAATGGTTGGGGTGGCGTTGAACAATGGATAAAGCAGGCAGATGATATTGCACCAACTATAGTTGGCGGCTCGAAAAAACACGGAGGGCCAGACCTTGGGCCAACACGAGCCAAAAAGGCGTGGGCTACATTAGGTGTCGACGGAATGGGAATCGCTTATGAAGCACCTAGCAAAGATTTCATTGGCATGCCAAGGCTTACAGTTGAAATGGTCGCAAGAATTCAAGGATTTCCCGATGATTGGCACTTTATTGGTAAAAAAACCCCAGCATATAGGCAAGTCGGCAATGCTTTTCCGCCGCCTGTCGCGCATGCAGTAGCAGCCAATATATACAATGCGATAACAAGCAGAAGAACAATCAGAGCTTTAGGATAGACCAAATGAAGAAAAAAATTGGGGCAAGAGCAAAGCTAAGGGAGCATTTTCTGGCAAACATTAACCGTATTATGGATTCGGATGAGTTGCGAGAAGTTGCCGGAGACATTACTGAATGGGCACGAAGGGTTAGAGAATTACGAACTGAAGAAGGCTATCAAATCCAGACGCATAATGATCGAAGCGACCTAAAGCCGGGGCAATATATTCTAGAAAACCCAAAGCCACAACCCGCTTTTGAAAGATCAATATCTAAAGAAACAAGAGCATTCGTCCTTGATAGAAATGGGTTTACCTGTCAAATGTGCGGAGCGGTTGCTGGCGAGCCCCACCCATATGACCCCACAAGAAAAACAAGGTTACATATCGGCCATATCGTAGATAAATCTCAAGGCGGAACTGATGATGCCGCAAATCTCAGAGCGCTTTGTTCTGTATGTAACGAAGGTGCCTCAAACTTAACTCTTGAAAGGCCATCAGCACAAAAGCTGTTGATTCAAGTTCGAAGGGCAAGGGGTGGCGATCAGTTAGAGTTGTTAAAATGGTTAATTCAAAAATTCCCTGTTCAAGCGAAAGAACTTCTTAATGGATAATAGATAGAGAAATCAAAGCGGTTAGACTCGATTGATTTTTCATTGACAAGAGACGGATTGATTGACCGTAAAGAACAACCTTATTGCGGCTTGAACTGCGTCCACCAGTTGAAGAAATCTTCTGCGGGTAATGGCCGACTGAAGCGGTAGCCTTGGGCAAACAGGCAGCCTTTTTCCAGCAGGAATGCGGCTTGTGCTTCGGTTTCCACGCCTTCGGCAATGACCTCCACGCCCACGGCTTGCCCCACGGCAATAATGGCTTCGACAATGGCGAGATCTTCGGCATCGTCCGGCAGCGACTGGATAAACGACTGGTCGATTTTAAGCTGATCCAGCGGTAATTTTTTCAAGTACGACAAGGAGGAAAAACCGGTGCCGAAGTCGTCCATCGACAAGGACACGCCCAAGGCTTTCAAGGCGTGCAACACTTCAATCCCTTGCTGTTCATTTTGCAGCAGGAAGCTTTCCGTCACTTCCAGCTCCAGCACCGACGGATTCAGCCCGGTTTCGGCCAGCACGTCCGCCACCGATTCCACAAAGCCTTGATGCATTAGCTGAATGGTGGAGACATTCACCGAAATGCGTTCCAATGCCAGCTCTTGTTTTTCCCAGGCCTGCCACTGACGACAGGCCTGCGCCAGCACTTCCCGCCCCAGCGGAATAATCAGTCCGGTGGATTCGCCCACCCCGATAAATTTGCTCGGCGGCACCACGCCCATCTCAGGGTGCAGCCAGCGCACCAGGGCTTCCGCGCCGATCACGCGCTGGTCGCGCAACGAAATCTGCGGCTGAAAGTAGGCCACCAGCTCTTTGTTTTCCAGCCCTTGGCGCAACGCCTTTTCGTAGAAAAAATATTCCGATGTGCTGGTGGTCAATTCGGTGGAATGGAACGCATAGCCGCTGTGTGGCAGTTTTTTGGCCTCATACAAGGCTTCATCGGCGGACTTCATCAAATCCAGCGGTTCCTCTCCGTCCAGAGAGGACAAGGCAATGCCGATTTTAATGTCCAGCACCTGATCCTGATCGTCAATATTAAAGGGTGCCATAAAGGCTTCAATCAACTGGTCGGCAAAGGTACCCACCTCGTCTTTGCCTTTAATCGCTTCCAATAGAATCATAAAATTATCGGCACCCAGCCGCGCCACCGAATCTTCGGTATCCAATAGCTGACTCAAACGATGCGCCACCGCTTTCAGCAGCTTGTCACCGTACTCGTAGCCGACGGCATCGTTGACCATTTTAAAACGGGCAATGTCCACAATCAGCAATGCGACCTTCTGGGATTCCCGTGAAGACGTTTTGATGGACTGCTGCAAGCGATTTTTAAACAGCGACACATTCGGCAGGCCGGTCAAAATATCGTAAAACGACAAACGGTTGATTTCCTGTTCCGTCGCTTTCTGCTGACTTAAATCGTTCATCAGGCCCACATAGTGCAGCACCTCGCCGTCTCGGCTCTTCACCGCATTGATGGTCAGCCACTCCGGGTAAATGGTGCCGTCTTTCTTGCGATTCCAGATTTCGCCCTGCCAGGTTCCGCTTTCCGCCAGTGACTGCCACATCTCGGCATAAAAGGCTTTGTTCTGCTTGCCCGAGCTGAGCATGGCCGGGTCTTGCCCCATGACGTCCTCAAAGGCATAACCGGTGATGTCTTCAAATTTTCGATTCACCAGCACAAAGCGGTTATCGGCATCGGTCACCAGTATGCCCTCACCGGCATTGTCGAACACCGATCGGGTCAGCATGCGGAAACGTTCGCTTTCATGGTGCTGAGTCAGGTCATTCACCATCACCAGATGCGCCGGTTCGGCATGGTAGGTAATCGGCTTGTGCGCCAGCTCCACCATCACATGACCGCCATCCTGACAGACCAGCGCCTGCTCGATATAGGTCGGATGCTGGTGCTCCAAAGCGTGCAAACGCGCAGCGAAGGCTTCTCGTTCCACGGGCGGCAACAGATCCATTAACGACTTCTGCATCAAATCGCATTCTTGATAGCCCAACAGCTTATAGAGTGGGTGATTGGCGTAAGCGATGCGATCATCCTGATAAATCAACACCCCGTGCATCGACATGCTTAACAAGTCACGGTAGAGGGTTTCCGCTTCCAGTACGCGCTGCTCTTTTTCTTTGATGCTCAGGCTGGTTTGGAAATGAAAGCTTTCTTCAATGCGGTGCAGAAGTTCGGCAAAACTGATTAAGTCCATTAACTGGTCGTCTTCATCCACCACGCCGATGTGATGAAAATTGCGCTCAATCATAAAATTGCGCACATACGCCAAACTTTGGGTGTGCGGCACGCTGATCAACGGCCAGGAAGCAATGTCCGCCACGCTCAACTTCAGATATTCGTCGCGTTCGGAAAAACACTTCAGCAGATCGCGCATGGACACAATACCGTGCCGATCACCTTTTTGAACCACCAGCGCGTCCACATCCTTTTCCGCCATCATCGCCAGCACGGCATCCAAGCCCGCCGTTGCGTCGATAAAGTGCAGGTGGCCGTCCAGTAGCTCGCTGATCGACACCCCTTCGAGAAAATACTCGCTGGCTTTGGCATTGACCAAGTCCGTCTGCGTCACCACACCGACCGGGCGCTCGTCGCAATCCACCACAAGCAAATGATGAATGTGTTTTTTGTGGAACAGATAGGTAGCAGAGGAAATCAGCTCATCCTGATGGATGCGACTGACCGGTGAGTTCATCACCATCGAAATCGGTGCTTGCAAGACCTGAGGCCGGGTGAGATCCAGACGCAGTAAATCGGTTCGCGTCCAGATGCCGTCGATCTCCCCGTCGGACTCGATCAGAATGGAACCGATGTTTTTCTGGCTCAAAATACCAATCACACTTTTCAGCGAAGTGTCCGGCGAACAGGTTTCCAGCCCGGAATGCATAAAATAGGCGACCGTCAAGGCAGAAGCCTGTGGCTTTAGGTGGGTCTGCACTGGGGCGTCGAAAGGCTTGGAATGATTCATGACAGAAATTTTACACCAAGCTGGAATTGAACACCACGCTGTTTCTGGTGATAAGTGCGAATCCCGCCACCGCATCGGTTCAAAGTCATTGTCGCACCAAGCGACGCAAGTCGAATTCGGTTTCAAAGTTCGAACGATAGGGGTTAATATCCAGCCCGCCGCGCCGAACGTAACGGGCATAGACGGTTAATTTTTCCGGTTGGCAATGGTGCATCAGATCCATAAACACCCGCTCGACACACTGCTCATGGAATTCATTGTGCTCACGAAACGACACCAAATATTTCAGCAGACCCTCACGCTGAATCTCCGACCCCTCGTAACGAATCACAATCGTGCCCCAATCCGGCTGGCCGGTGACCAAACAGTTGGATTTTAGCAAATGACTGTATAGCGTTTCCGACACCCGTTTCGACGAGGCGGTTTTTAACAGGCCTGGGCGAACTTGATAATCGCTCACGTCTATGTCCAAATTGTCCAGGCAATCACCCGGCGGCGAGCCGATTAAGGTTTGCGTCTCGTCCAACGCAAACAGCTGCACCGACACCTCGCCGCCGCAGGCCTGGGACAAATCGGTGATCCAATGCTGCTTGACCACTTCGGCCGACGCAAAACGGGTGCCGTTAAATGAATTCAAATACAGCTTGAAGGATTTCGATTCAATCAGAAACGGCGACGAGGCCGGAAAGAAAAACAGCGCCCAACCGACCTGCGGTTTGCCCTTGTCGTTCAGCCAGGAAATCTCAAACCCCGTCCACACGTCTTGGCCAAAAAACGGCAACGCATCGAGGGAAACGCCCAGTTCATCGCGCTTTTCCTGACGCGGCACCGGAAACAGCAAACTGGGATCATAGCGGTGACAGTAAGGCGTTTGCTTGCCCAAAGCACTTTGATTGGCGGTCGTTGTCATAAATTTCTCAAAAACATGGGGGAATATTTTGAGTATTATACGAGAATGGTTTTCTTAATACGAAAGGTTCGCTTGTGCTCACAATATTAATCACTGGTATGTTATCAACCGCTCTGGCATTGGCCATACTTTGGCTGGGGTTTCGTTTTTTACGGCGTTTTCCAGCGTTTGAAGCCTTCAACAGTCGAGAGGCCAATAAACGTATGTTGCAACTCACCCTACTGATTTATTTTGTCGGCGTGGTGCTGACCATCTACTGGATGATGTAATAAGGATGTAATAAGATAAGGTACCGTTAAACTTAGCCGCTTTATTCGAGAACGCCCTCGTCAAAAGAAAGGACTTTTTTATGTGTACACGATCCCTTTACACCGGTGATGACAATATCGTTGTGACCGGTCGCAATATGGACTGGAAAGAAGACATGTCCTCCAACCTCTGGCTGTTTCCGGCAGGCATGACCCGCGACAGTGCCGCCGGAAAACATTCCTTCAGCTGGACATCCAAATACGGCAGCGTCATCACTTCTGGCTACAATGCTAGCACCACCGACGGCCTGAATGAAGCTGGCTTGGTGGCCAATATTCTCTTTTTAGCAGAATCGGACTACGGCCAACCCGATGGGCAAGGCCCCGTCATGTCCAACGCTGTGTGGACACAATACGTCTTGGACAATTTCGCCACCGTCGCGGAAGCGGTGGCCGCCCTGCGCAAGGAAACCTTTCAAATTCAAGGCCCCACCCTGCCAAACGGCTCGCCATCCACACTGCACTTAGCCATTTCAGATGCCAGTGGCGACTCCGCCATTTTTGAGTATCTTAACGGCCAACTGAGCATACACCACAGCCGCGATTACACAGTAATGACCAATTCGCCGCCGTATGCCCAGCAGCTGGCCATTAACGCCTATTGGGAAAACATCGGCGGTGGAAAATTTCTACCGGGCACCATCAGCGCCGCAGATCGTTTTGCCCGCACCCAATATTTCATCAATAGCATTCCACGCACAATTGATTCAAAGCTGATCAAAAGCGTGCCAGGGCAGTCGTTTAAAAATCAGGCCGTTGCCAGCGTGATGAGTGTTCAGCGTGCGGTGAGCGTTCCCATTGGCATCAGTTCGCCGGATCAGCCCAATCTGTCCTCTACCCTGTGGCGCACCGCCTCGGATCACAAAAATCGGGTTTACTACTTTGACGCCGCCAATCGCCCCAGCACCTTTTGGGTATCCTTAAAAGAGGCTGACTTGACCCCAGGGCAACCCGTGCGAAAATTGACCATCGAAAACGGTGAGATTTTTGCAGGCAATGCCACCGACCAATTCCAACCGGCCGAGCCCTTTGAGTTTTTACCGGTCGCGTAATCGGCTTACAACTTGACCAAACGCCGCTGCAAAGCGGCGATTTCGGTTCGGAAATCCGCCATTTTCGTTTGATACACCGAGTGAATCACTTCCCAGTGCGCCGTCTGCGCTAACATCGTCTGCAAATGCCCTTCCAGAATCACCCAGTCGTGTTCGCGACCAAGCCAGTCGCCCAGTTCGTCGAGACACTGCATGCGTTTGCGTTGACCGCGCAACCCGAGTTGCCGCAACAGCTTTAGCTGATAATAAGCGTATTTCACCCATTTTCGCCAGGCGTGGCGCGATTCGGAATCGCTGGATTTAACCGCCTGTTTGCCTAAGACGTGACAGCGGCGAAAGGTCATGGCCAAGCCATCCTGCAAAGCGGTATCGGATTGAAAGTCGAGTGTTAATTTTCGCCAGGCCTGGCGTTCCTGTTTCAAGGCCTGAATGACCTTATCCCACGGAATCGAAGCGGGCGGGGGATCGCTCATCCAGGTTTTCAGCACATCCATCAGACAGGCTTTTTCCGCGTCCGGCACCGATTCCAGTAAATCCAAAAGCGAATCCATCAACACATCATGGTCACGGGATGTGGAAAGTTGTTTTCCAGTCAGACGCATTCGTTTTTTAGCGGCTTGAAACGTTCGACGCGGCACGGCAAAACGCACCAGCTGCCAATAAGCTCGCAGGTGTTTGAACAGTACGCGCAAGGCATGCACCGATTCTTTTTCGTCCCGATGTTTGGACTTGGCGAGCGCAAGCCCGTTATCCAACAGGGTTAGAATTTCCTGTTGCAATTGTGCCAGCCGCTCGGCATCGGAAGTCTTATGAAAAAACGGTTCAGCCCAGTCTAAGGCGGATAGTGTCATACTCGGACTCCTGCTACCTATATCTCCCCATCTTAACCCAAGTCTGTGACAGACGGGTTAAAGTTCGGATTCGGATTCCAGAACCAGTTGGCACCCCAGCGCAGCCATACTGGCTTGAAACTCCGCCAGCGCCTGCTCGGGAAACTGCACCTGCAGAGTGACCTGACGCTGGTAATCCACCGACAACACCATCCCGTCCACCAAACTCAAATGATGGCGCACCGGCTGCTCCAGCGCGAAATCACAATGAATATCACACACCGCCATGTCCACCTGTTCGGTGACCGATAAGGTTTCCATCACCGCCTGCGCCGCTTGACCATAGGCACGTGTCAGACCGCCTGCCCCCAGTTTCACGCCACCGAAATAGCGCACCACCACAATCATAATGTCGCCGACACCCTTGTGTTGCAGCACATTCAGAATCGGTTTCCCGGCGGTGCCGGACGGCTCGCCGTCATCGCCCATGCCGGCATTGCTGGCACAGTGCGGGTTGCCCAGCAGATACGCCCAGCAATGGTGGCGGGCATCCGGGTACTGCGCTTTCAGTTCCGCCAACCACGCCATGCCTTCCACACGATCCTGAATGCCTTTGGCATAGGCGATAAAACGGCTTTTTTTGATTTCTATTTCGGCGCAGTTCAGTGCTGCGGGAACAGGATAGGACATGCAGGGGTTTCTCTCGTGACTTGGCCTTTCGACCAGGCCTGGTCAGTTTTCGGTTTTCAATGGCTCGGCGTGCTCTTCTCCGATGCTGCGCATCACCCAAATCGGCTGGGCGGTGTAGATGACATCCAACGACAGATAATCGTAAGTTTGTTTGAGATGGTGATACAGACGATCACGATAATCGTCCTGCTGGTGCAAGTCGAAACGCGCCTGTTCGTCCAACTGCAGGTACACCTGCACGTACATCATTCGCCCCGCTTGAAGATAGCGGATTTTAATATCCAGATAGGCGACGGCATCGAACACCTGATGCACCTGCGTCTTCAAAAAATCGGTGATGCGATCGTCATCGGTGCGGCCGATAATCTGCAGGCCGTTTTCCTTGAGAATCTTGAGCGGAATCGGCAACATCAAGACGATCAGAATCAGAATCACCACCGGGTCGGTGTAAGGCACCCATTCTTCATGGCCGATGGCTTCCATCCAGATGGCGACCCCAAACGATAAACCAACGGCAATACTGAGCACCCCACCGGTCAACCAGCCTTGCAGATCCACATGAATCAATGACGACTGTGCCGTCTGGTTCATGCGATACAGACCATACGCCATGGCAAACCCCAGCACCGATGAAATCACCGAATAATACACGGCGATGTGGGCATCGATGTGACGGCCACCGTGCAAAATGGCTTCCACCGAAGCGTAAAAGGCCACCAGAATGACCAGCAATATCAGCACACCCTTAATGAAATTCAGCACCGGTTCAAAAATGGCATAGCCAAAAGGCTGCGCCTGACTGGCCTGCTGCGCCATCAGGCTGACCACGCGCAGGGTCAAAAGCCCGGCCAGTAAATCAATGAATGGATAAACCCCATCCATTAAAATCGCCAGCGAATCGGTCAGGTAGAAAAAGCTCAGCCCCAGCACCGCCAGCAAAACATCGCCGAGCATCACCAGTTTGATGGCACGCTTTTCAACCGTGACTTTGTATTCCAATGGAATTTTTGTGTCCGACATGATGATGCGGCTCCTGAGTAAAAATCAATGGTCGTTTCGGGGGCGTTTTTTGCGCAGCCGATAACGTGGATTCTGTTCGTAAAGGTCGTCCCAGCCGTCATCCAGCTCATTGTCGGCGCAGTCACGTTGATAAGGACGATGATCACGCACCCATTCATAGCCGAACCATCCGAACAGCCAGTTCATCAAGGTCACCACTGTCGCGCTCTCCGAATTATTTGCCGATGCAAAAAGAGGTAAAAATTCGTCCCAACAAATCGTCCGAAGTAAATTGCCCGGTGATTTCCGACAGCGCCTGCTGCGCCTGACGTAAATCCTCCGCCAGCAATTCCCCGGCAGCATAGGCTTCCAACTGCTGTTGGCCGGTTTGTACGAATTCCAAGGCCCGATTCAAAGCATCCAGATGACGTTTACGCGCCATAAACACACCTTCCTGGGTTTGTGCATACCCCATTTGGGTTTTCAAATGTTGCTTGAGCAAGTCCAGCCCAAGCTGATGCTTGGCCGACAGCCAGATTTCCGTCATTACACCGGATTCGTCCAGGCCTGGCGATTTTTCAATCAAGTCGATTTTATTGTGAATCAGGGTCACCGGAATATGAGACGGCATCCGCGTCAAAATCGCCCGGTCTTCGGGGTGGATGCTTTCCTTGGCCTGCACCACCACCAAAATCCGATCGGCCTCTTCAATGGCCGCCCAGGCGCGCTGAATACCGATTTGCTCCACCGCATCGGTCGCTTCGCGCAACCCGGCGGTGTCCAGCACATGCAACGGCATGCCGTCGATTTGGATTTCTTCTTTGACGATGTCGCGCGTGGTGCCGGCGATGTCGGTCACAATCGCCGATTCGCGGCCGGACAGGGCATTCAACAAGCTGGATTTACCGGCATTCGGGCGCCCCAAAATCACCACCGACATCCCTTCCCGCAACAACACCCCTTGTTGCGCCGACGCCAACACTTGGTGCAACCGATCGAGAATATGCTGTAATTCCCCAGCCACTTTGCCATCGGACAGAAAATCGATTTCCTCTTCCGGAAAGTCGATGGCGGCCTCCACGTAAATGCGCAACTGAATCAGCTCTTCGACCAGTTCGTTGACCTGTTTGGAAAACTCACCCTGCAAAGACTTTAACGCTGACTTGGCCGCCTGCTGCGAGCTGGCGTCAATCAAATCGGCCATCGCTTCGGCCTGCGCCAAATCCAGTTTATCGTTCAAGAACGCCTGTTTGGAAAACTCGCCCGGTTCCGCCAACCGCGCCCCGAGTTGCACCACTCTCTCCAACAACCATTGCAGAATGATCGGCCCGCCGTGCCCTTGCAATTCCAGAACGTCTTCACCGGTAAAAGAATTGGGGCCTGGAAAAAACAATGCGATGCCTTGATCCAATACCTCGCCTTCCGCCCCGTAAAACGGACCGTAATGGGCATAACGCGGTTTCGGCACAAACCCGAGTATTGCTTCCGCCATACCGCGGCACTGCGGGCCGGACACACGCACAATGCCCACGCCACCGCGTCCCGGCGCGGTGGCCACGGCGGCAATGCTGCGTCCGGATACCAATGCTGTCTCTGTTTCCGTCACAAGCGGCACTCCTGAATGCAAAACGCCCGTCATGCTAACGGGCGTTCAATAAGATGAGGGTGGGTTCATTTCCCCCATTACCGATTGAAACTTAACCGGCGACCACATGATAGGTGGTGGTCTGCAAATCGGTCACAAACGGTTTTTCACTCAATTTGGCCACCGTTTTATCGAGTTTCTTTTTCGACTTAAACGTCATTTCTTCGGCTTCGTCATTCACCTTAAACGACAGCACATACAACGGCTGGGTGTCCACGGACGCTGCGGGGGAGGCCGTTTGCACTGCGCCGCCCTCCAACGGTTGATAGCCGGTTGGCGTTTTGTAGCAGATTGGCGTGGTGCCATCCATTACCAGCCAGTCCACTTGACCGTATTTCGGATGATCTTTGCCCGGTTTTTCATAGGTTAATTGCATCTGGTTTTCCTCTAAAACTATTTCTCTTCACCGGATTCGATTTTCTTGGTGATGTACCATTGCTGCGCGACCGACAGAATGTTGTTGACCACCCAGTAAAGCACCAGACCGGCCGGGAAGAACATAAAGAAAATGGTGAAGATAAACGGCAAGGCTTTTAACACCTTCTGCTGCATTTCGTCCATCATCGCCGACGGATTCAGTTTCTGCTGCACCCACATGGAAATCCCCATCAGAATCGGCAGAATATAATAGGGGTCTTTGGCCGACAAATCCTGAATCCACAGAATCCAAGGGGCTTGGCGCATTTCCGCTGAGTAGAGCAATACCCAGTAAAGCGCGATAAACACCGGCATCTGCACCAAAATAGGCAGACAGCCACCCAGTGGGTTAATTTTCTCTTCTTTATACAGCTTCATCAGCTTCTGCTGGAAAATCACCTTATCGTCGCCGTAATTTTCTTTCAGCTGTTGCAGCTTCGGCTGGAATTTCTTCAAACGCGCCATGGAACGATAAGAGGTTTCCGACAGTTTATAGAACAGCAGCTTGATGAGAATCGTCAACAGAATTATCGACCAACCCCAGTTGCCGACCAGCGCGTGGATTTTTTCCAGCACCCAGAAAATCGGTTCGGCAATAATGGTCAAGACACCGTAATCCACCGTTAATTCCAGGCCTGGCGCAATCTTCTCCAGCTTATCCTGAATAATCGGCCCGATGTACAATTCGGTTTTCAAATCACCGGTTTGACCCGGCTCCACCGTTACCATCGGTTCCATCACCCCGGTCACATACTCACCGGTGGTGCCTTTCGGGCGAGCGTAGAAAATATTCTGACTCTGCTGACTCGGAATGACGGCCGACATAAAGTAATGCTGAATCATCGCCGCCCAGCCGCCTTCGACCGGTACATTGTTCACCGGCTTGGTCTGCAAATCGTCAAAGGAGTGCTTGACGTATTTGCTTTCCGCATGACCGTTGTACAACACCGGACCGGTGTAGGTGTACATCAAGGCATTGTGATCGGGATCATAGGTATTGCGAACCAGTTGAGAATAGAGGGCACCTGTCCAATCCGACTGAGTGTGGTTGGTGACCTTCATATCCACCTCAATCTGGTATTCACCTTTTTTGAAGCGGTAGATTTTTGTGACCTCAACACCGTCCTTTTTCCAAGTCAGCGGCACTTCTAGAATATCACCGGTCATGTCATAGCGTGACTGAGAAGCTTGATAGAGGGCATTATGATTCGGAGCCGGCCAGGTCGCTTTCGGTGGCAGGGCAATGCCGTTTTGGGCGATGTACATCATCGGCCCTTCATCGCCCATCAGGTGAAAGGGTTGATCACGATCTTGGGTGGCGGCGTATTGCAGCAGCTTCACGTCACGAATGTCACCGCCCTGGGTGTCGATGACAATTTCCAACACATCGGTTTTCACCTGAATGCGCTGACCGGATTGAATGACTTCTTTGGCTTGTGGCACTTCCTGAATGGTGGATTGTGCCACAGGCACATCCTCTCCACCGGGCACCCTTGCGTTTTGCGCAGGTTCAGAAGCAGTTTCTACAGAAGTTGACTGAGTGGTTTGCGCCTTTTGCGCCGCCTGGCCGGTAAACTGCATCCACTCCAACCAAATCCATAACAGGGTGAAGGCCAATGCCAGCCACCAGAAAGATTTCATATTCATCCGTCGTTTCCTGATTGTCAATCATTCGGGCTAAAGAGTGCTTTGCTTAAATTTGAGCACCCGTTTAAACTTAATTATTCACTGCGCTTGAGGCCACTCTGCTTAACTTTACGAATCAAGTGCTCAAAGCTTTTGATCAAAACGTCGTTGTCCACGTCCTGCATCCCTCTACGCCCCAAAACCACAATATCATATCCGCTTACGGCCTGTTTATGTTGACGAAATGTCTCCCGCGCCAATCTTTTTACCCGATTACGCCAAACGGCTTTGATCAGTTGTTTTTTGGCGATCGCCAAACCCATTCGCGGAATGGTGAGATGATTGGGACGCACGATAAACGTCCAATGACGGTTAGAGAATTTTTCAGCCTGGGCGAATACCTGCTGGAATTGCTTGGGACTGAGCAGTCGGAGTGACTTGGGGAATTGGAACTGGAAATCGTGATGGGTCGGTTCCAGCTTACTCTCAGAAACAGTGTCCTCAAATAAGCGCGAACCCGACGCATCAGAATTTTGTGGGTTCTGCTGAATCATTGAAACAATGATTACACAGCCAGACGCTTACGTCCTTTGGCACGACGAGCGGCTAAAACCTTGCGACCGTTTTTGGTTGCCATGCGAGCACGGAAACCATGCGTACGAGCGCGTTTGATAACACTGGGTTGAAATGTACGTTTCATGATGTCGATCCTATTAAAAGAGACCTTTGCACACAAAGGCCCTGAAAAATTACTTCTTTCGAAAGAATCGGGCATTATAATCAAACGCCATTAAAAAACAACCACTATTCCATTTTTTTATCCAAACCCGGATCACAACCACTTTACCCCAACACATCTGCCGCTGCCGCTATTTGTCACGGACATGACATCTGTTTGTGCTATAGTGCAGTCCTTCTAATTTCAACAGTCCCATTTTATGTTAATAGAACTGCTTATTTATGTGTTGACCGGTATTGTCGCAGGCTTTTTTGCCGGACTGCTTGGTATTGGCGGCGGACTGATCATTATTCCGATACTGTCATCGGTGTTCCTGCATTTTCTCGACACCCCGCATTTAGTGCATTTGGCCATTGGCACCTCTATGGCGACCATCCTCATTACCGCCATCGCCTCCACCCGCGCCCATCAAAAGCACAAGGCCATTCGCTGGGACATTGTCAAAAGCCTCACGCCGGGGATTCTGGTGGGCGGTTTTTTAGGCGGCTGGATTTCGCAATACTTCAATGCCAGTATGTTGGCGCAGATTTTCGCGGTGATTGAAATCGCCATTGCTCTGCAAATGCTGCTGAACATCCAACCCAGCCCCAACCGAGAATTGCCAGGCCTGGTGGGACGCACCACAGCCGGCACCCTTATCGGTGCGCTGTCCTCACTGGTCGGCATCGGTGGTGGCGCGCTCAACACGCCCTATCTGGTGTGGCACAATGTGACGGTGCGCCAAGCCATCGCCACCTCCGCCGCCTGCAGTCTGCCGGTGGCCGCCGCCGGAACGCTGGGGTTTCTTGTCGCTGGCTGGAATGCCACCCAATTGCCCGAGTACGCCACTGGCTACATCTACTGGCCGGCGTTTTTCGGCATCGTCATTGCCAGTTTTCTCGTCGTACCCTTCGGTGCCTCCCTAACCCACAAACTGCCGGTACACCAACTGAAACGCGTATTCGGCCTGTTACTGATTGGCCTTGCCATTAAGATGATCTGGTTCTAACCCA
>NZ_JBNGDN010000018.1:19113-26968 GCF_049975065.1 Hydrogenovibrio sp.
GGTTAAGCTAATCGGCTGCTAAAATTATTTTATCAATTATTTTCCAATGCCGAAAAACACTCGATTTTTCAGCGAGATAATTCCATTAGCACCCTACTTATCCACACTGTTTTATAACAAGTTATCCACAGGCTCAGGCTGTTTTTCAACCTTATTCACAGGTATAATTCCGCCTGCTTTTCAAGTCAACTTCCACGGCTTACCCTATTTACACAATACACAACCTCCGTCGAAAACAATGCCCTCTATCAGGCTGTTCGACTGGAGACGAGGATTCGTTTTGACAACATCGCTTTGGCCACAAGTTTTAAAACAACTGGAAGCTGTTCTGAACGACCAGCAGATGCAGACCTGGATCAATCCGCTGGAGGCGGTGGAAGACGCCTCCCGTATTCGCCTGATTGCGCCTTCGGGGTTTATTTTGGACTGGGTCAATAAAAAATTGTTGCCCGAAATCAAAGCGGCGGTTTCGCTGGTGGCACCGACCGGCACGCCGACGGTCACCGTTGAAGTCGGCGATTATGCGCTGGACACCTTCGACCAGGCCACCGAAACGTTTGCGAACAGCCATTCCGCCAGCGCCACTGCGTCGGATGCACCCACACGCATCGACCCGCCCGCGTCTCAGCCGAATGCACCCGCCATGCCAGCGCACGACACCCCGGCAAAAACCATCAAGCACAATCTCAATGCCCATTTCGTTTTCGATAATTTTGTCGAAGGGAAAGCCAACCAGCTCGCTGCCGCCGCCGCACGCCAAGTGGCCGACAACCCCGGCGGCAGCTACAACCCTTTCTTTATCTACGGTGGCAGCGGGCTGGGCAAAACCCACCTGATGCACGCCATCGGCAACGATTTAATGCGACGCAATCCAAAAGCGCGTGTCGTTTACCTGCATTCCGAACGCTTTGTGGCGGATATGGTCAATGCGCTGCGTCACAATAAAATTGAAGAATTCAAACGCTTCTACCGCTCGCTGGATACCCTGCTGATCGATGACATTCAGTTTTTTGCCAAAAAAGAACAATCGCAAGAAGAGTTTTTCCACACCTTCAATACCCTACTGGAAGGCAATAAGCAGATTATTTTGACCAGCGACCGTTTTCCCAAGGAAGTGGACGGCTTGGAAGACCGGCTTAAATCACGCTTTGGCTGGGGCTTGACCATCGCGGTCGAGCCGCCGGAATTTGAAATGCGCGTGGCGATTCTAATGAAAAAGGCCAGTGAATTCGGTTTTCTGATGCCGGACGAAGTGGCCTTTTTCATCGCCAAACGCCTGCGGGGCAATGTGCGTGATCTGGAAGGGGCACTGAAACGCGTGGGTGCCTTTGCGCAATTTACCCAACAGATGGTCACGGTTGAACTCGCCAAAGAAGCGCTCAAAGACCAGCTTGCCTTACAGCAAAAAATGATCACGCTGGAAAACATCCAAAAAACCGTCGCCGATTACTACAAAATTCGCGTCGCCGACATTCTGTCCAAGCGCCGCACCCGCAATATCGCCCGTCCACGACAAGTGGCCATGGCCATTGCCAAGGAACTGACCAACCACAGTTTGCCGGAAATCGGCGATGCCTTTGGCGGGCGCGACCATACCACGGTGCTACACGCCGTGCGCAAAATAAAAGAACTCATGGAAACCGATCATCGGATCGAAGAGGACTTTAACACCTTGATACGAATTATGACCAATTGATTAAACGACAAAAATTTTCGGTGCGGCGGTGTATAAATGCCTGAAATCTTGGCATAATGACAACCCTGTGCACTGGCGTGTTTTCGCCAAGGGTGCGTCGCGACCTTCAAGCGCGCAAACGACGCCCGAAGAACCCGGCAAGGTCGATGCAGATTTTTGAATCGAAGCACCCAAGGTAAATTTCGGGTTAGGATCTGACCCACTTTATATTGATTAATGGATTAGGAATTAAGATGAAAATCAGTCTTTCCCGCGAAAACCTATTACATGCCCTGCAAACCGTCGGTGGGGTGATCGAAAAACGCCATACCATGCCCATTTTGGCCAATATCCTGTTTCAAGTGAGTCAAAATCGCCTCACCCTCACGGCGTCCGATTTGGAAATCGAGACCCGCGCGACCACTGAACTGGAAAGCAGCAGCGGCGACTTCGACATCACCCTGCCCGCCATCAAACTGATCAGCATTGTTCGCTCACTGCCGGACGGCTTGACCGTCTCACTGTCGTTTGACGAAATGCGTTGTGAACTCACCGCCGGGCGCTCGCGGTTTAAACTCTCCAGCCTGCCTGCAGACGACTTTCCGACCATTGATTTGACCCAGGTTGAACTGACATTCGATATTGCGCAAGGTCGACTTAAACAACTGATTCACAACACCACCTTCGCCATGGCGACCCAGGACGTTCGCTTTTATCTGAACGGCATGTTATTCGACATCAACCAACAAACCTTGCGTGTGGTGGCCACCGACGGTCACCGTCTATCCACCTGCGCCACCCTGCTAGAAACCGAAGGGCTGGCCGCCACCCAGGCGATTCTGCCGCGTAAGGGGGTGCTGGAGTTGCAAAAACTGGTGGCCGATAACGATTCACTGATCCGCGTTTCGTTTGCCAAAAACTACCTGACCGTGCAACTTGAAAACACCGTTTTCACTTGTAAACTGGTAGACGGTCGCTTCCCCGATTTTAAACGGGTGTTACCGCAACATAACGACCAGCTGGTGCAAACCGACCGTGCACAACTGCGCAACCTGCTGCAACGTGCCGCCATTCTGTCAAACGACAAATTCAAAGGCGTGCGTTTGGCACTGACACAAAACCTGCTCGCCGTCCACACCCATAACTCGGAGCAGGACGAATCCCACGAAGACATGGCCATTGATTACAACGGCACGGAAATGGAAATTGGCTTCAATGTCAATTACCTGCTGGACGTGTTGAATGCCATGCACGAAGAAAGCGTCACCCTGTGTATGAAAGACGCCAACAGCAGCTGCATGGTGGATATTCAAACCGAAAGCTGCCATTGTCAGCATGTCATTATGCCCATGCGCCTTTAGTCTTATTTCCGACCGGCGTCGTCACCCGACGCCGGACAAATCTTATTGCCCCCCTTGTTCCAATCCCCTTTTTCACGAGCGTGAATCGTGTCGAAAATTCAGCAATTACAGCTCAGTCATTTTCGTAATATCGACCAGGCCTGCCTAACCTTTGGTGAAGGACTGAACTTGATCGTTGGCGACAACGCCGCCGGAAAAAGCGCTTTAATCGAAGCCATTTGGGTGCTGGCCTCGGGACGCTCTTTTCGCACCGCCAAACCGCAACACTTGATACAGCACCAGCAGCCGGAGCTGGTGCTGTTTTGCGAGATTTTGGAGGGGCGCAACACCCACAAGGCTGGTCTGGCACGCTCGGCAGACAAGGTCACGGCCAAACTGAACGGCGAGGTTCTGCGCAATCAAGCGGAAATGGCCGCACGCCTGCCCGTGCAATTACTCACCCCCGAAAGCCACCGCCTTCTGGAAGAAGGCCCTAAAGCCCGCCGGCAATTTATTGACTGGGGTTGTTTTCACCATCAAGCCGATTTTTTTCCGCTGTGGCGCACCTATCAACGGTCGCTCAAACAGCGTAATCACGCCTTAAAACGTAAACTACCGGCTGAGCAGACGCAACTGTGGGACGCTCAACTCATCGACACCGCCGAACAGATTGACCAGCACCGGCGACATTATATTGACGCCCTGACCCCTTACCTGATCACCTTCTGCCAAGCGTTAATGCCGGAGCTGAAAACACCGCCTGTCAGCCATTACGCCGCAGGCTGGCCTAAAAACAGCGACAGCTTCGCCAAACTGCTGGCCGCCCAATACCCCAAAGACGCGCAACAGGGGCACACGCAATACGGTAGCCACCGCGCCGACATCAAATTTCGATTTGACGGCCAGGAGGCTATGCTCGCTTTATCGCGCGGGCAACAGAAACTGTTTGTCTGCGCCCTGCTGCTGGCGCAGGCAAGTCTGTATGAACAGCAGAGCCATCAATCGGTCATTATGTTGATTGACGACCTCCCCGCCGAGCTGGATGCCCAGCACCGTAACACCCTGTTGCAACTGTTGGAAACCCTTAATATACAGCACATTCTCACCAGCACCGCCGCCGAACTGATTCCCATCCTCAACCCGGAAACCGCCCGCTGCTGGCGCATTGAACGCGGTCAAATCCACCATTTGCCAATCCACGCCCTAAACCGATAGAATACCCTAGTTACTTCGAATACCCCCTAACAACCCCAACCAAACAACCCAAAAAACCAATGAGACCCTCTTCATGGAAAAACTCCTGCTGGTTGAAGATGAGCCAGGCCTGGTCAAAAACCTGACCACGAAACTCAAAGCGGCGGGGTACATTGTCGATGTGGCACGGGATGGACGAGAAGCCGATTTTATGCTGTCCGAGTATGACTACGACCTGATGATTCTCGACCTCGGTCTTCCGCACAAGTCAGGGCTGGCGGTGCTGGAAGACCTTCGCATGGCGAAAAACAACCTGCCGATTTTGATTTTAACCGCTCGCAATACTTGGCAAGAACGGGTTGAGGGGTTGAAAAAAGGGGCCGACGACTATCTGGGCAAGCCCTTTCATTTTGAAGAGCTACTGGTGCGAATTCAGGTGTTATTGAAACGTCCGGCAGAAGTTCAACAGTCGATTTTACACCTTGACGGGCTGCAGCTGGATCTCAACCTTCGTCAACTGACCGTAGGCGACAAAACCATTCGCTTAACCAAAGCGGAGTTCACCTTGTTAAAAACGTTTTTCAGCCAACCTTTCCGCGTTTTTTCAAAAAGCCAATTGCTGCAACGACTCGGCGATCACACCCATGAACCGGAAAGCAATGTCATTGAAGTCTATATTCGCAGGCTTCGGCAATATCTGGGAAAATCCGCCATTGAAACCCTGCGAGGTCAGGGTTACCGCTTTGTCGGGACAACGACAACGCCATGACCTCCATTGAAAAACAACTCAATCTTTCTCTGGCCTTCAGCCTTTCGCTGGTATTTACCCTGTTTTGGTGGCTGTCGGTGACCACCATTCATCACTTAACGGAAGACTACATTCTGACCCGACTGGAGCACGACACCCAGTCCATTACCCAACACCTAATCGTCTCGAAAAACGACACAGGCGCGGTCGATATTCAAGTGGATTACCATGCCATCTCTCCCATTTACAGTCAGCCAAATTCAGGTCACTACTTTGTGCTGACCTACAACGATCGCACGGTCAAGTCACCGTCTCTGGACAATTTCTCGTTCGCATTAAGAAACCACTCCGGCACCCTTAGCCATTATGAAACACAAGGACCGATTGAAGGCACCATTCTGGTTCGCCGTTTCCACACCACGCGGCCAGACGACCCAACGGACTCCATCACCCTTTACGTCGCTGAAGACCACACCCCGATTCAGCGAACGTTGGCCGTATTTGACACTTTGGTGGGGCTATTTGCGATTCTGACACTCGCAGTGCTTTATCTCAGTCAGCGCTACCTGTTACGAAAAAGTTTCAAACGACTCGAACCGATGCAGTCCGCTCTGGCGGATCTGCAGAAAGGACGGGTGACGCAACTGAATCCAGAAGACTATCCATCGGAGGTAACGCAACTGACGTTAAGCCTCAACCAAGCGATTCTCAGCGCCAACGCCCAGTTACAAAAATCACGGCAATCCAACGCCAACTTAGCGCATAGCTTGAAAACACCGCTCAATTTACTTTACCAGTATCTCGAAGACCCGACCCTTTCTCCTCAACTCAAACGACATTTGACTGGGCAAGTGCAAAAAATCCACACCCGCATCGAAAACGAACTGCAAAAATCTCGCATGGCCATCCATACGTCAGCCATGCCATCATTTTTGTTAACCGACCACTTAAACGACTTACTGACGTCATTGCAGCAATTGTATCCCCACATTCGTTTTCATATTGCCTCACCCGTTCAACCGATCACCACCCTAAACATCGAAAAAGAAGACGGCTTCGAATTACTGGGCAACTTATTGGACAATGCCGCCAAATTCAGTCACGGCGATGTGTTTATCCGCATCGAACAGACCTCGTCTGACTCTGTGAAAATTTGCATTGAAGACAATGGCAACGGTGTTCCCAAACACCAACTGCAAGCCATTCAAACCCGCGGTTACCGTCTGGATGAAACCATTGCGGGGCACGGCATTGGCCTGTCCATCGTCAAACAAATCACCGAGGCCTACCAACTTCACATTCAATTCAAGCCCTCCTCACACGGTGGTTTACAAGTGACTCTTGTGATTTAACTCAAATATTAAGGCTAATTGAACCACAACTGAAAATCCACCAGGCCTGGCCACTTGCCAACTGTTTTGAAAAGACTGTTTGGCTGACATTCCCATCGCCTTTTCAGCTTCGGTTCAGCTTTCATTTTATAATGAGGTGCCTCTGATTGAATCTGTAAAACAGGAGTACACACCGAAATGAAAGCCTTTTGGTTACTGATCGTCCTCAGCGCCTATTCCGCCTCAAGCTGGAGCATAACGTATCAAGCACTCCTGCCCAACGTCATCGCCAAACTTCCGCAAATGCAAACGCTGCAAGACTATCAAGGCTTGTCGGACGCTAACCGTCTGGCCGCAGACAGCTGGATTCCCGGTGAAGTCGAACTCAACCTAAAACACGAAAACGATGCCTTGACCGGCGACCAGGGCTTTCAGTCTTGGGAAGGCGGTGCCTCCTTTCCGGTTTGGTGGCCAGAACAATCCAAACACCAAAACGCCATCGGTCGCGGCTACCAGCATCAATCTCAAACCGTGCAAGCGCGATTGGCGCTCATGGCTTCAGAAAAATTACGTCAGTTGGTCTGGAGCACCACACAAACGACGGTCAAATTACAGTTTGCTCGCGAAGACCTGCAACAAACCCAAGCGCTGGTGGCCTTGATTCAGCAAGGGGTGGTGGCAGGCGACCGCCCTCAATTCGATTTACTGCTGGCGCAAAAATCGCTCAACCAGGCTCAAAAACGTCTGGCGCAACTCACGGCCGAACATCGCATGGCGCTGCAGCAGTATCAGGCATGGACCGACACCACCGAATTACCCGACCCAATCGCTGAGGTCGTCGCCCAGCCTGCGCCAACACTCGAATCCCACCCAGACATTGAATGGCTTCAAGCCCAACAGCAAACGGAAATGGCCAGACTGGCGCTGGCCAAAGCCAGTCGTCTCAGCCAACCAAACGTCTATTTGGCGGTTAAAAACGAACGAGACGACCAAACATCGGATAACAACATCTTAATTGCCGAAGTTCGCTTACCCATCGGCGAAAACCCGATGGCCGCCACCCAAATTGCGGCACAGCGCCAGCAACTTTCACAAGCGCAAATCGCCATCACCGAGGCGCTGCAACAGCTGCGTAAAAGACAATTTGAAGCACGTGAAACCTTAAAAGCGGCCGAAATCGGACAAACACTGGCCGCCGAGCAACGAAAACTGGCGCAGCAGGCCATGCAATTGGCGCAATCCGCCTACCGTCAGGGGGAAACCTCCATCCAAAATCTGTTGCAAATGAAGCAGCAATACTTTGACGATCAACTCAATGATGAAATGGCCAAGCTCGAACGCCTAGAAGCCATCGCCAACCTCAACCAAGCCCTTGGAGTCCGTCTACCATGAAAGCCGTTACCCCCCTGTTTATGAAGTCTCGTGCCGCCACTCGCGCTGCTCGGTCTGTCATCGCTTATTGCTTGACCGCCAGTGCCGCCTTATTTGCGGCTTCAGTCAGCGGTTCTGGCCTTGAGTTAACTGCCGAGAAGCAAGCCTCCTTAGGGGTTCGCACCGCCGTGGTCGA
>NZ_JBNGDN010000019.1:0-26253 GCF_049975065.1 Hydrogenovibrio sp.
GCTTATGCCGCATTCGAAAAGTCATGCGCTCCACAGCCGAACTGACGGCCAAGGCATGGTAACGTTTACTACGTTTCTTTAAGTTCTCTGGATTCATCAATTTCCTAAATTGTATAACAAAACACTTTGATTTAAATATTGAAGCATCCAATCACCAAGGGTATGATATTTTCATACATTGATCATCAAGGAGATTTTCTCGATGTTACGCAAAACCATTACGGTGACTGAACAGCAAGATGTTTGGATTAAAAACCAAGTCGAACAAGGCTTGTATGGTAATGATTCAGAATATATTCGCAGCGTCATTCGGCAAGAAATGGAGCGAAATCAAGCTGAGCAAAAACTAAAAACGATGATCCAAACTGCTGAAGAATCTGGCATGAGTTCAAAAACTCCAAGTGAAATCTGGCATGATGTCTTGGCAAAACAGTCTGTCTAGCCGCCATGCTATCTATTCAACTCACTCAATCCGCAGAAAGTGATCTGGCACATATTGCTGAATACACTTTGGAAAACTTCGGCCTTGCTCAAGCTGAAATCTAT
The DNA here is from genome assembly GCF_049975065.1 of Hydrogenovibrio sp. GTDB lineage: Bacteria > Pseudomonadota > Gammaproteobacteria > Thiomicrospirales > Thiomicrospiraceae > Hydrogenovibrio. The sequence goes on from NZ_JBNGDN010000019.1 coordinate 547, forward strand.
TATCAAGGCTTATCCTCCACGCTAGAGACTTTGTGCCAATATCCAGAACTTGGAACCCATCAGGACAAAATAAAGACTGGCTTAAAACGCTTTGTCTATCAATACCACTCCATCTATTTTTCTCATACAGAAAGAATTCTATTGGTTTACCGTATTCTCAATCACAAACAAGACCCATTACGTCACCGATTTGAGCCATAAACTGATTTAAAGAACACAGGCAACAACCGACCTTGTTAATTGGATAAGTTAGAGTTAAAAAAACCGCTAACTAAAGTCGCGGTTTTTCGTATCAAAATAGACTCAACCTATTAAAAACAACCAGGCCTGGTTGTTTTTAAACACTTTAAGTTATTTCTTTTTCGGTGGCATCAAGTCGGTAATCGTCCCTTCCGCCATCTCGGCTGCGAAACAAAGCGTTTCTGACAGTGTTGGGTGCGGATGGATGGTGAGACCGATGTCTTGCATGTCGGCGCCCATTTCGATGGCGAGCATGGCTTCGGCGACCAGTTCACCGGCGTTCGGGCCGACAATGCCGCAACCGAGTAGACGATGCGTTTCGGCACAGAACAAGGCTTTGGTTAGGCCTTCGTCACGCCCTAGGCTCAAGCTGCGACCCGACGCCGCCCAAGGGAAAGCGCCTTTTTCGTATTCAATGCCTTCAGCTTTCAATTCGTCTTCGGTTTTACCCGCCCAAGCGACTTCCGGGTCGGTGTAGGCGACGGATGGAATGCCCATTGGCGTGAAAGCAGATGGCATACCGGCAATCACTTCCGCCGCCACTTTGCCTTCATGCACGGCTTTGTGCGCCAGCATCGGTTGCCCGACAATGTCGCCAATGGCGTAGATGTGATCCACATTGGTTTTCTGGCGCTCGTCCACTTCGATAAAGCCCCGGTCGTTGACGGCGACACCGGCTTTTTCGGCGTCAATCAACTTGCCGTTCGGCGCACGACCGACGGCGACCAGAATGCGGTCAAAGGTATCGGTTTCCGGGCAGTTTTTGCCTTCGAACGAAACCACCAGGCCTGCGTCCGTGGCGTCCACATGGGTGACCTTGGAACCGAGGTAGATGTTTTCGTATTTGTCTTTAATGCGTTTTAACAAGGGACGAACGATGTCTTTATCCGCGCCGGGAATGATGTTATCGGCCAATTCGACAATGGTGACATTCGCCCCCAGAGAATCGTACACTTGCGCCATTTCCAGCCCGATGATGCCGCCGCCGATGACCAACATGCGATTCGGCACTTCTTCCAGTTCCAGCGCATCGGTGGAGTCCATCACGCGCGGGTCGTCATGCGGAATAAACGGCAGTTTCACCACGCGGGAACCGGCGGCGATAATGGCGTTTTCAAACGCGATGGTTTGGGTGCCACCCTCGGCCAGTTCGACCGTCACGGTGTTGGCGGAGCTGAATTTGCCGTAACCTTGCACCACTTGCACATTACGCGCTTTCGCCAGGCCTGCCAAGCCACCGGTCAACTTGCCGATCACGGAATCTTTGTAATCGCGCATTTTGTTGAGGTCGATTTCCGGCTCGGCGAAGGTGATGCCGTGTGCGCCCATTTCGCGGGTTTCATTCAACACCACGGACATGTGCAACAAGGCTTTGGATGGGATACACCCGACGTTCAAACAGACACCGCCGATGGAAGAATAACGCTCGATCATCACCACGTTTTTGCCCAGGTCTGCGGCACGGAAAGCGGCGGTATAGCCGCCCGGGCCGGAACCCAGCACCAAGACGTCGCACTGAATGTCGGCCTCCGGCAAATCGCTGGCGGCGACGGCCGTTGGCGCTTCCGGTGCTTCTTTAGGCGTTTCGTCCGGTGTCACGCTTTGTTCAACATTGGAGGAAACGGTTTCTTCGTCGGCGATTTCGATTTTACCGACCACGGAACCTTCCTTGACCTTGTCACCGACATTGATCAGGATTTCGGTGATCTTACCCGCGTAAGGCGCGGGAATTTCCATCGTCGCTTTGTCGGATTCCAACGTCAGCAGGGAATCGTCCTGAATGACTTCGTCCCCGGCGGCGACGAGCACTTCGATCACCTCTACCTCAGCGAAATCACCGATATCGGGAATCAGTATATCGATTACTTTACTCATACATCTCTCCCAATTACAGAATTAACTGACGTAGATCGGTCAGGTATTGGCTAACGGTGGTGGTGAAGCGCACGCCTTCCGCGCCGTCGATCACGCGGTGGTCGTAAGACACGCTGAACGGCATCACCAAACGTGGTTCGAATTCTGCACCGTTCCAGACCGGTTGCATCTTGGCTTTGGACAAGCCCATAATGGCGACTTCCGGTGCATTGACGATGGGCGTGAATTGCGTGCCGCCGATGCCGCCCAAGCTGGAAATGGTGAAACAGCCGCCGGACATATCCGCCGGGGTCAGTTTGCCGTCACGCGCTTTGGCGGACAGTTCCATCAGGTCTTTGGACAAATCGAAGATGCCTTTTTGATCGACATCGCGCACCACCGGAACGACCAAGCCGTTCGGCGTATCGACCGCGACACCGATGTTGTAATAATGCTTCTTGATAATGGACTGACCGTCCGGCGATAAAGAAGCGTTGAAGTTCGGGAACTCCTGCAAGGCTTTGACCACGGCTTTCATGACGAACACCAGCGGCGTCAATTTGACACCGGCTTTTTCCGCCTGCGCTTTCATGCTCTTACGGAAGGCATCCATCTCGGTGATGTCGCTTTCGTCAAACTGTGTGACGTGCGGCACATTCAACCAAGCGGTTTGCAGGAACTTGCCGGAAATTTTCTTGATGCGACCCAGTTCGACGGTTTCAGTTTCGCCGAATTGGCTGAAATCGATTTCCGGAACGGATGGAATGCCTGCGCCGCCTTGTGGTTGGCCGGAAGCCGCGGCCGAACCTTGCATGACCGATTTAATCATGGCTTCAACGTCGTTTTGTTGGATGCGCCCTTTGGGCCCGGTGCCGGTGACGGCATTCAGATCCACGCCCAATTTCCGCGCAAAGGCACGCACCGATGGCGAGGCGTGATAAGCCGCGCCCATCGACTGAGCATTGACCGGCTGTTTCGGCACGGACGGCGCATTCGCCGCAGGGACTTGGGGTTCTTGCGGGGCTGGTGCCGGTTTTTCGGCTTTCGGAGAGGCTTTCGGTGCGTCTTCCTTGGCCGCTTCTTCTTTTTCGGCGTCGGCTTTCGGTGCTTCCGCCGCCGCTTGGTCGGCTTCAATGTCGAAAATATAGTCGCCTTCCGCAACACTGTCGCCGACTTTGATGTTCACTTTCGTGATTTTTCCCGCCACCGGAGATGGGATCTCCATGGTGGCTTTGTCCGATTCTAGGGTGACCAGAGAATCGTCCACCGCGACCACATCCCCTTCGGCAACCAATACTTCGATGACTTCGACGGAATCAAAATCACCTATATCCGGGATATTAATTTGCTGTGTAGCCATTTTTCTATTCCTTTTTGGATTCGGCCCGCCGGTTGCGAGCCGAATGTGAATTCTGCGGATCGCCAAGCGACCCGGCCTGTGTCAACACGCTTGATTAGACGTGAATCGAATAGGCTTTTTCAGTGTCTAGGCCATATTGTTCAATGGCTTTCTGAGCCACGTTCGGCTGAATGCCACCGGCATCCGCCAAAGCTTTCAAAGCGGCCACTACCACATTGTAGCGATCCACTTCAAAGAACTTACGCAGTTGTTCACGCGTGTCGGAACGACCGAAACCGTCGGTGCCTAACACATAGAATTCACCGGGAACGTATTCGCGGATACGATTCGGGTAATCGCGAATGTAGTCGGTGGCCGCAATAAACGGCCCTTCCGAACCGGCTAAAGTGGCTTCACAGTAAGATTTTTTCGGGGTTTCCGTTGGGTGCAAGGTGTTCCAACGATGTGTTTCAATGCCATCACGACGCAACAGGTTGAAACTTGGGGCCGCCCAGATATCCGCAGCGACATCCCAGTCGGATTCCAGCATTTCCGCCGCCGCAATGACTTCACGGAAGATGGTGCCGGAGCCCATAAGCTGCACTTTGTTTTTGTGCTTCGCATCGGACTTCTTGAAGGAATACAACCCTTTCAGGATGCCTTCTTCCGACCCTTCCGGCATGGCCGGATGCGAATAGTTTTCGTTCATACAGGTGATGTAATAATAAACATCTTCCTTGTCATGGAACATACGACGGATACCGTCACGGATAATGACCGCCATTTCATAGGCGAATGTCGGATCATACGAAATACAGTTCGGCACATGGTCGAACTGAATCAGGTTATGGCCATCCTGATGTTGCAAGCCTTCGCCTTCCAGCGTGGTGCGGCCGGCGGTGCCCCCCATCAGGAAACCACGGGCGCGGGAATCTCCGGCCGCCCAGGCCAGGTCACCGATACGCTGATAACCGAACATGGAATAGTAAATATAAAAAGGAATCATACTCACACCATAATTCGCGTAAGCGGTGGCCGCTGCGATCCAGTTGGACATGGCACCGGCTTCGTTGATGCCTTCCTGGAACACCTGCCCGTTAGCGGTTTCTTTGTACCACATCAACTGGTCGGAATCCATTGGCTCATAAAGCTGTCCGGCCGGGTCATAGATGCCGACTTGACGGAACAAGCCTTCCATGCCGAAAGTCCGCGCTTCATCGGGAATAATCGGCACGCAACGCGGCCCGATTTTCTTATCCCGCAACAAAATGGAAATAATGCGAACGAACGCCATGGTGGTGGACATCTCACGGTCTTCCGTGCCTTCGGTCAGCATTTTGAAGGCTGACAATTCTGGCACCGGCAACGGCTCGGCCAGATCACGACGCGCAGGCAGTTCGCCCCCTAAGGCTTCGCGGCGCTCTTTCATGTATTTGATAATGGGCGAGTTTTCGTCTGGACGGTGGAACGGAATGTCTTTTTCCAGTTCTTCATCCGACACCGGCACGGCAAAACGATCACGGAAATATTTGAGTCCGTCCAAATCCAGTTTCTTTTGTTGGTGGGCGATGTTGGCGGCTTCGCCGTATTTGCCCATGCCGTACCCTTTGATGGTTTTCGCCAGAATGACCGTTGGCTGCACGCTTTCGGAAGCGCGTTTATACGCATTGTAAATCTTGCGCGGTGAGTGCCCGCCGCGTGTCAGGCGGAAAATTTCATCGTCGGTCATGTCTTTGACCAGCTCGGCGGTTTCAGGATATTTCCCGAAGAAGTGTTCACGCACGAAAGCACCGTCTTTGGCTTTATAGGCTTGATATTCGCCGTCCACCACTTCGTTCATGCGTTCCACCAGCTTGCCGGTCTTGTCTTTGGCCAGAAGTGCATCCCAACCGGAACCCCACAGGACTTTAATCACATTCCAGCCGGCACCTCGGAAAACGCCTTCCAGCTCTTGAATGATTTTGTCATTGCCGCGAACCGGACCGTCCAAACGTTGCAGGTTACAGTTGATGACAAAAATCAGGTTATCCAGTTTTTCACGCTTGGCGAGTTGTAAAGCCCCGCGGGATTCCGGTTCGTCCATCTCACCGTCGCCCAGGAAGGCCCAAACTTTACGACCGTCGGTTTTCGCCAGGCCTCGCGCCAGCATGTATTTCATAAAACGCGCTTGATAAATGGCCATCAAAGGTCCCAAGCCCATGGAAACCGTGGGGAACTGCCAGTAGTCCGGCATCAACCAGGGGTGCGGGTAAGACGCCAAACCGTTGCCGTCCACTTCCTGGCGGAAGTTACGCAGTTGCTCGGCATCGAGACGGCCTTCCATAAAGGAGCGGGAGTACATTCCCGGCGCTGTGTGCCCCTGGAAAAACACCAGATCCGCGCCCAATTCATGTTTCGGGCCTTTGAAGAAGTGGTTCATGCCCACTTCGTAAAGCGTACAGCTTGAAGCATAAGAGGCAATATGCCCGCCCACGCTGGTATATTTATTCGCTCTGGACACCATCGCCATCGCATTCCAGCGCAGCAGCGCACGTAATTTTCGTTCAAGTTCCACATTGCCAGGATAGTTGACTTGCTCTTCCGGTGCGATGGTATTGATATAAGGCGTGTTTGCGGAATAAGGAATGTCTATGCCGTGAACACGGGCTTTTTCAATCAAGGCACCGATAATGTGCTGTGCCTTGTCGCTTCCTTCAAAAGAGACCACCGCCTCCAGTGCATCGATCCATTCTTGTGTTTCTTGCGGATCTTGATCAACGAACTTATCGTTCATAAAAAATTAACCTCTTTGGTTGGTTCAAACCTGCGTCAGGGGCTGGGTTTTCCTGATGCCATTCGGCAGACGGTAGTTCTTACCTCTGCCGCCAACAAAACCGTTCTGGTTTCCAGCTACTTAGTATTTCCAAAACGTTAGAAGGTTTCAACAGTTCCGGGCAAGCGCCATCCGAACCGTAAAAAACCGTCAAATAAATGCGCAGGCATCATAACATTTTTTAATGCGTTTTCCTACGGGATCGCGTTGAACAGGCTGCTAACGCCCATTATGAAAGGTTAGGCAATCTGCCCAACGGCGTGTAAAATTGTAAAACGGAAAGAACCTTTTGTATGTGACAGATTCATCACAAGAGGGTTTTATCGGTTTTGATGATTTCAAAACAAGTTACCGGAGATCGTTAATCCGACTCTTTTATCCAGAACTTATAGAGGTGCGCTTCCAGCTCGGTTAAGGCTTGATGGTAAACCGACTGTTTGAATTCCACCACATTTTGCACCGGCAACCAGTAATCGACCCAGCTCCAGCCTTCAAACTCCGGTGTTTCATGGGTGTTCAAATCGATTTTTTCTTCCTCGCCCAACATGCCGAGCATAAACCAGATTTGTTTCTGACCAATGCAAAGCGGCTGGCTATAGTGGCGAATCAGATGCTTGGGTAAATCGTAAGTTAACCAGTCCTGGGTGCGCCCAAGCACACGAACATCTGACGGCTCCAGGCCGACTTCTTCGCGCAACTCGCGGAAAACCGCCTGTTGCGGGGTTTCATTTTCACGCACCCCGCCTTGTGGAAACTGCCAAGCATCCTGATGCAGGCGCTTGCCCCAGAACAGCTTGCCCTCTTTATTTACAATAATGATACCGACATTTAAACGATACCCGTCTTCATCAATCACAACCAACCCTTTTAACAAATTCCTGAATGGGTTAATTATTGAAGAAAACACCTTTTATTTCAATTTCTTTTGCCGTACTTTTGACGACAGACTGCTAGCCCGAATGTTTCATAAATTTGTGCTGAGATTGCGCAGGGCATTGGTTTCACAAGGAAATTTTCGAAGAAGTGTCGTATCCACGATTACGACCGACTGAGAAAATATGGCTTGTGGAATCAAGGAACAAGCATGATCGGTGCAAATTTATGAAATATTCGGGCTAAAATAGCCATTTTAAACAAGCAAACCTTTTGAGCAATTATCATGGCATTAGCAATCTTTGACTTGGATCACACTTTGATTAACGGCGACAGCGACTACCTGTGGGGAAAGTTTCTGATCGATAAGGGCGCGGTGGACAAGGCTGACTACGAGCGTCAAAACGAACGTTTTTATCAGGACTACCAAAACGGCACCCTCGACATTATGGCCTATCAGCGGTTTTCGCTGGCACCCTTATCGCGATATGACATGGAAGCACTCGAACGCTGGCACTCGGAGTTTATGGAAACAGTCATTCACCCAATTTATCAGCCGAGAGCACAAGCATTGGTGGACGAGCACCGCGCCAAAGGCGACACCTTACTCATCATCACCGCCACCAACAGTTTTGTCACCCGCCCAATCGGTCAACTTTACGGCATTGACCATCTGATCGGCACGGATCCGGAAATTGTGGCAAACCGCTTCACCGGCGAGGTTGCGGGAGAACCGTCTTTTCAGCAAGGCAAGGTCTCACGTCTGCATGAATGGTTGATCTGTCACCATCACACCTTGGATGGCAGCAGCTTTTATTCGGATTCGCGCAACGACATTCCGCTGCTCGATATTGTAGAAAACCCGGTAGCGGTCGATTGCGACGCCACCTTGAGGGCTTACGCGACAGAACGTCGCTGGCCGATTATCAGCCTGAAAGACTGACGTCAGTGGTTTTTTCGCCAGTGATTTTTTTGAGGGTTGAGTTTTGCCAGGCCTGGTCAAAACGCCCAGGCCTGGCTTTAGTAGCCGCATTGAGACCCCATTACCGTCCTGGCGGCAGCATCCCACCCATTCCCGGTGGCAATTTACCAGCCATGCCGCGCATCATGTTTTTCATGCCGCCTTTGGACACTTTTTTCATCATCTTCTGCATCTGTGTGAATTGCTTCATCATTTTATTGATGTCCTGAACCGTAGTACCGGAGCCTCGGGCGATGCGCTTTTTACGCGACCCTTTGATAATGGTGGGGTGCGCTCTTTCCTGAGGCGTCATGGAATAAATAATCGCTTCCAAGCGCTTGAAATCTTTCGCCACCGCCTGATTATTGATCTGATCTTTTAATTGTCCCATGCCTGGCATTTTGCCCATTAAGCCGCCAACACCGCCCATTTGGTTGATTTGCTGCAATTGCTCCAAAAAATCCTCCAGATCGAACTGACCGGATTTCTGAATTTTTTTGGCGAATTTCGCGGCTTTTTTCTGATCGATTTTGCTTTCCGCTTCCTCAATCAAGCTCAGTACATCGCCCATACCGAGAATGCGGCCGGCCATACGATCTGGGTGAAATGTCTCCAGCGCCTCGGTTTTTTCACCCGCACCAATAAACTTAATCGGCTTGCCGGTAATTTCGCGAATCGACAAAGCGGCGCCGCCACGCGCATCCCCGTCGGTTTTGGTCAGCACCACACCGGTCAGCGGCAAGGCCTCATCAAAGGCCTTGGCCGTATTGGCGGCATCCTGGCCGGTCATGGCATCCACCACAAACAGCGTTTCTATCGGTTTGACGGCTGAATGCAGACGCTGGATTTCCTCCATCATCTCATCATCAATGTGCAAGCGACCGGCGGTGTCCAAAATCAACACATCCACAAACTGCTTACGCGCTTCGGCACGGGCGCTATTGGCAATGTCTACCGGATCCTGGTCGGCGGAAGACGGGTAAAACACCACATCAATCTGCTCCGCCAACGTTTCCAGCTGCTTGATGGCCGCCGGGCGGTAAACGTCCGCCGACACCACCATGACTTTTTTCTTTTCGCGCTCTTTTAACCAACGTGCCAGCTTGCCGACGGTGGTGGTTTTCCCCGCCCCTTGCAGGCCGGCCATCATAATCACCGCCGGTGGCTCAACATTAAAATTCAGCGGCGCGGCTTCCTGCCCCATCACTTCCGTCAGCTGCTCGCGGACAATTTTAATAAACGCCTGCCCGGGATTGAGACTGGTGGACACTTCCTGACCAATCGCCCGAGCCTGAACCTTGTCGATAAAACCTTTCACCACCGGCAGGGCGACATCCGCCTCCAACAAAGCACGACGCACGTCCCGCAAGGCCTCCTTAATATTGGATTCCGTTAAGCGCCCTTGACCGGTAATGGCTTTAAACGATTTCGCCAGACGATCCGATAAACTATCAAACATATACTTTTCCTATCCTAATCAAGCCACTACAGCCGCTTATTAAACAACTGTTAACTTAAACTGCAAACAGCCGATTCGTTCACTGTGATAATGACTAACGAAACGCCCAATCCACACACCGTCTAGCCTCCTATCGTGTGAAACAGTCAGGCTAAGGAATTGTGCTGAATTTCGTTTCATTTCAATTTAATTTTCGATATTATACGGCTTTAAGCCATGAATATCTAAAATCGCATCGCCCCAAGGCAATATTCATGGGAACGATTTCGTAACAATCGCAACAAAAAAGAATCTGTAAAATGATACGCTACCTCGACCCGCAACAATCGCAAGGATTAGAATGATCACCAGTGTTTTCACCGCAGTGTTTGCCAGTCTTCTGTATTTCTATGCCACCTATATTCTGTGGCAACGCTTTCAGCGTGACGACGACCAGACGGACGCATTCAATCGCCCCAAATTTCTACTGATTGTCTCACTGGCCGCATTGATACATCTGTTATCCTTTTCCGGTCATTTAATTGAAAACCAGATGCTGCTGTTTCGCTTCGGCACAGGGTTGTCTTTAATCTCATGGATTGCCGTCATGATCCTGCTGATTACCAATATCAATAAAACCACGGAAAATCTTGGTATTTTCATTTTTCCGCTGGCCGCCTTCACCACCTTATTACCCTTTGTCGGAAATGCGGTACAACCCTTGCCGCTGGCACTGGGCAGTCACATCCTTATTTCCATCACCGCCTACAGTTTGATGGGGCTGGCCGCCGCGCAGGCCACCCTCTACGCCATTCAAGAAAAACGCTTTCAAAAACGTCAGCTCAGCATTGTGTTCAAAAACCTGCCCCCTTTGCAAATTATGGAAAAAACCCTGATGCAACTGGTGCTGATCGGATTCATTTTCCTCAGCTTCGCTTTGTTGAGCGGCGTCTTCTTTATGGAAGACATTTTCGCCCAGCATCTTGTACACAAAACCTTCTTCGCCATTCTGGCCTGGCTAACCTACGGACTCTTGCTGTTCGGACATTTTCAGTTCGGCTGGCGCGGACAAAAAGCGGCCTACTACACCATCTGGGCCTACTTTCTGCTGATTCTCAGCTACATCGGCACGGAAATTGTACTGAGTCTGCTGCGGGTACCCTAAGCAGCGCACGAAACAGCGCGCGCGGAGTCAAATCTTTCCCTATCGGGTTGCCTGGCGGTTCACGGGCGACCTAAAAAGCATCCAAAAAGGCATCCAAAAAATGTCATGGCAACTCCTAGTCTGAGCCGTTATAATTTCCGTTCGATTCACAACATGATAGAAATCTCTTGAACTCAATACCCACATCCGCCCTTTTCGGGATACTGCTGTTGCTTATCGTTTTGTCCGCCCTCTTCTCCAGCTCCGAAACGGGGATGATGGCTTTGAACAAATACCGCTTGAAACACAAGGTCAAACAGGGGCACAAGGGTGCCATTAAAGCGCAAAAACTGCTGGAAAGCCCCGACCGTTTGCTGGGGGTGATTCTGTTGGGCAACAACTTTGTCAACATCCTCGCTTCTTCCATTGCCACCATTATCGCCATGCGACTGATCGGTGAAGCGGGCATTGCCCTGGCGGCGGGCATACTGACATTGGTGATTTTGGTATTTTCGGAGGTGGCACCGAAAACACTGGCCGCCATGCACCCGGAACGCATCGCTTATCCGGCGGCTTATTTTCTGACGCCCTTACTGAAGATTTTTTCGCCGTTGGTGTGGCTGGTCAACTTTTTTGCCAATAACTTTTTACGCCTGTTCGGCGTTAAGGTGACCCGCAACGACCCCGACAGCCATGCGTTAAGCCATGAAGAACTGCAAACGCTGATCAACGAAGCCACTGGCCGCCTGCCCAAGCAGTATCGCACCATGCTCAACGGCATTATGCAGTTGGAAAGCATCACCGTTGAAGACGTTATGATTCCCAAACAGGATATTTACGCGATTGACGTGAACGAACCTTTGGAAGAGATCGTCAAGAAAATACTGCGCTCGCCTTTTACCCGCATCCCGGTCTATCGCGAAAGCTTGGACGATGACCTTCTCGGCATTATCAATCTGCGAAAGGCGCTGCCACTGTTGACCAAACAGGACTTGTCGCTGAAAGACATTATCAAAGCCACACGGCCAGGCTATTTTATTCCCGAAACCACCACACTGAACATCCAGCTTTCCAGTTTTAATGCACACAAACGCCACATGGCGCTGATTGTGGATGAGTACGGCAATCTGCAAGGCCTGCTGACGCTGGAGGATCTGCTGGAAGAAATCGTTGGTAAATTCAACACCGACAGCCGCGACAAGGCGTTTATGAAAGTGGACATGCACAAGGACGGTTCCATCACGTTTGATGCGTCCGAGTTCATTCGCGACCTCAACAAACTGTACCATTTCGAGTTGCCCACCAATGGCCCGAAAACCTTGAACGGCCTGATTCAGGAAGAATTGGAAACCCTGCCGGAAGAGGGCACCTGCCTGAAAGTCGGAAACTACATTCTGGAAGTGATGGAAGTATCTAAAAGCGCGATTGAAAAGGTCAAGCTCAAGCAGATGGATCCGACCTTACGCTACAAATAAGCCCCACAAAACACGGAGACCTCGCGGCAAGCGTGGTCGCATTCACCTTAAAAAGGAGAAGTATGTCATTGATTTTTAATAATGACCAGGCCTGGCAAACATTGAAAAACGGTCTGATCAGGCTGGCCAAACAAGAAGTGCAGCCACGTTTCCGTCATGTGGACCCTTCAACGAAAGCCGATGGCTCCATCCTCACCGAAGCCGATACCGAAATGCAAAAAGCGGTGCAGAGCTTTCTCACTGAACACTGGCCGCAATTCATGTTTCTGGGCGAAGAGTCCTCCAAGGAAGCGCAACAAACGGCTTTACGCTCGGAAAACGGTTGCTGGATACTCGACCCTGTGGACGGCACCAGCAACTTTGCCAATGACATTCCCATTTACACGGTTTCTTTAGCACTGGTGATTCAGGGCGATGTGCAGGTCGGCATGGTGTACGACCCGGATCGAGATGAGCTTTTTGCTGCGCGAAAAGGATTGGGCGCTGAAATCAACGGTCAACCTTTACGAGCCCGTAGCGCCCATACCGAACTGAAACACTGTATCGGGCTGGTGGATTTCAAGCGGTTGCAGCCACCGCTTTCCACCGCTTTGGTTCTCAAGCCGCCTTATGCTTCGCAACGCAGCATCGGTTCAGTGGCGCTGGACTGGTGCTGGATTGCGGCCGGGCGGGGACAACTTTACTGCCACGGCGCGCAAAACATCTGGGACTACGCCGCTGGCTGGCTGATTTTAAATGAAGCCGGGGGTCAAAGCGCCACACTTCAGGGCGAAAGTGTGCTGGTGCCGCAAGTGGTCAAACGCTCTGCGGTCGCCGCCAGCACACCGAAACTGTTTCAACACTGGTTTGAAACCCTGCAAACTTATCAGCAATCGTCCAAGGACTGAACAAGTGGTATTCACCAGGCCTGGTCAAAATTGCCAGGCCTGGGAAAAAACCCGTAAACTGAGTTAATCCAGCTCCACGCCAGCCTTACAAGCGCCCCAGATCATCAGCAATCGTTTCAATTGCACCATATCAATCGGTTTCGTCAAATAATCATTCATGCCGGCCGACATGACTTTTTCTCGGTCGCCACTCAACGCATTCGCCGTTAAGGCAATAATCGGCACCTTCGCTAAGTGGGAATTAGACGCACGTATTTTCTGCGTGGCGGTCAAACCATCCATTTCCGGCATTTGCATATCCATCAGCACCAGATCGAACATGGCGTCTTTCGCTTCGATGGCCTGCACCGCTTCCCGGCCATTCTCCACTAAGGTGACCTTGTGCCCCTGTTTAGTTAAAATGGCTTTAATCAATAATTGATTAGGCAAGTTATCTTCAGCCACCAATAGATTCAAAGGATCCAGCGCTTCATTCAGAATTAAGGGTTCTGATACCTTTTCCGGTGCCTCAGTGACGGCCAACGGCAGTTCAAACCAGAAGGTACTGCCCTCACCGTAAACACTGTCCACACCGATACGACCGCCCATAATTTCCACCAGCTTTTTGCTGATCGACAACCCCAGCCCCGTGCCACCAAATTGCCGTGTGGTTGACGCATCCGCTTGGGTGAACACCGAAAACAATTTATCAACCTGCTCCGAACGAATGCCAATGCCCGTATCCGAAACGTCAAACCGAATTCCTTGCGGTGACAAGGGTCGAACCCTTAACGAGACTTGACCTTTTAGGGTAAATTTCAACGCATTTCCGACCAGATTGAGCAATATTTGACGAAGCCGCGCCACATCACCCAAATAATAAGCGGGAAGGTCATCCGCCCATTCCACACTGAGCGCCAGGTTTTTCTTTTCAGCGGCCAGTTGATTCATATTCACCACCCCCTTAACCAGATCCATTAGGTCAAAGGGGGCGGCTTCCAGCTCGATTTTATCGGCTTCAAGTTTGTTAAAATCCAAAATATCATTAATCAGCTGCAACAGATGCTCACCTGAATGGCGAATCATATCAATATAATGGCGTGGCTCCTCCTCCAGAATCAGATCCTGAAGCAACTGAGCGGTGCCGATGACCGAATTCAGCGGCGTTCGAATCTCATGGCTCATTACCGACAAAAAATCGGACTTGGCTTTCACCGCTTCTTCCGCAGCGATTTTCGCGTCCCGCTGCATGTCTTCTGCACGTTTTCGTTCGGTAATATCGAGCGAAAACCCGATCAGCCAAATCTTGGTCGAATCTTCCTGACGAATTTGAATCGGCCCTTTACCCTGCATGACCCATCGAGTCTCACCGGTTGGCAGGGTGCGTGCCTCTTCGGAAAGGATCAGCCGCCCTTCACGAATGACCGCTTGGTCTTGTTGTACCGCCAGCCGTGCCTGCTGAATCGGAAAAATTTCATAATCGGTTTTGCCAATGGCTCCGGCACGGTCAATGCCGGTTTCTTTTTCCGTCTGCCGACTGAAAAATCGAAAACACCCGGTATCGTCCTTGACATAGATGCTGATGGGTAAACTGTCGATGATCTGTTCGACCAGCTGTTCACGCTGATGCACCATGTCTTCCACATACTTACGTTGCGAAATATTCGTCAAACTGCCGACAAAGCGTTCCAATTGACCCGTGGCTTTGTTTTTTAACGCCTTGCCATAGCTTTGCAACCAGACATAAGTACCGGCATCCGTTTTGAAGCGAAAGCGGACATCAAACGGCCAAGCCGTTTGCAGGTGCATCTCCAACGCTTCTTCAACCAAAGGCACATCATTTGGGTGAATGCGTTTGAAAAAACCTGTTTTATGATTGCCCAGACCTGAGACGCTGACACCACAGACCTCATGCACACTGCGGCTATATCGAATGGTTTCGTTTTGCAAATTGAAATCAAAGAGTCCGTTGTGTGAGACATTCAGAACGGTTTCATATAAATCAAACAGCGATTCCCCTTGCGATGTATGCTCAGGCACATCTTGAAAAAACTGCACTAATAGACCGGCCGAATGCGGGGTCGTAATAAAACGAAACGACTGAATACTGACGGAAATTTTATGGACGAAACTGCTGGGAATCGGTTTTTTAATGGCTTCAAGCAACGACAGCCTCAAGGCCATGTCCTCAGAGAAATCGTAATCGCCCCAGAGCAAGGCCGCCATTTTATTTTGCGAAACAATGCGCCATTCGTTTTCACCAGTCCTGGCTAATAAAGCGGTAGCCAGCTCAATGCTGTCAAAATCAACGCCCTCAAGTGTGGCTACTGCGGTCATGAAATGCACGTCCTTTCAAATATTATCAATCAGAGGTTCCTGAAGCACCTTAATCATTTTACTATGGAAGCTTTGCCGGTGTCAGGACACAGCAGGATTTTCATTACAGCAAGCCCAGCACTTCCTGCAGGGTAGCCACGCCCATTATCTCCATACCGGCCACACCACCTTTGGGGATATTGGCTTTCGGGACAATCGCTTTTTTAAAGCCGTGTTTGGCCGCTTCCAGCAACCGTTCCTGACCACTGGAAACAGGGCGTATCTCACCCGACAACCCCACCTCGCCAAACACCATCATATCCTGTGACAGCACCTGATTTTTCAAGCTCGACACGATGGCGCACAGCACCGCCAAATCCGCGCTGGTTTCGCTCACTTTAACACCGCCAACAACATTGACATAGACATCCTGATCACCGGCCTGAACACCACCATGGCGATGCAACACCGCCAAAAGCATCGCCAGGCGGTTAAACTCCAAACCGACCGTCACCCGCTTGGGTGCGCCGTAAGGGGACGCATCCACCAGTGCCTGAATCTCAACCAATAAAGGGCGTGTTCCTTCCCACAGCACCATCACAACCGAACCGGGTGAAGGTTCATCGCCACGAGACAAAAAAATGGCCGACGGGTTTTTAATTTGCTTCATCCCCTTGTCGGTCATGGCAAAAACCCCCAGCTCGTTGACGGCACCAAAGCGATTTTTGATGGCTCTCAAGGTGCGAAACCGACTGTCAGACTGCCCTTCCAGAAACAATACCGTATCGACAATGTGCTCCAGGACGCGCGGCCCCGCCACCTCACCGGATTTGGTGACATGCCCGACCAGAAACACCATGATCTGATGCTGTTTGGCAAAGCGGGTTAAATAGGCGGCCGACTCACGCACCTGCGACACACCGCCGGCCGCGCTGCCGATGTCGGCCAACTGCATGGTCTGAATGGAATCCACCACCATTACTTTCGGCTGTTCGTTTTGCGCCGCAAGCGTAATCGACTCCACATCGGTTTCCGTCAACAATCTCAAACGGTCTTCGGGCAACCCCATCCGTTTGGCGCGCATCACCACCTGCTGCAACGACTCTTCACCGGTCACGTACAGCACTTTCATGGCTTGACTGAGTTGACAGCAAATTTGCAACAGCAGGGAGGATTTGCCGACACCGGGATCCCCCCCAATCAACACCACTGAGCCGGGCACAATGCCGCCACCCAAGACACGATCCAGCTCCGTCATACTGGAGTCCATTCGCGGGACTTCCGATAAAGCGACGTCCTGAAACGACACCACGGATTGTTCGGTTACCCCCGCATAACCGACCGTATGATGGGACTTGGCGGTGGATTTAGCGCCAGCGGACGACACCCTGAACTCTTTTAAGGTATTCCATTCACCGCAGGCGGTACACTGCCCCTGCCACTGCGCATAGTCGGCACCGCACTCGCTACACACATACGCCAGCTTGACTTTTTTGGCCATTCGAAAAAGTGCTCCTCATACAAAAAAAGCCCGCAATGCGAGCTTTTTATCAGGGGGCTAGCCCCCATTGTGACTCAAACAAAACCATCAGTGTTTCACGTCTCGCCAATATTCTTTTTTCAACAGATAGGTCAATAAAATCAGCACCAACAAGAACAAAATCACTTTCCAGCCCAGATCGTGACGCTGCAACTTGGCGGGTTCACCTGTGTATTCCAGAAAGTTAGTAATGTCCCGAGTGGCCTGATTGTATTCTTCCACCGTCATATGGCGCTGCATACTCTCCAGAACATTCGGCATAACCGTGCCCGGTAACAAGCGGTTATCCCATTCACCGGTTTCATTGTCCAGCTCATAACCTCTTAAAAAACTGTAAATGTAATCTGAGCCTTTCAATCGCGCCATTAAAGACAAGTCCGGAACCGGCGTGCCAAACACTTGCTGACCGACGCCCGGCAACATCCGGCTCATAACGTCATCCACAGCACGATTTTGACCATACGTCATCGTCTCAATGACGTCTTTATCGCTCCAACCGAAATCGCGCGCAATACGATTATAACGAAGGTACTTGACGGAGTGACAGGCCATGCAGTAGTTAGCAAACAATTCAGCACCACGCTTGAGCGAATCGGTGTCGGCGATACTGTTATTGGCTTTTTCAAGGTCCAGAGCCGATCCGGCAGAAAAAGACGTTAACGGAAACAGTAAGATTAATAAAAACATTGAACGGATTTTTTTCATAACTAACTCACCCTCTCCGGCACTGGCTTGGTTTTCTCACTGGCCGATGTAAACGGCAGGATAATGAAGAACAGGAAATAAGCCGCTGTAAACACACGCGCTAACTTGGTTAATTCCGGTGTCGCGGGTTGTGTTCCCAACCAACCCAACACCAAAAAGCTTATAACCAACATCGTCAGCAAGACTTTATAGGAAACGCCACGGTAACGAATCGAGCGCACCTTACACCGATCCAGCCAAGGCATGGCAAACAGCACCGCGATTGCCGCGCCCATGGCCAAGACGCCCAGCAACTTATCTGGAATGGCGCGTAAAATGGCATAAAACGGCGTGAAATACCACACTGGGGCGATATGCTCCGGTGTCTTCAGCGGGTTGGCGGGTTCAAAGTTCGGCGGCTCAATGAAAAAGCCCCCGCCAGTAGGAAAGTAAAACACCACTATGGCAAAAAACAACATAAACACCGAGGCACCAAACAAATCCTTGACCGTGTAGTAAGGATGGAACGGAATACCATCTATCGGCAAGCCTTTTTCATTTTTGTATTTTTTGATTTCCACACCGTCCGGGTTGTTCGACCCGACTTTATGCAGCGCGACGATGTGCATAAACACCAGAATCACCAGCACCAATGGCAAAGCAATCACGTGTAATGCAAAGAAACGGTTCAAAGTGGCGTCTGAAATGACAAAGTCACCCCGCACCCAAACCGCGAGATCCGGCCCGACAATCGGAATGGCACCGAACAGAGAAATAATGACCTGTGCCCCCCAGTAAGACATCTGCCCCCAAGGCAGCAGATAACCCATAAAGGCTTCCGCCATCAGAACAAGGAAAATCAGCATTCCCAGAATCCACACCAGCTCACGGGGGTTTTTGTAGGATCCATACAGCAGACCGCGCATCATATGCAAGTAAATCACGATAAAGAAAGCCGACGCCCCCGTAGAGTGCATATAGCGAATCAACCAGCCCCATTCGACATCACGCATAATGTATTCGACCGAATTAAAGGCTTCAGCCGCACTCGGTTTAAAACTCATGGTCAGCCAGATGCCGGTAACAAACTGATTCACCAACGCCAACAAGGCTAAAGAGCCGAAAAAATACCAGAAATTAAAATTCTTGGGCGCATAGTATTCGGCGACATGCTCATTCCATGTGCTGACCAGCGGATAACGCGCGTCCAACCAGCCCAACAAGGAATTCTGAGGTTTTTTGTGAACGTTCGATTCCATCAGACCACTCCTTCTTCTGGGTTCTCACCCACTCTAACGACCGAATCGGAAAGATAACGATAAGGGGGAATTTCAAGATTGGTCGGTGCGGGAACGCCCGAAAAAACACGACCGGCCATATCGAAACTGGAACCGTGGCATGGACAAAAGAAACCGCCCTTCCAGCCTTTTGCCATATCCGGCGAATTCACCGCCGGTCGATACAGCGGGGCACAGCCTAGGTGGGTACACACCCCCACAACGACAAGATATTCCACTTTTGAAGAACGCACTTCATTTTTGCAGTATTCGGGTTGGATCGACTGATCCGAATTCGGGTCTCGTAATTCACTGTCCAGTGTCGGCAACATACTGAGCATATCCGTCGTGCGGCGCACCACCCAAACCGGCTTGCCCCGCCAAGACACCGTCAACATCTGCCCAGGCGACAATAGATTTAAATCTGCATCCACTGGCGCACCGGCCGCCTTGGCTTTCTCACTGGGTTGCCAGGAGCTTACGAAAGGAACGGCCACGAAAGTCGCGCCAGCCGCGCCTAAAACACCGGTTGCCGCCGTCAGCACTTTGCGACGCGTTAGGCGATTATTCTCTGTCTGCTCTTTTGACGACATAGAGACTTCCTCTTTTGTCTGATTGTAATGCGTAAGGTTAAGTCGTATTTTTCAGTCGCTTGTTCATTCTGTTCGGAAAACCGCTCATCGAACGGCTATTTACCCTAAGAAGAAATTAAAACGATTGATTATTCTACCAAAGCAAAATTAATCCTTACATCAATATCTCTTTATGACCTTTAAAAATATTTTTATAAATAAAACTAATCATGGATATAAAAAAAACTGTTAATAGACCCAGTGCAGCACAGGGTTTTTTAGACCGGATTGGGCACATCGACAAAAACAACTTCCAAATCAAACTGTTGGCTCAAATGCTCTCCCAACGCTTTAACTCCGACCCGCTCGGTAGCATGATGACCCGCGGCCAAATAATGCAACCCGGATTCAAGCGCTTGATGGGTCGTTTGCTCCGAGACTTCCCCGCTGATAAAAACATCTGCCCGCCAGTCGATGGCTTGCTGAATGTAACCTTGCGCCCCACCGCTGCACCAAGCCACTGTCTCAATCTTTTCCGGGCCGCCCGGCAAATGCAGCGGCGCTCGCCCCAAACTACGACTCACTTCCTGAATGAAATCACCCATCGACTTCGCTGAGGGCAAACGCCCTAACCGCACCAGGCTTTTTGCATCTGACGTTATATCTGTCAACCCCCAAAGCTGACCAAGCTGGGCGTTATTACCGACTTCTGGGTGCGCATCCAACGGCAAATGATACCCCAACAGATTGATGTCGTGCATCAGCAAGCTATGAATACGTTTGCGTTTCATGCCGGTCAAGGTCACCGGCTCATTTTTCCAGAAGTAGCCGTGATGCACCAGAATGGCGTCAGCCTGCAACTCGATGGCGGCATCAATCAACGCTTGGCAGGCGGTGACACCGGTGACGATTCGATGAATCTTCGATTTGCCCGACACCTGCAGCCCGTTGGGGGCATAATCTTTAAAATCCGCGATTCGCAGATAATCGTCTAAATATTCAGTCAATTCCGAAATGTGCATCTTTCCTCCCTAAAACGAAAACAGCCCTGTAAATTGCAGGCAAAAAAAATGACCAGGCCTGGTCATTTTTTATGAATCGAACGCGAGTCAGTCTTTCACACGGTAACGCGCCGAAGCCGCGTGTGCCTGCAAGCCTTCTCCGTCGGCTAGGACACCCGCCACTTTGCCCAGCGTATTTGCGCCTTCCGCCGAACACATAATCAAGCTGGAGCGTTTTTGAAAGTCGTAAACGCCCAGTGGCGAAGAGAAGCGTGCCGTGCGCGACGTCGGCAGAACATGGTTGGGGCCAGCACAATAATCCCCGATCGCTTCAGCCGTGTAACGCCCCATAAAAATCGCACCGGCGTGACGGATTTTCGGCAACAGCGCTTGAGGGTTTTCAATCGACAACTCCAAGTGTTCAGGAGCAATGAAATTAATCATCTCAACGGCTTGGTCTTCATCCTCCACCACAATGATGGCACCGCGATCGGTAATGGCTTTGACAATGATTTCTTCACGCGGTAAGGTTTTCACCAGACGGTTCATGCTGTCATACACTTTTTCAGCAAACTCCGCATCTTGCGTCACCAGAATCGACTGAGCGTCTTCATCGTGCTCGGCTTGCGAAAACAAATCCATTGCAATCCAGTCCGGGTGGGTTTGACCGTCGCAGTACACCAAGATTTCCGAAGGCCCGGCAATCATATCAATGCCGACGGTACCGAACACCTCACGCTTGGCGGTCGCCACGAAAATATTTCCCGGCCCGACGATTTTATCCACTTGCGGCACGGTTTCGGTGCCATAGGCCAAGGCGGCCACCGCTTGAGCGCCCCCCAGTTTGAATACGCGATCCACACCGCAAATTTCAGCCGCAGCCAACACCATATCATTGACCTCACCATCCGGCGTCGGCACCACCATAATCAATTCGGCCACCCCGGCGACCTTCGCCGGAACGGCGTTCATAATAACCGAGGAAGGATAAGCGGCTTTTCCGCCCGGCACATACAGACCGACGCGATCCAGCGGCGTGACCTGCTGACCCAACAAAGTGCCGTCATCCTCAGTGTAAGACCAAGACTGACCCACTTGTTTTTCATGGTAAGCACGCACGCGTTTGGCAGACAACTCCAAGCCGTCACGCTGGTCGGTCGGAATGCGCTCTAAGGCGGCTTTCAGATCACTTTTCGGTATTTCCAGATCCGCACCTTTCGACAAGGACAGGCGATCAAATTTTTCGGTGTATTCCAATAAAGCGGCATCGCCTCTTTGACGGACATTTTTTAAAACGTCCTTTACGACTTGGTTGACCGAATCATTGGAGACCGTTTCCCAGGCCAACAAGGCTTCCAACTCAGCCTGAAAGCCTGCTTCATTTGCAAATAATTTTCGAACTTTTAACATTTCCGTTTCCATCTTTTGCAGAAGCCGTTTATTTTTCGGCTTCAAACCCTATGGCGCAATTCATATTAATTCGCGATTGATTCGCGATTATTGAATCGCCGATTTAAATTTTTCAACAATTTCATTAATTTGATTGAATTTCGTTTTGTAAGCATGCTCATTCACAATCAGCCGCGAACTGATGTCGGCAATGTGCTCTTCGGGCACCAGTCCATTGGCTTTTAAGGTGTTGCCGGTATCGACCAGATCCACAATTTTGTCCGCCAGATCAATGAGCGGCGCAATTTCCATGGAACCGTACAACTTAATCAAGTCCACCTGCTGACCTTTTTGCGCATAGTAAGCTTTAGCGGACTGAGTGTATTTGGTCGCGATTTTCAGACGATGACCATGCGGTTTCGCTTCCTTCGGCCCCGCCACCATCAGCTTGCATTTAGCGATCTGCAGATCCAACAACTCGTTGAGGTTATCGCTCGGCGCTTCCATTAACACGTCTTTACCGGCCACGCCGATATCCGCAGCACCGTGTGCCACATAGGTCGGCGCATCCGTCGCACGCACAATCAACAGCCGGACATGCGCATGATTGGTTGGAATGATCAACTTACGACTTTTACTCGGATCTTCCAGCGGTCGAATATTAGCCGCTTCCAGTAAAGGTAAAGTATCTTGATAAATGCGCCCTTTGGAGAGCGCGATCGTCAATTGTTCCGCCATGATTTTGCCTGTTGCCTCAACCCCCTAAGGGATTCGTCATAAATTAAGAAATTACTGCGAATCAATTCGCTCGATAAATGTGTGCACCCAGCTTATGAAACTTTTCTTCGATCAGCTCATAACCTCGATCAATATGATAAATGCGGCTGACCACGGTTTCGCCTTCGGCGACTAGACCGGCCAGAATCAAACTGGCTGAAGCACGCAAATCCGTCGCCATAACCGGTGCCCCCACCAAGTGTTCCACGCCATTGGTACAGGCTTTATTACCCTCGACATAAATATCGGCTCCCATACGCGCCAGCTCTGAAACGTGCATAAAACGATTTTCAAAAATGGTTTCTTCTACCGTCGCCATCCCCTTAGCCAGCGTATTCATGACTACAAACTGTGCTTGCATATCGGTTGGAAACAGAGGATAGGGGTCGGTGACAATGTTCACCGGTTTCAAGTCTCGCCCTCGCATGTCCAAGGTTACCGTATCGTCCGTCGAAGACACCAAAGCACCGGCCTCTTTGAACTTCTCCAAAACCGCCGTTAAATGACCGGGCACCACCTGCGTCACTGTCACACAGCTTTGGGTCAAGGCGGCGGCCGCCAGATAAGTCCCGGCTTCAATTCGGTCGGGAATGACTTTATAGTGCACCCCCGTCAAACGTTCCACGCCCTCAATGACCAAGGTGTCCGTATCAATACCGCTAATTTGAGCGCCCATGGCATTCAAAAAATTAGCCAGATCCGAGACTTCCGGTTCGCGGGCGGCGTTTCTTAGAATCGTCTGCCCTTCCGCCAGCACCGCCGCCATGAGCAAATTTTCCGTGCCCGTGACCGTGACCGGTTGCATGGTAATATCCGCACCTTGCAATCGTTGTGCTCTGGCGACAATATAGCCTTGCTCAACGGTAATATCCGCCCCCATTTTCTGCATGCCTTCAATGTGGATATTCACCGGGCGCGAACCAATGGCGCATCCACCCGGCAAAGACACTTTGGCTTCACCAAAACGCGCCAGAAGAGGTCCCATCGCCAAAATAGAAGCACGCATGGTTTTCACCAGCTCGTAAGGGGCTTCTTTGGTCACAATATTCGAAGCATCGATTTCGATATTGAGCGATTCGTCGAACATCACCTCCACCCCCATGGTGGCGAGTAACTGGATGGTTGTGGTGACGTCTTTAAGGTGAGGCACTTTCGACAAAGTGACCGGCGTTTCAGACAACAAACACCCCATCAATATCGGTAGTGCGGCATTTTTAGCACCGGAAATCTGTACCTTACCAGCCAACTGGCAAGGCCCTTCAATGACTAATTTATCCATTTAATCATCACTCGGGCGTTTTCGTCTTGATCGACAAGGCATGGAGCGCACCTGATGCAAACTCGTCCTTGAAAATATCATTCACCATTCGGTGACGCAACAAGGGCGACTTTCCTTCAAAGGCTTCGCTGGTGACCACAACGGAAAAATTGCAATCTTCGCCACTGGTCATGACCTGCGCATCTTCAATAACCGCTTGGATTTTTTCACGAATTTTTTCGGGTGACATAACATCATTCTTTTCGGTTTAAAAAAGCTTTTCCACCAGTCAGGAAAGGCTTGCAAATGGTTTAAACCCCGCCTTGAGCGGGCTGATTAAGAGCGTATTTTAACGCCTTTGTATAATAAAATCAGATTAATCGTCGTAATGCCCAAAAAGAATAAGACGCTGATGCCTAAGCTCAAATAGACGGACACATCCGACTGCATAAAGAAGCCATATCGAAACCCATCCACCATATAAAAGAATGGATTAAAATGCGAAAACACCTGCCAGAAGGTCGGTAAAGCGTGAATCGAATAAAAGACACCGCTTAAAAATGTCAGTGGAATAATAATAAAGTTTTGAAACGCGGCCAAATGATCGTACTTATCCGACAGAATCCCCGCGGTCATGCCCACGCCTCCCATGACCGCCGCACTGAGCACCGCAAACACCAGCACCCAACCGGGCGATTGCCAACTGAGGTCAAAACCGACCATCCCCACCACCAGAACACCGACTCCAACCGCCAGGCCTCGCACGACCGATGCCGCCACAAACGCCAGATAAAACTCAAAGGGCGAGATCGGGCTGAGCATCACAAAGGTCAGATTGCCATGCATTTTCGATTGAATCAGACTGGACGACGTATTGGAAAAGGCGTTCTGCAAAATCGTCATCATCACCAGGCCTGGTATTAAAAACTGACTGTAACTCAACCCGGAAAACACTTCGGTCTGAGTGACGATCACCTGTCCAAAAATCAGCAGATACAACAATGATGAAACCACCGGCGCAAAAATCGTTTGCACCGCCACAGAATAAAACCGCCGTACTTCCTTAATAAATAAGGCCCAACAGCCTGCCCAATTAAACGCCACCTAGTGTTCTCCCGTTAAATCCAAAAAGACCTCTTCCAAGGTCGCATCACGACTGGTGACATCCTGCACCACCAAATGACTGTCAGCCAAGGCATTCAGCATCGCATTTAAAGGCATGTCTTTTTCCAGTTTAAAACTCAATCCATTCGCCTCCTGCTCGATAAACCGCGACTGCAAAAAATCATTTAACGACGAAGCCGCCACTTTCTGCGGCTCACTCAAGGTCACGCGAAGATATCGAAAGTTATGCCGAGACAACAATTCCGATGTTGTTTCCAACGCTTTCAGCTCGCCACGTTTGACAATCGCCACTTCTTCGCATAAGGCTTCTGCCTCTTCCAGATAGTGGGTGGTTAAAATAATCGTGTGGCCTTTGCGATGCAACTCTTTAGTGAAATCCCAAAGGGTACGACGCAAATCGACATCCACCCCAGCCGTCGGCTCGTCCAAGACCAACACCTGCGGCTGATGCACCAGCGCCATCGCAATCAACACAC
The DNA here is from genome assembly GCF_049975065.1 of Hydrogenovibrio sp. Lineage (GTDB taxonomy): Bacteria > Pseudomonadota > Gammaproteobacteria > Thiomicrospirales > Thiomicrospiraceae > Hydrogenovibrio. The sequence continues at coordinate 25,964 of NZ_JBNGDN010000019.1, forward strand.
GACGCTTCATTCCGCCGGACAACTCATTAGTAATGGCATTGGCTTTATCCGACAGCGCCAGACGCTCCAGCAGTTCATCCACCCACAGGCGCTGTTCACGACTGCGTAAACCGAAATAACCACTCTGAATCGTCAACAGCTCCCGAATCGTGAAAAAGGGATCCGAAATCAATTCCTGCGGCACCACACCAAGAAAGCGGCGTGTCTGGCGATAATCCTTCTGCACATCATACCCATTGATCAAAATACGACCCTCAGTGGGCTTGATCAAACCGGCCATGGTGTTGATC
>NZ_JBNGDN010000020.1:0-2110 GCF_049975065.1 Hydrogenovibrio sp.
ACCAGGCCTGGCGGTTTCAGCCATTCGGTTGCAGGCTGTTTGTGACCGCTTCATGTTCGCGAATTCGCTTCACATCCAACATTTCCCCGCTTTGAAAGCTCAAATGCAGGTCATGCGCCACGCGATTGGTTTTGTGTTGTCGCGCACTTCTGGGTTCAATTTTCCAATCGGCGATATCCGCTCGTTGAAAGCGATGGATTTCCAATGGCAACAGCAGCACCATCTTGTCGTTGTCGGCCGCCACAATCCATTTTCGGCCTGAGCCTAAGTCCACTTCCTGCACGGGTTGGAAGGCTTCGGCTGTTACCAAACGTTGGTAGGCCTGTACCACTTCGGCTTTCAGCGCCTGATGCTGTTTAAAGCCATATCGCAGCAAAAGCAACCCCGGCAACACCCACAGCCCCCAGATGGGCAAGGTGTGAATAAACCCGTTGGACAGTTGACTGATCGCCAGCAGCAAACCGGAGGCGACAATCAACGCCACCCCCCACATCCATAATTTAAAGCGCGTTACATTACGCGGCGTATAGGTTTGATAAGCCATTCTTACATTTCCTGTTATGTTGTGAGCCTGAATCTGTCAGCTTATGAGGAGCAACTCAGTTGCAGCCCTTTTTGTGCCGGACTGGGTGGTTGCTGAAATTCCGCCAGGCCTGGGTGTTCTTCGAAAGGGGAATGCAAGGCATCCACCCACTGTTCTAACGGTTGATAGTCGCCGTTTTCGGCGGCTTCGATAATGCCTTGTGCAATGTAATTCCGCAAAACGATCGCCGGATTGGCGGCCAAAATCCTTTGCTGACGTTCCGATTCGGAAATGCCTTCCTGCTGCAAACGGGCGTCGTAACGCTGGAACCAATCGACAAAGGCCCCGGGTTGATTTGTCGGTTGGTTCAACAACGCCATCAATTCACCTTCGTCCGCTTGATTCCATTTGGCCAAACGGCGGAAAAACAAACTGAAATCCACCCGATGCTGATCCATTAACCCCAATAAATCACCAATCAGATGTTTATCGTCCGGCTCGATGCTATGCAACCCGATTTTACGATTCATCTCGTCGATGTACTGGCGATTATAGGTTTCCACAAAGGCTTCCAAGGCTTCGTTTTGCGCAGTTTCGTCCAACATTTTATCGAACGCCTGCGCCAGCAGTTGGCAATTGGTGACGCCGATTTTCGGTTGTTGATTATAGGCGTAACGCCCTTCGACATCCGAATGATTGCAGATGTACTCGATTTGAAAATCGTCGAAAAAGGCATAAGGCCCGAAGTCGAAGGTTTCACCAAGGATGGACATGTTATCGGAATTCATCACCCCGTGATTGAAGCCCACCGCCTGCCATTTCGCCATCAGCACCGCAGTGCGCTCGCACACGGTTTTCAACAAGGCGGCGCTGCGGTGTGGTTCTTCCAGCGATTGCAATTCCGGGTAATGATGTGCCACCACAAAGTTGGTCAGGAACTCAAAGGTGGCCGGACCTTTGGAGGCCGCCCACTGAAAATGTCCGAAACGAATGTGGCTGGGGGTGACACGAATCAAACTGGCGCGCGGCTCGAAGGTCTCACGCTGCACTTGTTCGTTACTGGTGGCGATGGATAAGGCGCGCGTAGTGGGCACGCCCAGCCCGTACAAGGCTTCGGACGCCAAGTATTCACGAATCACCGAACGCAAAACCGCTCGGCCGTCACCGCGACGGGAATAAGGCGTGCGCCCGGCGCCTTTCAAGTGAAAATCCCAGGTCTGGTGATTTTTGTCTTCCCAGCGCCCCAGCAACACGCCACGGCCATCGCCCAAATCCGGGTTGTAATAACCGAACTGGTGGCCGGTGTACTTTTGCGCCAGCGGTTGCAAGTCGAATTCCGCCAGGCCTGGCGAATCCAACTGTCCGGCGGTGAGCGCGAGCAATTGTTCGTCACCTAAGTCGCAATCGATTTGCTGCATCAGCGCCCGGTTGACCGCGACGAGACGCGCGTTCTGTTGCGGCTCCGGCCAGACACGTTGAAAAAAGGATTTCGGCAATTCAAGATACGGGTGCTGTAACATGGTTCAACCTTAGGTTTGGGTGACGGAGTTTGAGTGACGGAATTTAGAGTGACGCAATCGCGCGAAC
>NZ_JBNGDN010000020.1:2210-25197 GCF_049975065.1 Hydrogenovibrio sp.
ACTGAGCGCGCTTTAAGGTTATTATAACGCGCCTTGTCAAATCCGACAGCTTTCGAAGAAAAGCAGGTCTTTATACCCTTTAGGGTGTGGGTGTTTTTCTGTTTTCAGCTTTTCACCAACTGTGACAGGTTCAGGCGCATCCGTGGGTCGAACAGCTTTTTCTGCGCCAGCCACAAGGCAATTAACACGCCCGAAGCGGTGGATACCGTAATCAGAAACATAATCATGATTTGGTATTTGACCGCTTCCATTGGGTCGATCCCGGCCAGAATTTGCCCCGTCATCATGCCAGGCAAAGACACGATGCCGGCGGCGGCGAGCATATTGATGACCGGAATCATCGCGGTGTGCAGGCTTTGTTTTTTCAGGAACATCAGCGCTTCCTTGGCGGTGTAACCCAAGGCCAGTTGCGCTTCGATTTGCGCTTTCTGCTTCACGGCGCTTTTGGTCAAGGTATCCAAGCCGAGGCCGATGGCGGTCATGCTGTTGCCGAGAATCATCCCCAGCAGCGGAATGGCGTATTGCGCTTCGTACCAGGGTTGCGGCTGAATCACCAGCGTCAGCGAGAAAATCGTCAACACCAAAGCCGTCATCGACAACGACAACAATCCCACCACAAACGAGCCGGAAACCCACCCATTGGTTTGAAAACGGTAGGTCTGCCGTTTGAGAATTTCATAACCGGCAAACAACAGCATCACCATGGACACCAACGCCACCAGCAACCCACTGTCGGCATGGAACACCCAGCTTAACCAGACACCCATCAACAGCAGTTGCACCACCATGCGTGCCGACGCCACCCAAAGCTGGCGTGTTTGCTCGAAGCCGTTTAACAACAGTAACAGCCCAAGCAGCAAAATCATCACCGATAAACCGGCCAAATCGTAAAAACTGAGCGAAATCACACGGGACACCCTGTCATATTAATTTTATATAACCGTCATTTGAAACTCATACAAATGTCATATCATTGTCTATCAAGCCGCGCAAAATAATAACATTAGACTGACTGCAGGCCTTCTGAGTGACCACCCCCGACTATTTCACAAGAGTGATTTCATGCTGGACATTGAAAAGACGATTCTCGAAAAATACCCCGATTTCAACCAGAAGCCGGGCGGCAAACAGCTGATTAAATTTCTGAAAAAGCTCACTTACGAAAACGAAATCAACCGGTTCATTGAAGAAAACAAACATCTGCGCGGCTTTGCCTTCCTCGACAAAAGCTTGGAACATTATAACTTCACTTACCAAGTCAACAACCGGTCTTTTAACAATGTGCCGGCCGAAGGGCGCGTGGTCATCGTCGCCAACCACCCGATCGGTTCGCTGGACGGCTTGGCGTTGCTGAAATTCATCCGCAGCATTCGCCCAGACGTGCGCATTGTCGCCAATGAATTGCTGGCCAATGTCGAACCCTTTCAATCGCTGTTCTTGACGGTGAACAATATGTCCGACAAGGCCAACCACAAAGCCCTGTTCAAAACCATGATTGAGGCCTTGGAAAACGAAGAGGCGGTGATTATTTTCCCGGCGGGCGAAGTCTCACGCATCCGTCCCAACGGTGTGCGCGACGGCAAGTGGAAAAACGGCTTCCTGAAACTGGCGAAGAAAACCCAATCGCCGATTTTGCCGATTTACATCGACGCCCGCAATTCCGCTTTGTTTTATGGTTTATCGACTTTATATAAGCCGTTGGGCACGCTGATGCTGGTCAAGGAAATGTTCAATAAAAGCGACCAGCAGATCGCGTTTCATGTCGGACCGATGATTCCCTGGAAGTCGCTCGCCAATTGTGACTGGCCTTTGACGAAAATCACCAAACATTTTCGCAAGCACATTTATCGCCTTAACCAACCGGCCAAGGCGTTGGAAAAACTGCCGTTTAAAACCGAAAATACCATCGCGCATCCAGTGGACCGCAAGGCGCTGAAACAGGATTTAAAAAACGGCGAACCCCTCGGCGAAACCGTTGACGGCAAGAAAATCGTTTTATTCGATTACGAGGCCGATTCGCCCGTAATGCGCGAAATCGGCCGCTTGCGCGAACTGACCTTCCGTACTGTGGAAGAGGGCACCGGCGATGCCTTCGATTTGGACAAATACGATGCCGACTACCGCCATCTGGTGCTGTGGGACGAAGAAGACTTGGAAATCGTTGGCGCCTACCGCATTGGCGAATGCCAAAAAATCATTGAGAAAAACGGCCTGGACGGGCTTTACACCAGCACCTTATTTGACTTGAAACCGGAAATCGAACCTTATCTGCCCAAGGCATTGGAAATGGGGCGCAGTTTCGTGCAGCCACGTTACTGGGGCAAGCGCAGTCTGGATTATCTGTGGTACGGCATCGGCGCTTATGTGGCTCGTCACCCGGAAACCCGCTATTTCTTCGGACCGGTCAGCTTGTCGGATGCTTACCCGTTGCGCGCCAAAGAACTGATTGTGGCCTTTTTCAATGCCCAGTTCGGCTCCCATCAGGATCTGGCTATTGGCAAACGCCCTTTCGTGCCGTCGCCCGACATTTTGGAACTGGCGGAAAACGAATTCCACAGTGACTACAAAGACAGTTATAAAAAACTGAATCATCTGCTGACCGAATTCGGCGTCAAAGTCCCGACACTGTTTAAACAATACGCCGAACTCTGCGAACCGGGCGGGTGCCGCTTTATCGACTTCAGCACCGACCCCGACTTCAGCGACTGCATTGACAGCCTCATTCTGGTGGAAATCGACAAAATTATCCCCAAAAAACGTGAACGCTACCTGACCCCTGTGACGCCCAAGTCCTCTTAACAACCCCTTCCTCGCATCCAAAAATCCCGTCCAAAAAGAAGGCGTCATCCCCGCTGCAAAGGCGAAAACGCCATTTTGTCAAAAAACCTTTAAAAACATGGCACTTTATTTGCTCTTAAGTTCCCATCTCACTATAGAATAAGCAAATGTCATTAAAACCAATGCCAATCAAGGACGATACGAGGAAGGGTGCTATGAAACAGTCTCGCTCAAACGCAGGTCAAGAATACAAGCTCGGGTCACAAACCGCCATTATCAGCCGAACCGATCAACACGGCACCATCACCCGAGTCAACCCGGACTTTGAAACCGCCTCAGGTTACTCTACCCAAGAGCTGATCGGGCAACCGCATAATATGGTGCGCCATCCGTTTATGCCGAAAGAAGCCTTTCGTGACTTTTGGCAAACCCTCAAGTCCGGGCTTGTCTGGCGCGGTTTTGTCAAAAACCGGCGCAAAAACGGCGATTATTATTGGGTCAAAGCCACCGCCGTGCCCATTAACGGTGGCTACTTGTCTTTCCGCACCCAACCAACGGAAGACGAAATCCATCAAGCTGAAGACCTTTACGAGCAAATGAATGACGGTGCCGACATTCATCTTGACCAAGGGCGTGTCGTCCCCAAAGGGTTAAAAGGTCGCTTCTGGTCACTGGGTCAAACTCTGGCGGCTTGGCCGTTAAAACTCAAAATTTTCTTACCGCTGCTGATTATTTGGATGTTGGTGCTGACATTGCTTTGGCAGCAAGGCCTGACCTTGCGCGATCAAGTGATTCTGGAAGCCGGTAAAGCGGCGGCCGAATCCAGCATCAGCAATGCTCAGAACGCGCGAAAGTTCTACTCCGAACACGTCATCCCAGTAGCGCAAAAAGCCGGATTGGGCATTAGCCATGAAGAAACCGGCCTCAATCTACCGCTGCCCGCCAGCTTTATGCGCGCCTTGGGCAATATGAGCGGTGACGGCGGCAAGTTGCGCCTCTTCAGTCAAGACCCGTTTACGTTCCGCACCGAAGCGGAAACAAAACTCGACGGCTTTGAAGCGAACGCGCTGGCGGCTTTGATTCAACAACCGAATACCCCTTATTTTAAAATTGAATATATGGATGACGAACCGGTCTTCCGTTACGCTGTGGCGGACATTATGAGCGAACAATCCTGTGTCAACTGTCATAACAGCCATCCAGCCTCCCCCAAAACCGATTGGAAACTCAACGATGTGCGCGGCGCGTTAGAAGTCGCCATCCCACTGAAGAATGTCTCAAGCACCATAGGGCATCATTTTTGGATTGTACAAAGTTTGCTGGTGCTGCTCATTATCGCGTCCTTGGCGGCGGTCTGGTTACTGGCCACCGGGCTGTCCAAACGACTGGAAAAGTCCGTCGCCATTGCCGAACAAATCGCGGAAGGCGATCTGAACTTTGATACCCCTGTCATGGCACAGGACGAATCGGGTCGTATGATGAACGCCCTCGCCAAACTGCAAACCCGTTTGCGCGAATTGATTTACGACTTGGGGTATGACGCCGAACACCTCAGCTCGGCCGCCGTCAATCTCGACCAACAAAGCGATCAAGTGACCGCCACCGCGGTCAGCCAGAAAGAAGCCACCGAGAACGTCGCCGTGGCCGTAGAAGAACTGACCCGCGCCATGGAGCAGATTTCCGAACACTCGCAAAAAGTGCACCGTCTGGCAACGGAATCCATGCAAGCCGCCATCCACAGTTCTAAAACGGTTCACGATTCCGCCGACAGCTTGAGTGAAATGGCGCACCGCATCTCCCAAGCCACTCAAAACTTTGAAGACTTAAAAAATATGTCGCATAACGTTGGTGGCATTGTCAGCACCATTGAAGACATTGCCGAACAAACCAATCTGCTGGCACTCAATGCCGCCATTGAAGCGGCGCGGGCAGGAGAACACGGACGGGGCTTTGCCGTAGTGGCCGATGAAGTGCGCGGTCTGTCGCAACGCACTTCACAATCGACCGAGCAGATCTCCAAAGTGATTACGCAGATTCGCGACATGATTCACAAAGTGGGTGAAGACATGCAAAGCAGCATTGACGAAATGCAGCAAGGCGTGCAACTGGCGCACACCGCGGGAGATGCCGTGGGCGACCTGGAAGTGAAATCCAAAGACGTCACTCTTGCCATCGAACACATCCAAGGCTCCATTCGTGAAAACGAGCAGGCGGTGCAGATGATTGGCGAACAGATTGAACAGATCACAAAAGAAGCCGATCAAGTGGTGAAAGGCAACGAATCGGTCAATACCTCCGGCGAACAAATCAGACGCATGTCGAAAGATGTGGAAGGCTACTCGAAACAATTTTCGATCAAATAACGTTCAGATGTCTCATGCGAACCCGAAGTTTACCTTCGGGTTAAATACTTTCTGAAGGGGCATCATTAGGGAGACCGACCGCCCACAGCAACGCATCAATGAAATTAATACACACATTCAAAATTTCTATTGCCCAGCAACCATAACGCCTTTCACAATCACACTTTTTTGTTTAGAATCTGAACCAATTGGTAAAACCTATAGGGAACGGTGGTTTTCAATCACGTCTAACATCAGCAAGTAGGTGCTTTCATCAACTTGGCGCGTAATGGTGGCTTGGTACAGCTCGCACAGAATCTCGTGCAGATGCTCGTACTTGTCTTGATTGATATTATGAAGATTAGGATTAATTTCGTCAGCCGAATCGTGCGGATTATCAAGCCAGAATTTTGGCAGACAAAAACTGTGCTCAATGTGACGCGCCAGCTTTTCGCCGATATTGCGCGTTGGGTTCACCCCCATCAGCCGACTGACCTGGGTAGAAGAACGCTCGATTTCTTCCGCAAACAGTGTCTTGTTGCCAATAAAATCGACCAGAAGCTGAGCGTTTTTTCGACGAACTTGATAAATATCATCCATAGTTTTTGAATCATAACCATGCACACATTAAATGTACATAACCAATTGGTGCATAATCTGGAATTAAAATGATACAAATTGCTTACAGCAGTACCGCACGTCAATTAATGACCACTGAGGCACTGAGTTCACTGCAAAAACAGGCCGTGAGCTTCAACCAAGCCAACGGCATAACAGGCTTGTTGATATACAATGACGGCATATTTTTTCAGGTTATCGAGGGTGAAGCTGACGTGGTTGAAAGCCTGTTTAAACGCGTTCAGTCCGATGCCCGACACCACAGAGTACGCTTGGTTTTCAAAATCCCCTTAACCTTCCGCGACTTCCCAAGCTGGGCCATGCGAGTCGAAAACATTTCACCAGACGTGCGAAAACAACAACTCGCACACATTTTAAACACAGGGCGTCCAGCATCCTCACAACTGCAAATTCAGCGGCAAAAGCACTTCCAAACAATCGATCTTGATAATACCGACTCATGGGAGGAGCCGAGCAACGCTCAAAAACTGATCAAAGCCTTTTCCGTTTTTTAGCCACTCACTACGAAAACAGCCCCCATGACGCCTTTCAATAAACAGCAGGTCAATTAAATGAACAACATCACTTTATCCGCTCGGTTAATATTAGGCTTTACGAAAATCCGTGGAAAGCGCTCACCCCATTCAAAACGAAATGGGGCTAAAACCCGACGTCCATTTTTCTTTATCAAAACACTCTGAACAAGGCGAACTTTTACTATGTCACGCCATGAACCCAATGATTCGACAGAAAAATATCAAGGCTTTGTGGTCACGCTGGGTGCCTCGGCGGGCGGACTGGAAGCCTTAGAGAAATTTTTCTCGGCCTGCCCGGCCGACACGGGTCTGCCGTTTATCGTCATTCAACACCTTTCCCCCGACCATAAAAGCATGATGGCGGATCTGCTCGGACGCTACACGTCCATGCCCATCAAACTGGTTGAAGAAGGGATGCTCATCAACCCGAACCATGTGTATTTGATTCCCGCCGGCACCATTATGCGCGTGGTCGGCGGTCACTTTTTACTGACTCAGAAGCAACCCCATGTACTGAGCTTACCGATTGACATTTTTTTCACCTCTTTGGCCGAAGAATACGGTGATAAAGCCATCGGAGTGATTCTATCGGGCACTGGCTCGGACGGGACGCGCGGCGCTTACGCCATTAACGAAGCCGGTGGTTTTCTATTGGCGCAATCCCCGCAGGAAGCCAAATTTAACGGCATGCCCAATAGTGTGATCGCCACCGGGCTGGTGGACGATATTTTAGCGGCTGATGAGCTGGCCGTACGATTATTGAGTTACATTAAAAACCCGCACCAGCCAACAAAACCCTCGAATGAAGCACTCGATGCCGAATTCAACGACGATGACCCGATCAATATCATCTTCCACTACCTGGCGCAAACCGCTGGGGTTGACTTCAATGAATACAAACAAGCCACCGTGACGCGCCGCATCGAGCGGCGGATGCAGGTGAAGCATATTCAAAACTTAAAAGACTATGCCAACCTACTGGAAATTGATCGTTCGGAGCTAGCGAATTTGCGCCGAGAGCTGTTTATTCCGGTGACCCGTTTTTTTCGTGACACACCCGCTTTTGACGATTTGCAGAAAATTGCCGTTGAAGACATTGTACGGAACTGCGACTCAGGCAATACCATTCGCATCTGGTGCGCCGGCATTTCAAGTGGCGAAGAGGTCTATTCCATTGCCATCTTGTTTTTTGAGGCCTTTGAACACGTCCGCCGATGGCCCAACCTCAAACTCTTTGCCACGGACGTCAACCCGCAAGCCATTGAACTGGCTGCCGCCGGTCATTATCCGGAATCCATTGCCGCCGAAGTCAGCGCCGAACGATTACAGCGATTCTTTTTAAAGTCCGGCAATGAATACATTGTAAAGCCGGAATTGCGCCAGGTGGTGGTGTTTGCCAAACACAACCTGCTCGCCGACCCACCCTTTACCCGCATGGATCTGGTCACCTGCCGCAACACCCTAATCTACTTTAAAGCGGAACCGCAAAACAAAGCCTTGCAACGCCTGCAATATGCCACGCGACCCGGCGGCTATCTGTTTCTCGGTTCAAGCGAATCCATTGCCAGCATTGCAAAAGGCTTTGATATTGCCCATGCGAAAAGCAAGATTTTCAAACGAAATTCCGTCAACTTGCCCCTTCTCGGACTGGATAACGATCGTAACAAAATGCTGGCTTACACGCCTCACCCTAAAAAAATAGAGGCACAGCGTTCATTACTTGAAACCAGCGAAGTTTCTTTACTTGACGAAACCAGCCACCAGTTGATCAAAGCCTATTCGCCCCCAGGATTTTTAGTCAATGAGCATTCTGAAATCATTCACCTGTACGGCGATGTCAAACCGTTCTACCGAGTCCGCTCCGGTGCCGCCAGCATGGAAATCACCCGCATTCTGCCGGAAGGCTTGATTTCGGTGGTATCCGCCCTGCTGTTCAAAGCGCTGAAAGATCAAAAGGTGTTTTATTCGGATCAGCTTCAAGTCAAACTCGACAATGAAGCCTTGCACTTGCTGCGTGTCTGCGTGCGCCCCATCCACACAAATGAGCTGGAAAAATTTGCGCTGGTGTTATTCGAACGCTTGGAAACCCTGCCCGACAATGCCTTTAAAGAGCCGCTGGATCTAGACCATGAAACCTCCGCTCGCATTGAAGTCTTGCAGCAGGAGTTGGCCGCCACCCGAGAAAGCTTACAAGCCACCATTGAAGAACTGGAAACCTCAAATGAAGAATTGCAGGCCACCAATGAAGAGTTGATGGCGTCAAATGAAGAACTGCAAAGCTCCAACGAGGAGTTGCAATCGGTCAATGAAGAGCTCAATACCGTCAATGCTGAATACCAAGAAAAAGTGTCGCGACTGAATCAATTAAATATGGATCTGGACACCATGGGGAAAGCCGTGGGTGTGGCGACCATTTTTGTGGATCACCGCCTCAATATCAGCCGATTCAGCCCGGATGCCGTTGGGTTGTTTAAATTACGGGATTCCGACATTGGGCGACCATTAGGCGACTTGCACCATAATTTTGATAACGACAAACTCATCGATTATTTCGAACAAACCCTGCAAACCGCACGCCCGTTTGAAACCGACCTGATTCACCAAAACAAAAAAAGCTACCTACTGCGGATTTTACCCTACCAGATTCCATCCAGTGACAAGCACGGTGCCGTGGCCAGTTTCATTGATGTAACGGCTCTGAATGACGGCAAACGATTGCAGGCACTGATCGATGCCATGCCGGAACACATTGCGGTGCTATCGCCGGACGGCGAAATTCAGCTCATTAACCAGGCCTGGTCCCGTTTTGCCAAGCATAACGGTGATGCGGAACTCAAATATCACGGCACCGGGTCGAACTATCTGGACGTTTGCAAAACGCGTTTTAAGCACGACGAAACAACCGAAAGAACCGCCCATCAAGGCGTTAAATCTGTGCTGGATGGTTCACAAGCGCGCTTCAGCTTGGGCTATTCCATCGGTTCCCCTGAGGCGCGAAAATGGTTTGTCATGAATGTGAACCCCATTCCCAATCAGCAGAATTTTGCCGTGGTTGTCAGCCACACCGACATTACTGACTGGTGTCATCCACCGGTAAAAGAAACCCTTCAATCATGAATGATTCCGACAAAAAAACGCTGCGGCAACGCGCCCAAGCCCTACTGAAAAACAACCCAGGCCTGGCGGATACCGAACAACTCTCACAGCAAAACCTGGCGCACCTTGTGGAAGAAATGCAAGTGTATCTGGCGGAGCTGGAAGTGCAAAATCAGCAATTACAAGACACCCATCTAAAGCTTGAGCAACAACAGGTTCAGTATAAAAAACTGTTTGAGCACCTGCCGATTCCGGCCATGCTCATCGATCAAAACGGCATCATCCTAGAAAGCAACGAGCAGGCTGAATTACTGTTTGCCCACCGTACCACTCGCCATTTACAAAACCACTCCATTTATCGATTTCTGAGCAAAACCAATGGTCAATGGTTATTCAACCGATTAAACGACCCTACAATCAATGAAATCCTGTCGGCCGAATTTGAAATTGCCATCCCGCCAAAAACCATTCCGGTTAAAGTCAGCTTAATGCCAGTGCACCAATCATTGGATTCCACGAGCGAACGACAGTTCATCGCCAGCTTTATCGATCTCACCGCGCAGTATGAGCGTCAGAAAGAATGGCGCATGTTTCAAGAAGTTCTGAACCACAGTTCCGTCCTCATTTATGCCTTTGATCGTGACGGTCTCTGTTTACTGGCCAATCAAAAAACCGCCGAATTATTCGACTGTGAAAACGCCCTGCAACTTATCGGACAAAGTCGTGAGCAATTGATGTCCATTCAGGAAGCCAATCACCAATATCAACAGGACATGACGGTCTTTCATCAGCGCAAGGCCATCCAGACCCAGGAAAGCCTCCAAAAAGACGGACGCGTTCTGCACTTTTTAACCGATAAATTCCCACTCTTCGATCAGAACGAACAGGTTTATGCCGTCGCCGGCATCACCTACGACATTACAGAGCAGATCGAACTGGAAAAACAACGCAACCTGTCCAATGAAATTTTTTCAAAAGGCCAGGATGGTTTGATGGTCTGCGACCCGAAAGCCAACATTGTCTCCGTTAACCACGCCTTTGAGGAAATCACGGGCTACACCGCCAAAGACTGTTTAGGAGAAAACCCAAGCTGCCTGGCTTCGGGTCGACATGATAAAGCCTTCTACCAAAATTTTTGGCGAACCCTGCATGAAACCGGTTATTGGCGTGGAGAAATCTGGAATCGCCGCCAGTCCGGCGAAATCTACCCTCAGCAACTGTCGGTCTCCGTTATCAAGGACAATCAGGGGAACATCCTCAATTATCTCGGCGTTTTCAATGATATTAGCGATAAAAAGCAAGCCGAAGAGGAAATCAGCCGCCTCGCGTTTTATGATCCTCTAACCGGTGTGGCCAATCGTCTGCTGATCCGCGAAAGAGCTGAACAGCTGATCGCAGAATCACGCCGCACCCCCCTATCTTTCAGCATGATGTTTATTGATCTGGATTACTTTAAAGAAGTCAATGACATACATGGCCACGACATGGGGGACTTACTGTTAAAAGAAGTCACCCAACGCATGAAAGAACTCATTCGCCCCGAAGATACCCTTGCGCGTCTGGGTGGCGATGAATTTGCCGTATTATTTCCGAATTTAACCCAGCCCAACAGTCTGGATTTAGGTCAGAGATTCGTTTCCAGCCTAGCCGAGCCTTATCTCATTCACGAGCAACTGTTGCATATTTCCGCCTCGATTGGCATCGCTTTTTATCCCGATGACTCGGAGGATTACAACACGTTAATGAAGCATGCTGACCTGGCCATGTATCATGCCAAACAACAAGGCCGAAACAGTGTTTACCCCTTCCGCAACGAGCTGGAAAATACCCTGACCCAAACCGTCAGTATTGAAACGGAATTGCGCTATGCCATTGAGCGCAACCAGTTTTATCTGGTGTTTCAACCGCAACACTCCCTTCAAGAACAAACATTTGTCGGATTGGAGGCCTTAATCCGCTGGAAACACCCTGAATTGGGCGAATTATCACCGGAGGTATTTATCCCATTGGCCGAACGAACGGATTTTATCCTTACCCTGACCGACTGGGTATTACAGGAAGCCTTGAGGTTCTTAGTGCGGTTACAACAAGAAAACATCCGCCTGTGTCTGTCGGTCAATATCTCGGCGAGGGAATTAAACCGGTCCGACTTCTTAAAACGCATCACCCGACACTTAAAAGATCACCCCTCAGTCGAGCCAAGTCAACTGGAGCTGGAAATTACCGAACGCATTGCCATGGAGCAACCGCACAAAACGTTATTATTAATGAAAGAACTGCGTCTACTCGGCCTCAATTTAGCACTTGATGATTTCGGCACTGGCTATTCTTCCCTCAGTTACTTAAAAAAATACCCGTTGCAAACGCTGAAGATCGATAAATCATTTGTCGATGACATTGGCGTGGATGCGGAAGACATGGCAGTCTGCGACGCCATTATCTCGCTGGCCAAAGCCATCGACTTCAAAACGGTGGCCGAAGGCGTTGAAACCGAACGTCAAGTCCAGTACCTTGAAAGCTTAGGCTGTGACATCATCCAGGGCTATTACTATGCCAAGCCCATGTCGGCCGACACCTGTCTTGCATTTCTGCTCGAAACCGGACAGCAACCCAAATCACTGACTGAGCGAGTGTAGCGTCAGGATGAGAGCTCCCAACCACGCCCAAGATTTTCTATCCTAGCCCGAATATTTCACAAATTTGCACCGACCTTGCTTGCTCCTTGATTCCACAAGCCATATTTTCTCAGTCGGTCGTAATCGTGGAGTCGACACTTCTTCGAAAATTTCCTTGTGAAACAAAGAACTCGACGCCCGAAGGGGTAAGTCGAGAAACCAATGCCCTGCGCAATCTCAGCACAAATTCGTGAAACATTCGGGCTAGGCTCAGACGTTTATGATAGGATTAATTTAATTTTAAAAATTGAAAAATTTACTGACTCACTCCATGAAAACCTCAATCAAATACCTGCTTCTGATTGCGTTTGTCGGGCTGGTCGGCTGCAGCTCGCCGCAAGATAAACGCCTCAACCTCATTGCCAATGCTTGGATTGGCTACAGTCCGTTATTTTATGCCAAAGAACAAGGCTGGCTGGCCGAACACGACATAGAGCTGGCCACCGTGGTCTCGTTGGGCGAAAGCCTGCATCTGTATCAAACTGCGGATTTTGATGCCTTTTCCGGCACGCAATACGAGTACCAGCTGGCGCATGAGAAAAATCCCAATCTGTTTCCCATCATTCTGTTTGATCGCTCGGACGGCGGGGACATGGTGATGGGCAATCGCTCGCTTGCCGAACTGAAAACGCTGACCCAACCAGTGGATGTTTATTTGGAAATCAACAGTGTCAACACCCCTGTTTTTCAAGACTTCGTCCGCCAAAATGGGTTGGGAAACCTGGATTTTAACTACATTAACACCGATCAATTACGAATGGTATCGGCCACAGACGAAGCCTCAAACCCCACCCTGGCGGTCACCTACATTCCTTATGACTCTGCCTTGAAACCAAATGGCTTTGAAACACTGGACTCGACTGCGGACGGTCTGAACCTGCTGGTAGTGGATGCGCTTTACACCACACGCGAAGATTATCTGGATCACAAACCCCAATTTCTGGCGCTAAAAACGTTAATTAACCGCGCCCTGGAGGCGTTGCGCCAAGACCCGGAAAGCTATTACCAGCAGGTCAAGCCCTATCTGGAATCCCCCAGTTTCGACGAATTTCAGGCCAGCCTGAACACCATTCAATGGTTGAATAAGGATCTGTCTCCCGAGTTAAAACAGCGTATGAATGACATGAATTTTGCCACGGGAGCAGCCTTGCCGTGATCTCCATCAATCGTTTTTTCATCACCGCTTTGCTTTTTCTGATCACGGTTTTTTCCAGCATCTTTCTCTACTATTTTTTAAACGATCAGCATAAAAAAGCCGACCTGATTATGGAAATCATCCGCCATGACTTGTCGGAAACCGCCTATGTCATTTCCAATGAAATGGATTCCGTCGAGCAGATTCGCACCTTTAAATCCTTCTTGCACCGCAAGGTCGCCAACAACCCGCTGGTATCGGCCATGATGATTGCCTCCGGACAGCAGGTTCTGCTCACCACCGAAAACGACATTCAAACAGTGCCGCCAATGGTTGAGGTGCAAACGAAGCTGGATCATTTAAGCGCCACCCAACTGCAAGCCCACAACATTTACAAAACCGAAATCTCTTATTTTGTGCAAAACAAACGCGCCAAGCTGTCACTGTATCTGTACGTCAACAAGCCCTATGTTGAAAATTACTTCACTCAAAACACCCGTAATTCACTGGTTTTTTTCGGTCTTATTCCGCTGGCACTCTTCGTTTTATTCGGCTGGATGCTGAAGCGATTTGTGACCCACCCACTGGAACTGCTGCGCCAATACGCTTACTATCAATCCAAAGTGCCACACCACTTCAAATTGCAGGAAATGGAATACATTCGCGCCTCAATGATTCAGACGTTTACCCGCCTGGAAGACGAAAAACGGCAACTCTACCAACTGGCACGCACCGATGATCTATCCGGCCTGGCCAACCGCAATCACCTGAATGAACGGCTTAACTGGCTGATTGCCGAACACAATCGCAATGGGCGCGAATTTGCGCTGATGTTTATTGACCTCGATAACTTCAAAACCGTTAACGACACCCTCGGCCACGAAGTGGGCGACAAACTGCTGTGCAATGTGGCCGGACTGATTCAACAAGTCTTACGCAATTACGACATCATCGCCCGCGTCGGCGGCGACGAGTTCGTCATCGTCGTCAACCACCACGGCAATCAACACAAGCTCATCCACATTATTCAGCGCGTCATCGACAAAATCAGCGAAGTGCATCTGGTGGACAACCATCCGGTTAAGGTTTCCGCCAGTGTCGGCGTGGTGCTCTACCCCAAAGACGGCGACAGCATCACCAGCCTGATGAAAAACGCCGACATCGCCATGTACGAAGCCAAAAACCAAGGCAAAAACCAATACCGCTTCTTTACCGAATCCTTGCATCAACAACTCGTACAAGAAGTCGAACTGGAAAACCGCCTCGAAAAAGCCCTAGCGCGCAATGAATTCGAACTTTATTACCAGCCCAAAACACTCACAAGTTTACGAACCGTCATCGGTGCCGAAGCCTTGATTCGCTGGAACGACCCGGAAAGAGGCTTGATTCCTCCGGATCAATTTATACCGGTGGCGGAAGAATCCGGGCTGATGGTGCCATTAGGCGACTGGATTCTGAAAACCGCCGTGGCCCAACAGCTGGATTGGAAAAACCGAGGCGTTGGCGACTTTACCATTTCGGTCAATCTGTCGCCGGTGCAGCTGGTGAACAATGCGTTTGAAGCCAAGTTCAATGCACTGCTTGAATCCAGCGGCATTGATCCCAGCAAGCTGGACGTGGAAATGACCGAATCGCAATTTATGGAAAATTCCGAACAGAATATTCATGTGCTGTCCGCCATCCGGGAAAAAGGCGTCTCCATTTCACTGGACGACTTCGGCACCGGCTATTCCTCACTGGCGTATTTAAAGAAATTTCCGATCAACACCTTGAAAATCGATAAGACATTTATAGACGACTACGACACCGAGTCCGGTGCCATTTTCATTGAAACCATTATCAAAATCGCCCACACGCTCGGACTCAACGTGGTCGCCGAAGGCATTGAAGAACAGGGGCAACTGGATTATCTGCGCGCCAACGGTTGTGAAATGTACCAAGGCTATCTCTGTTCACGCCCCCTGCCCGCCCAGGAATTTGAAAAATTCCTGAGCGCCGACAAAGACGGCTGCTAACCTCGCGGCCAACGTTACCGTCCTCCGCGCACGAGACGAACATGAACATAAACGGCTCTAGGTGCGATCAAGGTCGTAGACGTAGCCAGTACCGAAACCAATGCACTGCGCAATCTCAGCACAAATTCATGAATCGAAGAACCGAAGGTAAACATTCGAGCTAGGCATTAAAATTACACAGCCACCTATTTAAATACATGACATCGGTTTCTAATTTTTTAAGGGTTTATGCGGCGTTCTGTTAAAATATTTTTTATGATTTAAATTTTGGAGAATAAAAATGTCGGCGATTACCTTTGATACTTTAGCCTATGCTAAACGAATGCGTTCGGTTGGGTTTACTGAAGAGCAAGCCGAAGCGCAAGCTGAAGAAATGGCTAAGTTATTAGACCAACAGCTTGCGACCAAGCAAGACATTGTTGAATTAAAAGCACACATTGCTGAGGCAAAAGTAGAAATGATTAAATGGATATTAGCCTTAATGTTAGCGCAAACAGGGATTATTTTGGCCGTGCTAAAACTATTTTAACTTTCGGCTTTAATATTCATTGCTCTTCCCAAATTTTCCCAAAATCACAGGCCTGGTGGTCAATAATGTACCAAGGTTATCTCTGTTCACGCCCCCTGCCCGCCCAGGAATTTGAAAAATTCCTGGCCGCCGACAAAGACGGCTGCTAAACCGAAAATTTCATAATCTTGCACCATGATCGCACAGAACCTTGTTTTCACAGGGAATTCCTGAAGACGTGTCGACACCACGATGATGGCCGACTGAAAAAATTTCCTTGTGGAGTCAAGGGACAAAGCGAGAGGGAGCTAATTTATGAATTTTTTTAAGGTTTCAACACTTTTATCAATGGGATCCAACGCACGGCTGTCCCATTGAAAGATACGAATGGCTTAAACCAGCGGTTTCATATCATCGGGCATTTCCACCAGGCCTGGTGGATTTATGAAAGTGCCCAAAAAACCTTCTTGCCGACCTTCAAGGTCAGTACCCAACGATGGATTTGGCGTCTTTCGCGACATCCACTAATAACATGGCGTGATCCATAAAACGTTCATCCGCTAAAATGGCCGAGGTGAACACCAGCACGGTGACATCGGTTTTCGGGTCGTAGCGCATGGTCGTTAAATAGCCCATTTGTGCGCCGTCATGCCCATAGCCCAGACCTTCGGTGAAAGTAATACCGAGTCCATAGGCGTAATGCGCTTCACCGGTCAGTATCACATCATTCATCATGCTCACTGTTTCTTTATTGAGACCGGCTTTATAAGTCTGTAATAAGTGTAACCATCGGGTGAGGTTTTCCGGGGTGGTCATAATATTGCCTTCAGCCACTGAAGCCGACAGATTGATGAAGGTGGTTTCTAACTCCTCGTCATCGACAATCGTGTAGCCTTCAACATAGGGTTCGGGGAGGGCTTGATCCGTTCCCAGATCGGGAAAGCGAGTGTCATTCAAATTCAGTGGCTCTAAAAAGGTTTGCTGAATATACTCGCTGTAGCTCAGGCCACTGATGCGCTCGATAATTTTACCCAGTATGGCATAGCCAGTGTTGCTGTAATGAAACTCCGCATTAGGTGTATTGGATGACAACTGGTTGACCGCGTCAACGGCAATAAACTCTTCCAAAGTAAAGGTGTGATCCTCGCCAAGGGTGTTCATAACATAGTCGGCGTAATATTGTCCCGCATAGGGTTGATCCACGTCCTCCGGAATCGGATTATTTTTCACATCGAACACCCCTGCACGGTGCTGCAACAGTTGGCGAATGGTGATGCTGTCTTTGTAGGGTATATTATTGCCAGCCGTATCCGGCAAATACGGTTCTGCTCGTTTAGGAATGTTCATGTCCAAGGTGTCGTCGATATTGAGCAACCCTTGTTGATGCATCATCATAATCGCGGCGGCGGTGAAGGTTTTTGCGGTGCTCGCGCCACGGAAATGAGTGTTAATCGTGGCCGATTTAAGCGTTTCGGTTTCAGACTTAGTTTCAAACCCTTGATGAACAAAATAATCGCCGTTTGGGGTGAGCAAACGTACACCCATGCCGCCCTTGGAAAATGCGTGCTCCTGTTTGAAGTCTGTCCACTGCTGATCGACCATTTTATCCAGTTTTTGCTGGGTTGAAGAATCGCTGTTACTGCTCGATTGACAGGCCGAGATGAGAACGGTCATGGCGAAAAGCGCGGCCAAAGACCTTAAGCTTGAAAATGTCATTGATATGATTCCTTTTCGAAAAATTTAAACATTGCTTTTGATAAGCGGATTGCCTTAATCCAGATATTGACTTTCAGTTGTTCAATTTATCATTTTCTCGCTTAGTTGATCAGCTTTAAAACAAAGCCCTGTCTATCCCCTGACTTGACGCTGCCGGTGTTACCGGTGACATAGATGGCATGACCGTCTTCATCCACAAGAATGTCTCTGGCATATTCGCTAAAGCTGATATCGAGCGGATAAATCACCAGGCCTTGATCGCCAAAATGCGGCATCAGCTGCCCTTTTGTATCGTAATGCCACACAGCAATCGATTCGTTGTGGTTGATGTCTCCGGCAATATACAGCGTGCCATCCTGTGCCACTTTAATGGCCGAGCCTTTCGATTCTTCCAAACCATCCACCGCAACGACATCGCTGTTAAAAGCCACCACGCCCTGCTGCCCAAAGTCTTGGGCTAAGTTACCTTGCGAGTCGTATTTCAACAGCAGCATTTCATCTCCCACGCCGCCCACATACAGATCCCCGGTCACATAAATCGCATTATTGTCGTCAATGGCGAGATCACTGAATCGCGCATTGGAGTCCTTTTGTGAAAAGGTCACCTGGCCGGAACGACCAAAGTCATTCACCGGTTGACCGGTGTTATCCAGCTTCCACAAGGCACCCGCGCCGCCGGAATAGCCTGCGACATAAAGGTTTTGCTCAGAATCGAGTGCAATCGCTTCGCCGCGTTCATTTTGACGACTATTGAAAACCACCAGGCCTGCCGAGCCGAACGTGGCGTCCACATCGCCATTGGATTTCAGTTTAAGCACAAACAGATTGCTCCCGTCGAGAGAATGTTGCTCACCGGTGAGATACAGAGCGCCTTCATCATCCATGACCATGTCGTTGGTGGAAGGCCAAGTGTGGTGCGGGAACTCATAAAAGCGAACGCCGTCAAGGCCAAACCGAGTATCAAGCTGACCGTCTGGCTGATACTTCCACACCGCAATCTGCTCAGGGCTACGACCGCCATAATCCCCAGCGACATAAATCGCGCCATTCGCGTCAACGTGACTTGCCATGCCGGAAGAATCGGCCAGGTCGGAAATGACTTGGCCGTCTGAGTCAAAACCGGTATCCGCGATGCCCGATGAGTTGTATTTAGAGAGACTCATCGAATACGTCTCGCTGGTTCCGGCGACAAACATATCGCCGTTAGTGCCTTGGCTGAGACTGTAGCCAAAAATCGTTCTTGGCACCTTCAGCAGACCATTGGTGCCGAAATTGGAATCACGCGCCCCAAAGTCGGCCACACGCACGGTATGCACTAGCTTACTGAGATTATTATCCGAATCCTGAACGCTGAAACGCAGCCGATAGGTGTTTGGCGTATGCACATCGACACTGTCGCCGCTCACCACTATGTGCTCGGATAAATCGCCATCTTCTTGATCCAAGGCAATGGCTTCGGGTGGTTGATAAGTCGTGTCGCCTTGCTTGACTTTGGTGGCCGCCTGGCTCTTTAAGCTGAGGGTGGGCGATGTATTCGATGACGTATTCGATGACGAATCGCTATCGCTTTGGCAGCCGACAACCAGCGCCGAAATGGCCAAAGCCAGACCCGATAGCAGGACCCATTTTTCTGATTTGAACGAAGATGCGATATTCATGGTGTTCTCCAAATTTTTGACGTAAAGACGTTTACATGGCTAGTTTAGTGACTCACATCGAAGCTGACCTCCACTGAGCGCCACTTTAAAAAATTAAAAAAGAAAACCACCAGGTCTGGTAAAACCACCAGGCCTGGTGATTACAAGGATTCGGTGGTTTTGAGCGCGCGGATGTCGCTTGGTGCAAACTCGAAACGCTTTTTAAAGGCACGATAAAACCAGGAAGGATTATTGAAGCCCACTTTGTAAACAATCTCGGTAATCGGCATAAAAACAAAGTCAGGACTGGTGAGAAAATCATAGGCTTTCTGAAGACGGACATTCAGCACATAATCGGTAAAGCTCGTTTCTTCCCCATCAAACATGGCACGGATATAACTGGGCGAGATGCCATGACGCTTTGCAACCCAGTCAAGCGATAAGTCCCCACGATAATAGTGAATGTTGATATCGGCCTTCACCGCCGCCATCCGCGCTTGCTTTAAGCCATGTTGGCGTGCATGAATGGCATAATCCGAGTGTGCGCCCATCGCTAAGGCCGCCAAGTCGATGAGCTGATTGGTCTGGGCGAGGATATTGATAGGCTCAGCCGGATTGTCGTCCATAAGGAGGCGTGATGCACGCGTAAGATGGGTCAGCACCTCCTGATCTAAAATCGGTTGATGAGAGCGAGAGCGTTCAAAACCTGTTATCAGCGGTTCAAACAGCGTGCGCGACAATTTTATGTTCAGCATGTAGGTTTGTTCACCTTCAAAGGTGATGATCCCCGGGCGATCGTTGTAGCTGAAGCAGCCCATGCCGGGGACACATTTGATGTCTCCCTTTTGCGCAATGGACGCCTTCCATGCCGAACGTCCTGAGGGGGACATTCGCGGGTTAAGCAACAGCGAAAAATCGTCATTGCCGTCTTGAACGTGTTGCTTATTTCGGTGAACAATAATGGGCGACGTTTTCACCCAACCGATTGAAATGCCGGGTAACAGCCGAAGCTGCGTTTCAATGACCGGAATGTGTTTGTTCGGTGTGCGCAATTCAATGTTTGCAATCGCCGCATAAATATCCTGCGCCGCCGCCAATCGCTCTTTCTCTGGGAAGCTTTGAGTTGAAAATTTAATAAACGCCATATTTTTTCCAGCCAAATCCGGCAAACATCTGTGCCATTAAAGTGCTAACGCGAATACTTCAAAAGTTTGTAGTTTGTGCTGAAATAGCACAAATTCATTATATCTTACTCCGGCAGTGTTTTGAACGCGGGAAGCTCGGCAAATCCATCCTCCCAAGCCGCTCGGCTGGCGGTGAAAATATGCGCGGTGGGTCGCACTAAGATGTCCGTGTCCAAACAGCCAGCGGGCACAACAAGCCCCCCATCCGCTTGAATGGTTGGCACGGCGGAACCACATAACGGACAAAAACTTTTTGTATGGCGCGTACCCGGAAGGGTAAACGAGGTCACCGCCTCGGCACCTGCCAGCCAAGTGAGCTTGGCGGATGACGAAAATAAATTGGCCGCATGCGCCGACCCGGTATCTTTTTGGCAATGATGACAATGGCACAGAAAAAAGCGGTCGAAATCGCCCTTGACCTCAAATCGTACGCTGCCACACAGGCAAGAACCCAAGTAATCCGACATAGCGTTTTCGCTCCTTTATCGTGGGGTCAGACAACCAAGCTACGGTTGTAACTGAGAATCGCTTGAATCAGCGGCTGGAAGGTTTCGGGGATTTTCACCAGGCCTGGTGATTCGGTGGCGTCCGACTGCAACAACCATTCAAACAGGGTTTGGTCACTTTCTGAAAGTAACGCCTCCAAGTCATCCATTTGATCACTGTGATGCGGGTTCTGTGGGCTAGGGTTCTGTGGATTTAGGTGCTGACAGTAGGACGACAGCAAATATTCCACTTCGGCATGGCCGCGCCGACAATTGAACTGCAATCGTTTCCATTGCAAAAACCGATCTTCAGATGGCTCTGTCATGTGCGTTTCAATCCAATGGCTTTTCAATCATCAAGCTTTTCAGTTCATTGATGGCCTGACTCGGGTTTAACCCTTTGGGGCAACTGGCGGTGCAATTCTGGATATTACGGCAGCGGAAGGTCTTAAACGGATCGTCCAGGCTTTCCAGGCGTTCTAGCGTGGTGATGTCACGGCTGTCCACCACAAACCGGCTGGCGGCTAGCAAGGCCGCCGGGCCATGAAATTTATCCGGGTTCCACCAGAAAGACGGGCAACTGGTCGCGCAGCAGCCGCACAGAATGCATTCATAGCTTCCGTCAAGCTTTTCGCGCTCTTCGGGGCTTTGCAGAAATTCATGATCCAAATCGACATTTTGCCCAGGCCTGGTCGCTTTCAGAAAAGGGTCCACCGCACGGTAATGATCGTAAAACAGTTCCATATCAATAATCAAATCGCGAATCACCGGCAACCCCGGCAAGGGTTTAATCACCACCGGGTCGCGTAATTCGGACAGCCGCGTGATGCAGCTCAAATGGTTTTCGCCGTTCACGTTCATACCATCCGACCCGCACACGCCTTCCTTGCAGGAACTGCGAAACGCCAGCGTCGGGTCTTGTTCACGCAGTTTATCCAGCGCTTCCAGCAACATCATGTCATCGCGAATCGCCGCATCCGCCAATTCATAATCCTGCATGTAAGGCTGGTCATCGACTTCCGGGTTGTAACGATAAATGGAAAATCGCATGGTTTTGTCCTTCTGTTAGTACACGCGTGGTTTCGGTTCGAATCCGGTCACGGTCAAAGGTGTCACACACACCGGCTTATAACGCAGGCGATGGCCGTCCAGAAAATACAGACTGTGCTGTAACCAGTTTTCGTCGTCACGCTCGGTAAAATCCACGCGGGAATGGGCACCGCGACTTTCGGTGCGTTCAATCGCAGAATGCACGGTCGCATACGCCAGCGTCATCAGGTTTTCCAGCTCCAGCGCTTCCATGCGTTCCAGGTTGAACGCTCGGCTGCGGTCGTGCAACACGGCTTCATCCAAACGCTGTTGAATCAGTTGTAAAGCCTCAATCAACGCCTGCATCGACTCCTGATTACGGAAAACGCCGCAACCTTCCTGCATGGCGGCTTGCAAATCGTGTTTGATAGTGGCAATGGATTCCTTGCGTTCATGCGCCGGGGCTTCCCATTTATTCAACCGCGCTTCGACCGGCGTCAAATCCAATTGGCGGTCAAAATTCCGGTCGGACTTCTGCAAATTCAGCACCCGCTCGATTTCCTTGGCGGCGGCCCGCCCGAACACCACGATGTCCAACAAAGAATTCCCGCCCAAACGGTTCGCACCGTGCACCGACACGCAAGCGCATTCGCCCACCGCATACAAGCCCGGCACACTGACGGCCTGACCACTTTCATCCAACGTCTGCACCTGACCGTGGAAATTGGTTGGAATACCGCCCATCATATAATGCGCGGTCGGATACACCGGAATCGGATCGTCGCACATGTCCAAGCCCAAAAACGTCAAGCCGATATCGCGAATGCCCGGCAAACGCTTTTTAATCATTTCCGAATCCAGGTGGGTCAAGTCCAGCAACACATGGTCTTTATTGGGGCCGCAGCCGCGTCCTTCTTTCACCTCGATGGCAATGGCGCGTGACACCACATCCCGCGACGCCAAATCTTTCACATGCGGCGCATAACGTACCATAAAGGCTTCGCCGTCGGCATTACGCAACACGCCGCCTTCGCCGCGCGCCGCTTCCGATAACAACATGCCTTTGTTCGCCACGCCGGTCGGGTGGAATTGCCAGAACTCCATGTCCTGCAACGGCAAGCCCGCGCGCAGCACCATCGCCAAGCCGTCGCCGGTGTTGATTTTGGCGTTGGTGTTGGTTTTGAATAACTGGCAAGCGCCACCCGTGGCCACCATCACCGCATGAGCGCGCAA
>NZ_JBNGDN010000021.1:0-20994 GCF_049975065.1 Hydrogenovibrio sp.
CCTCGTCCAGTAACTCTTTGGTAATGGCTTCGATGATTTCACTGGCTCCGACCATGGTTTTGATCTTGCCGCCGGCTAAAACGTACTCCTGTATGAATACCGCTTCAAACTGGTAGACAAAATAGCGTTGCGTTTGCGTCATTAGCTGTCCTCTTTTGGTGCATTTTGTTTGATTGGGGGGTTATGATTATCGTCAGTAAATTTTACAAAGGGATTAATTAGAACGATTCAGACACAAAATGACCATTAGAATTTACTTATCCTTGCCAACAGTCATTTTTATAATCATCCGTCTTTAGGCATGGTACTGTAGCGTAATTTTTTTTTGCAATGATCTTCACAAATTTGTGAAAGACGTTTTTGTGACAGGGACGGTCATAATAATGTCTAGCCATTTCAGCCGATTTTTAAGCGATTTTTAGAAGGATTTACAATGAATTCCGCCTTTAACAATCATCCCGATGCGCAACCGTTTTCGACCTCGCCCGGTGGTCACGGACGCCGCATTTTATTTGCCATCCTGGGCACGTCGCCTCAGATATTGACGGAAACGATTTACGCGCTGACACACGGAACCCCTGCGTTTGTGCCGGATGAAATTCATGTGCTGACGACCGGCATAGGCGCGGTGCAGTGCAAACGCGGGTTGTTTGTGGCGAATGGTGGCGGGTTTTATCAGCTGAAAAAGGCGTATGATCTGCCGGACATCGATTTTTCCCCTGACCATATCCAAACCACCTTGCGTGACGATGGTTCGGTGATTGACGATATTCGCAGCCCAGAAGACAATCAGGCGGTGGCAAACCATATCACCCGCTTGATTAAGTCATTTACCTCCGAGCCGGAGACCAGCCTGCATGTGTCCATTGCGGGCGGTCGCAAAACCATGGGGTTTTATGCGGGCTATGCTTTGTCGATGTTTGGCCGTCACCAAGATCAACTATCGCACGTTTTGGTGCAGGCGGAATTCGAGGGGGAACCGGAGTTTTATTTTCCAACGCCCGTGTCGGAGGTCTTCAGCTCCAAGCATTCCAAGGGCACCTATTTGGATAAGCAGGATGCTTATGTTGAACTGGCATTGCTGCCGTTTGTACGCATGCGCGATGCGTTGGATGATCGGTATCTGGAGAACATTGAGTGTTTTGATGACATGGTGAATGTCTTACAAAAGGAACTCAGTCATGTCAAAACCTCGGTGCGGTTGATGCCGTCCGAGCAGGCGGTTTACGTGGGCGAGACGCCGATCCCGCTGACGCAAACCAATTTTATTTTTTACTATTGGGCGGCGAAAAAGCGCCTGCAAAATGAGCCAATTTTTTACGATTACCAAGTGGGCGATGCGGTGTCGCTGAGACAGAGTAATGAGTTTTACAGCATTTTGGACGAACTCTACGCGGAAGGCAGCGATGCCTATATCACCGCGTGCGAGAAATGGGATGATCGTTTTATCAATGGCATGAAAAGTCGCTTTATCACCGACCGCCGCAATGAAATCAAAGAGGCTTTTTCCGCCCGACTGGGAGTGAATGCAGACGCCTTTTTAATTGATAAGTGCCCCCGCCAGAAAGCAGTTTGCCTGACCATTAAGCCGGAACAAATCCAGATGGAACCGCGTTAAAACAAATCCTTGAACGCAACCGGAGAAACATCATGGAAGTCTACGAAAACATTGTGTGGTTGCTGGACGGGATCGCGCAGTCTTGGGATTGGGTGAAATCGTTTGCTGGGTCTGTCTGGGACTGGGCGGTCACGCTCTTCTGGTGGGCACTGGGCTTTCTGGTCTTGATTGCCGTTGGCTACGCCAACAACTCAGGCGACACAAACGCCAACCAAAGCCGGTTTGATGAGGATTCAACCGATGACGTTGAAAGCGATTATTGGAATTACTTCCACGACTCCAACCATTCTAGCCATTCTAGCCATTCCAGCCTTTTTGATGATGAGGTCTTTTCATCGTCAAGCTTTGACGACGATCCCTTTCCATCGTCAAGTTTTGACGATGATTATCGTTAACGCCGTGCTTGAATTCTCGTCTCAGGTCTAGGCCAATTGCAGCCATCGCCCGAAAATCTCATAAAACATCAAGCGGACACTTTCCGCTTAACGTCATTGGTTCCATGGCATTTTAGCCAGCAGCAACCCCATGCCGCAGGTGTCGGTGATGCCTGCGAACACTAACCCTGTGCCGACAAATGCGCTTAAACCAAACCACATAGGGTTGATTAAAAAGCCTAACACCAAACCGATTAACACCAAGCTGCCCGCCACAATGCGCACTTGGCGTTCGATCGACATGACTTTATGCTGATCTTCAACCACATTGACCCCGAGCTTTTTCAGCTCGATCATGCCGCCTTCTATCGAAATGGCATTTTCATAGCCCAATTCGGCCATCTCTTCACAGCCTTTACCAGAACGGTTGCCACAGGAACACATTAAATAAAGTGTCGCATTTTTATCTGGAATGATGTCTGAAATATTTTCGCACAAATGATCCAGTGGCACATTTTGCGCCCCCTCAATGTGAGAGGCTTTAAATTCGGCTGGAGAACGGACATCAATCAGCAGATGACACTGTTTGTTTTTCAGTAATTCTTGAGCTTCTTCAGCAAGTATATGTTTCATAAAGACCTTTTGGTTCTTAAATTCAAGTTTCGTAAAACTGGGTTAAAAATACACATTTGAACGGTTGAACACGGCCATCAATATTACACGATTCCCTGGGATAACTCCCGAATTAAGGCCTTGCCAAGCCGATAATTAAGACCGCCAGCGGCCATGGCTTCGGCGGAGTTTTCCAGCACTTTTGCGCCGATCGCGCCGCCAAGTTGTGAGGTCAGTTCATCACTTAATAAGTCCAGCGCGGAGGTGATGGCGAGATTTTCCAATGCCACTTTCAGCAGGCGTACATTGGCCGCCCAACCGCCACGCAAACCATAAACTCGCGCAATCAAGCGCAGGGTGCGCAAGCTCATCCAGATAAACAAGGTGCTTTGTATCAGACCGTTGGGGCTTAAAAACGCCAAGCCGCCGGAAGTCATGGAGACTTTTTTCAAGGTGACGGCGGCTTCGGCGTGAATGGGTTTGACCACGCGCTCGCGGTAAATTTGGATGACTTCGCTGTTGCTGTGGTGTGGGCGTAAGCGGTGTTCAAAATCGGCAAAACACTGGGCGGAAAAACTGGTTTTCGCCACTTGAGCTGCACGTTGGCGCACAAACGCTAGGGTGGCGTCACGGTCGCCTTTCGCTTGGCAGTCGTCCAGAGTGGTCGTGCTGTTGATAAAACGCCCGATGGCGATATAGCCGCGCCATTCACGCACGATAAACAGCACTAAAACACTGATGAATAGCGCCAACAAAACCGCCAGGCCTGCGGCCAGAAATGGCATCGACGCCCACAGGGTGTGCAGAAACAGCCCCGCATCCACCACGGAAAACACCAGCAGCGTGACAACGGCCAGCACCAGCAGCCAGCCGCCCAATTTTAGACCGGAGCCGTTATGGGTCCCGAGTTTCCGCACAGGGTCATCTTCTGCTTTGTGACCGGATGTGGGCTCTAGCTGCGGTTGCGGAACCGACAAGGGCACCTCAACCCGTCTGGCGCGATAGTCGTCCTGCGGTGGGTGTGGTGGCTGCGATGTCTCTGGGTGACCTTGGCGTTCTCGGTCGGTCAGGTTGTTTTTCATAGTGTCATTTCGCTCCGATCAAATACTCAAACAAACGATCCAGACTCTGGGCGTGCTGCACCCGCGTCCACCAATCCTTGGGCACGGCGGCACGCAGCAGCGGGTAATGCTCGCTTTCTCCTAACCCAGCCATTTTTTGCGGAATCGGTTCAAAGGTTGTCTCGACATAGCCCCCAGTTTCGCCCTCGGACAGAGCCGATGCGTCCCGTGTGTATCGCAACTGATTGGAGGCTTGCCCAGCATCGGTGGTCTGAATGGCGGACACCAGAAAATGCTGAAAATCGACTTGCTGCTCGCTCAGTTGCGAGCGAGCGCCCGCGGTCATATCCTGCAGCAGCCCCATCAAGGCAGGCTGTTCCGACAAGGGCACCAAGTCCACTTTGGTCGCCACAAAGGCAACGCGCGAGCGATGCCCTTTCGACAAAAAGGCGGGGCGATACCACTTGCGTGCTCCGGTCACCAACACCGAGGCCAGATGACTGACGGATTCTTTTAACTGGTTCAGGTGCGCCCGCCCATGACTCAAACCTTCCAGCACATCCACCAGAATCACCTGTTTGTCGGCTTTGACAAAATAACGTTCACGCAACGGCTGCAGCCATTGGGTTTGAAAGTGAGTGAAACCGACTTGAAACCGTTGCGTCCAAGGGTGTGCCGGATCACTGCTGATGGCGGTCGGCAAAGGGGCAAACCCATATTGTCGCCAGTCGAACGCTTCGTTCGGCAACAGCAAGGCGCCGGGTTGCAACAGCGAAATCCCGCCGGATTTGGCGGCCTGTAGATAGCCCCGATAAGCCTGCACATACTCGTCCACCAAAGAGTCATCCGGCGTCTGATCGAAATCAAACCCCGCGACCCATTCTTGCCAGGCCTGGGCAAAGGTGCGTTGCGGGCGATTCATCTGTTGCGCCCAGGCGGCATTCGACCAGTTGGTAAAGGACTGATTCAACATAGGCAAATCGGTCAACCACTCTCCGGGATAATCGTAAAACCGGAACACCACCTGTTGTTTTCCGCCCAGCGCACGTTTCACCCAAAAAGTGGATTGCAGCGTCAACACCAGTTCAAAGCCATACACCTGTTCGGTGGCGGGCGGCCACTGACCGGCTTGCAGGGCGTCCAGATGCTCGGCCAATGGAAACACGGTTTCCCCAGCAATCGGCCGGACATCCACCGATGCGACCCGATCCAGTGGCAAGGCTTTCAATAAAGGCAAGCTCGCACTGGCACGATGGCGCTCCAACAACAGCGCCATCAGGCTGGTGAACAGCATCGACTTGCCACTGCGGCTCAAACCGGTCATGACAATATGGTGCACGTCCTGACTGCCCCAGTAAGTCAGCCAGTCACTGCCGGTCAGCAGCATTCGATCAAACGCCTCGGTGACCGAGTGCAACCCCTTTTTGCTCGCCATCTTGGTTTCAATCCCTCAATCGGTTGGCTTGCGGGTAAACACCCAGTTTTTTTCCGATGACAAATCCGGCGCAAAGCGATAACCGTCTGCCTCAAAGTATTTCAGATCCTCCACCTGCTCCACCTGATTCAGCGCCGCATAACGCGCCATCAGCCCTCTGGCGCGTTTGGCGTAAAAACTGATCATTTTATATTGACCGTTTTTCCAGTCTTTAAATTGCGGGGTAATCACCTCCGCCTGCAGTTGTTTTTTGTTCACCGCTTTAAAGTATTCATTGGATGCCAGGTTCACTACCAGATGGCTATCCTGTTCGGCCAACTGTTGATTGAGCACGTCGGTGATTTGGTCGCCCCAAAAGGCGTACAAGTCTTTGCCTTTGGCATTGGCCAGCTTGGTGCCCATTTCCAAACGATAGGGCAAAATTCGATCCAATGGCTTGAGCAAACCGTATAAACCGGACAGTATCCGCAGGTGATTTTGCAAATAGGTCAACTGAGACGGGGTTAAAGACGAGGCTTCCAATCCTTGATAGACATCGCCCTTAAACAGCAACACCGCCTGTTTCGCCTGAGCGTCGAACGGCCATTGCCAGTCTTGAAAACGCTGATAATTCAACTCCGCCAGCGCATCGCTCAAATGCATCAGCCCAGCAAGATCCACCGGCCCGAGCGGCTTGAGCTCGTCCACCAGTTGCTGCGCCTGCGTTAAAAACGCCGCTTCCGATGCGGGCACCGAATCCGGTGCCGGCGACTCATCCAAGGCTTTCGCCGGTGACACTAAAAACAACATCTTTTTCTCCTTAAAATGACGCCCCACTGGCGACGAAACCTAAGAGACGCAAAAAGGGAAGCCGTGCTTCCCTTTGAATTTTATTTGAACGGTCTTGAAACGAACCTGAAGCGGCCTTGAAGCGGTCTTGAAACCGTCTTTGCAAGGCTCGTTCACACCTTGTCTGGGGTCAATCCGACTTCTTCCAGAAAGCGACGCAACTGAGTGATTTCATCGCGGTTCGCCAGTTCATGCCCGTGGTGCGGCAGGCCCAGTGTAATCTCGGCATCACGCAGTTTGACATGGGCACGGTTGGCATTGGACACTTCAATCTCCGCGCCGAAGGATTCCAACGCGGCGGCCATTTTTTTCCAATCAATATTGGTGGCAATTGGGTGGGCAAAGGCTTTTTGAATAATCGCTTTATGCTTATGACTCATTGTATTTCGATTCCTACGGTTCTTGTTGTTTGTACAAACCCTAAACCCTATACTATACCCGAAATTGAGGCAAACGCGCCCAAATTCTTAACCGATGGCGCGTCACGATTCGACCCTATTCGACCCCATCCGACAAAACCACACTGTGTTCACTTTGATTGAAACGCTTGCTGCGCTTCGGCCAGGCGTTCTGGGGTGCC
Source organism: Hydrogenovibrio sp. (assembly GCF_049975065.1). Taxonomy (GTDB): domain Bacteria; phylum Pseudomonadota; class Gammaproteobacteria; order Thiomicrospirales; family Thiomicrospiraceae; genus Hydrogenovibrio. The sequence continues at coordinate 6,509 of NZ_JBNGDN010000021.1, forward strand.
AATATCGTTCCAATAACCGCCATGAACTTCCCCCGTCACCAGCCCACGCCCCATTGCCTCACGAAGCAAGGGCGCTAAGGGCTGTACGCCCGCCGCCAGACCACGGAACAAATCCGGGTGCAATAGACTGATGCCCGAAAAGGTCCAGTCGCCTTGCGGCAGAACCCGCTCGCCGTCCAGGCCAAAGTCGCCTTTCGCTTTAAACGATGGGGTTGGCACCAGAATCAAATGCGCCAGCACCTCGTGCAAAAGCGGCTTTTTCACCAGGCCTGCAAAATCAAAGTCCGTCAACACATCGCCGTTCACCACGATAAACGGCTCAAGGTTGGCTTTGTCGGCCAGCAGATACGGCAGCGCCTGAATCACACCACCGGCCGTTTCCAGCCCACCTTCCGGCTCGGGCGAATACTGGATCTGCACCCCGTAAGCCGCGCCGTCTCCCAGCTTGGCTTCAATCTGTTCGCCCAGCCAGGCCTGGTTAATTATCAACTGCTGCACGCCTGCCAGCGCCAGCGCTTCGAGATGACGTTCAATCAGAGCCTTGCCCCCCACCATCATCAAAGGCTTGGGGCAGGCATCCGTGAGTGGACGCAAGCGCTTGCCGCGCCCGGCCGCCAGAATCATCGCCCTGCGCCCGTCTGATGAAACCGCATTCATACCGCATCCGCCTGCACGAATGGCGGCACAAGCGGCGACACCTGCATTGCCGGATAAACGGTTTCTTCCAGCAAGGCCATCAGCGCGCGGGTCTCGGCATACTGCGGTGCCACCTGCATCAAGTAATCGACCGTATTGGGAATGTCATTTAAATAGCCATCCTTGCCGTCTCGATGGAACAGGCGGGCAAAAATACCGGCGGCTTTCAAGTGACGCTGCACGCCCATTAAATCCATGGCTTTGACAAAGCCCTTCCATTCGTCTTTTGCCAAAACCTTCGCTTGCACCAACCGCAGAAAATACTGCCGCTGCCATTCCACCACCTGTTCGGGCGGCCAAGACACATAGCAATCTCGCAACAGCGACACCGCATCGTAAGTCAAAGGCCCTTGCACCGCATCCTGAAAGTCGAGAATGCCCGGATTGCCGGTGCCATCGACGGGCTGAACCATCAGATTGCGACTGTGAAAGTCCCGATGCACATACACCTTCGGCTGACGCAAAGCCGACCGCGTTAACGCCTCGGTCACATTTTGCCAGGCCTGGCGATTTTTCGCATTCAAACTCAGATTCAAATGCCGCGCCAGCAGCCAATCGGTAAACAGGTTCATTTCCGTGGTCAAGAGCGCCGCATCGTAATTCGGCAAGGTGTTGAGGTGGGTGTGGCCACGCGTCTGCAACTGCACCAGTGCCTGCAACGCATCGCTGTACAAGCTATCCGCCGTGTCATCCGACAAACGATTCAAATAGGTTTCCGTACCGAGATCCCGCAACAGCAAAAATCCTTGCGCCACATCCTGCTCCAGTACCTCCGGCACCGTCAACCCCATGCCCGAAAGCTGGTCAGCAATGCGCACAAAGGGTTCGCAGTCTTCATGCTGCGGCGGCGCATCCATAATAATCGCGGTGGTCACTGGCTGGTGTGGTCGCGCCACGTCAATGCGGAAATAACGCCGAAAACTGGCGTCGCTGGAAGCGGGTACCGGCTGAGAAACCGCCGCCCCGGCTAAGGCGGCACACTGGCTAAGCCAGTCCTGTAACTGTTGATAACGTGACGACATCGAACCTTTTTGACTCCTTTTCTCGAGACAGCAACAAACCAGGGCACTTAGTATAAGAACACCTATTTTAACGTTTACGGGGTAACGTCGGCGGCGTGTTTGCGGTAGAATACTGAATTTCCTTCATCATTTACGATTTCATTTCGGATGTCAATTCAAAGCCAGCGCTTTTTTTCAAACAGCTTTCTCTTGCCGACGGGGCTCACGACCTTAGCATTGATGCTAGCCGCCACGAATCTCAGCGCGGCAGAAAACAGTCCGTTTGCCATCAGCCCAGCCTCAAAGAACCCAGCGTGTCTTCCGGCTTGGATTGCCCCACCGCTCAGTCTGCCGCCGCCAAACACCCCCTTTTCAGCCGAAGCCGACCGCATTCAGCAGCCGGATGAACTGCACTATGAACTCATGGGGCGTGTTCAACTGAAACGCCCAGGCCTGGTGGTTTTGTCCGATCGCGTATTACTCAACCGCACGACTGAAGAGGCACGCGGATTCGGTTATGTGGAACTGCAACACGATGGCCTCATCGTCACCAGCGAAAGCGCCCGCCTCAACCAACAGCAGCAAACCGCGCAGCTCAAGGGGGCGCGTTATCAGTTTATCGACACCCGAGCACACGGACGCGCCCAACAGGTGGACGTGGATCAGATCGCCAATATTGCCGAACTGGATCACGCCAGCTACACCACCTGCCCATTGGTCTCCAGCTTTTGGCAAGACACTGACCAATACGACTGGGAACTGGAATTCGGCCACCTGCAGATCGACAACAACAAACGCCGCGTTTACGGCTACAACACCTGGTTGCATTTTCAAAACGTGCCGGTGTTCTACACCCCCTACATCGACTTTCCAATGGACGATCGCGCCAGCGGCTTCTTGTTTCCGACCTTCGGCAGCTATCGCCCGCTCACCAGCAACACAGCGGAAACCTATGTCGCCGTACCGTATTACTTCAACTTGGCACCCAACTACGATGACACTTTAACGGTCATGAAAATGCAGGATCGCGGCTGGGTGCTGGACAATGAGTTCCGCTACCAGTTGCCCGGTCAAAGCGCGGAACTGAGCCTAACCGGTCTAAACGACCAAGTCACCGCCCGGGACGGTTTGGCGCACCTTGACGAAAACGGCGACCTGACCTACGGCGACAAGGTCGAACAACGCTGGCGCGCCAAGCTGAACGCACGCCAGCAATGGGCACCGGGGCTGAACAGCGATATTTTATGGCACGAACTGTCCGATAAATATTTCTACACCGACATTCCGGTGGAAAGCGCACTCGACTCCGCCAGTTACACCGAGCGTTACCTGAATTTGAACTACAACCACGAAAACTTCCAGGCCGGTGTCCATGTTCTGAATTACCTGAGATTGCGTGACGATGCGCCTTATAATTACGGCACACGCCCGCGCATTTCGCTCAACTATTTCCACCCGTTTGAACAGGATGGCTTACGCAACTTCAGCGTGAATTTGCCGGTCGAAACCACCGAATTCCAAATTGACAAAGCCGCCAAAATGCCTGAAGCCCAGCGAAACGCTCTGTCGCCGTCGCTGCAATATCAATACCTCAAACCCTATGGTCAGCTCAAAGCCGAAGCGGTCGCCAATAAAGTGCACTATTATATGGAAGACAATGGCTACAACACCAGTGGACAAGACCAGCTCGACATCACCGTGCCGCAATTTGCCCTGCGCGGCAAACTCATCTTTGAGCGCGATTTTTCACTGGCCGGACAAAACCTGATTCAAACGTTGGAGCCTGAAGCGCAGTATCTGTATGTGCCCTATCAAAACCAGTCCGCCATTCCATTGTTCGACACCGACCACCGCAGCCTCGACTTCAGCAACCTGTTCAGCTACAACCGCTACACCGGCATGGATCGCATTGGCGACACCAATCAAGTGGCCGCCGCCCTCACCACCCGTTTTTTAAAACGGGACGGTACGCCCATTGCCGAAGCCGGTTTGGGGCAAATTTTTTACCTTGAAGACCGCAAGGTCACCCTCAACAACACGGACGCCGAGCAGCGGCAAAACACCCAGGCCGTTTCCGACTATTACCTTAATCTTGGGCTGACCGCCGGACCACTGTACTTTGCCTCCACCAGCCAGTACGATGTTGACAACTACGCGCTGACCAACAGCAACAGCCGCGTCAAACTGAGCCTTTCATCCGACTTTAATGTATTGGCCGCGCATCAGCTTACGGATCAGAACCAACCCAGCGAGCAAGAAAATGTCGCCGCCGGCATGACTTGGCAAATCACCCCAGAATGGGGACTGGGCGGCTACATTAATTATGACTTCACCCAAGAACGCAAAACCGAAATGCAAAGCGCCCTGCGTTACGACAACTGCTGCTGGGCCACGGAATTATCAGTTAAAGAAACACAACTGGACAATGGCCTGTATAATTACAGCTTTCTGTATTTAATCGAATTCAAAGGGCTCAGTTCAGTCGGCACCCCGTTCAAGGAATACCTGAGCGACAAACTGAACTTTTAGTCCTAAAATTAAGCCGCAGCCGATTGAGTTAAATCCGACAGGCTGCTCGCTCTTCATTCTCAGAGACTTGGATACCTGGCATGAATTTCACATTAATCTCCCAAAAACCGCTTCGCTTATTCGCTTGGCTGCCACTTTTGCTAGCACTGCTTTTTAACCAGGCCTGGTCAAAACCGATTCTGCTGGATCGGGTGGTCGCCGTGGTGAATGACGACATCATTTTAAAAAGCGAGCTGGACTATGAAACCGCGCTGGCCGAACAGGAATTACGCACTCGAAATATCGACATCGCCGATCAAGATGAACTGCAGCTAAAAGTGCTGGATCGCATGGTGATCGAAACCCTGCAATTGCAGCAGATTAAACAAATGGGGTTAAAAGTCTCCGACGAAGAATTGCTGACACAAATACAAGAAATCGCCGAACAGAACAACCTCACCATTATGGCGTTGCGCGACCGACTCAATTACAGCGCCCCAAACGGCTTTGAAGATTTTCGCGAGCGCATTCGCAAACAGATGCTGTTCCAGAAACTGCGCGAAGCCGAAGTGCTGTCGAAAACCCAAGTCACCGAAGATGAAATCAATAACTTTATCCAACGGCAAAAGCTGATTGAAAACAGTGACGAATACCGTCTAAAGCACATTTTGGTGAGCTTGCCGGAATCCGCCACCCCAGCACAAAGAGACGAGGCACGCGCTCAAGCGGAATCGATTCTGCAGAAACTGCAACAGGGCGAAGACTTCGGCCAAGTGGCGGTGCGTTTTTCCGATGGCAATAAAGCCTTGCAAGGCGGTGATCTCGGCTGGCTCACCCATGACCAGATTCCCACCTTTTTCGCCAAATCGGTCAGTCGCCTGAAACCGGGGCAAATCAGCGACATCATTCGCAGTCCGGTCGGTTTTCACATCATCAAGCTCGATGGTCAGCGCAACCAAAACAGCCAACTGGTGAAACAGTACCATGTGTATCGCTTTATTCTGCTGTCCGATGACGCCAAAAACGCCGGTCAACCCAGCAACACCCTGATCAGCCTCGCCAACAGCATCGACAGCTTGGAAAAGTTCAAACAGTTAAACGATCAATACTCCGACATTCCCGCCTCGGTGAATGCCAACGGCAATCTGGGCTGGCAAACAGCGCGAGAAATGCCGGCCGACTATTTCACCGCCATCGCGCCTTTGGAACCCGGACAAACTGCACGCCCGTTTGCCACGGACGAAGGCTGGGTGATTCTGTATCTGGACGGCATTCGGGAACAAGACAAAGCGCTGGATGACAAGCGCCAACATGCCATGGAAACCCTGCGGATGAAAAAAGCCAATGAAAGCTTTGAAATCTGGCTGCGCCGCCTGCGAGACGAAGCCTTAGTTGACATTCGCTACCGCGATCCCGAAATCATGAACCCTCAACCCACCCACAGTGAGGGCGACCCTCAAATCACAGGCGACTGAATGCAATCGGACACCCTCCCCCCCCCACCCTCATCCAACACAGCGGTTTCGAACAGTCACCGCTTGCTGGTCACGTCCGGCGAACCTGCTGGAATCGGCCCGGAACAGCTGGTGCAACTGGCACAGCAGGCCTGGTCGTTTGAATGGGTCGCCGTGGCCGACAAAACACTGCTGAAACAACGCGCCGACCAGATTGGGCTTCCCATCCAGCTGGTGGACTTTGATCCCGAACAGCCGCCAACGCCCAATCCGGCCGGAACCATCAAGGTCATACACCTTGATTTAGCCGTTCCGTCCAGGCCTGGCGAATTGGCGGTGGCCAATGCCGATTATGTTCTGACGATGTTGCACACCGCGATTCACGAATGTCAAAACGGCACCTTCGACGCCTTGGTGACCGGCCCGATCCACAAGGGCATTATCAATGAGGCGGGGTTGAAATTCAGCGGCCACACCGAACTGCTGGCCGAAGCCACCGGCACCGAACGCGTGGTGATGATGCTGGCCACGCCAGGATTACGCGTGCCGCTGGTGACCACGCACCTGCCCCTCAGCGACGTGCCCGCGGCCATTACACCGACCTTATTGACCGATGTCATCCGCATTCTGCATCAGTCCTTAAAAGATCAATTCAATATTGAATCACCGTGCATTTTCGTGATGGGACTCAATCCCCATGCAGGAGAAGACGGACATCTTGGGCGGGAAGAAATCGACATCATCATCCCCACATTGAACCGATTACGCGAAGAAGGTCTGCATCTGGTCGGCCCTTTACCGGCGGACACCATTTTCAGCCCCGACAATCTCAAGCAGGCCGATGCGTTTTTAGCGATGTATCACGACCAGGGACTGCCCGTTTTAAAATACGTTGGATTTGGTCAAGCGGTCAACATCACCCTCGGCCTACCGTTTGTGCGCACCTCTGTGGATCATGGCACCGCCTTGAGTCTCGCCGGAAGCGGAAACGCCAGCATCAACAGTTTTCGCTATGCCATGGAAGTCGCCATTGAAATGACCCCGAAAACGCTGCCAATGGAAAAGGACGCCTGAATGCCATCTCCTACCCGTTCGTCATCGCGTTCGCACACGTCCAGGCATCAGCACAAAAAACGATTTGGGCAGAACTTTCTGAATAACGGTCGCATTATTCAGCAAATCGTGCAAGCCATTCAACCCAAAGCGGATCAGCATTTAGTGGAAATCGGGCCGGGCGAAGCCGCGTTAACCCGCCCCTTAGTGGAAGCCGTTGACCGCTTGGATATTATTGAAATCGACAATGACCTGATTGCGCCTTTAACGCAGTCACTCGGACAGTTTCCAGCGTTTAAACTGCATCACACCGATGCCCTGAGCTTCGATTACCGTCAGCTATTGCAGAGCGAAACCGACCGGTTACGCGTGGTCGGCAACCTGCCATACAATATTTCCAGCCCCTTGCTGTTTCATCTGCTCGACTATGCCGCACACATCAGCGACATGCACTTTATGCTGCAAAAAGAAGTCGTGGAACGCATCACCGCCGCCCCGGGCAGTAAAACTTACGGCCGCCTCAGTGTCATGCTGCAATACGCCTGCGCAACGGAATATCTGTTTACGGTTGGGCCGGAAAATTTCACACCGCCCCCCAAAGTGGATTCCGCCATCGTACGCTTAACCCCTTACACCGACAAACCGGCTCAAGCTCGCAACGAAAGCGATTTGGCCGATACAGTGCGCCAAAGTTTCTCGCAAAAACGCAAAACCTTGAGAAACAACTTAAAAGGCTGGCTCAGTGACGAAGACATTGCCGCCTGTGGCCTGCTCGGCTCCGACCGCGCGGAGCAACTCAACGTTGCGGATTTTGTCGCGCTGGCCGATCGCTACACTGAGCGCAAAGGGAGTTAAGATGGCGACCTATATCATTGGCGATTTGCAAGGCTGTTTCGACCCGCTTGTCAAACTGCTGGAAGACATTCACTATGACCCAAACGGTGACACCCTCTGGTTCGCTGGTGATATTGTTAATCGCGGCCCTCAATCGTTGGAATGTTTGCGTTTCGTAAAATCAGTAGTGGAAAGCGGTCACGGCAAAATGGTATTGGGCAATCACGACTTTCACCTGCTGGCGGCTTACGCGGGCCTGGCAAAATATCGCAGCAAGTCGGATACACTGGAAGCCATTCTCGACGCCGAGGAAGTTGACGAACTCATCGACTGGCTGCGCCGACAACCCTTAATGGTCAAACACGACTTTTTCCCAGCCGTTATGGTGCATGCGGGCATCCCCCCACAATGGTCAATCCATGAAGCGCTGGAACACAGTCGAGCCGTTGAGGCACAGTTGCAGTCAGATGATTGGCAGGAATACATTCGCCACCACTTGTTCGGTTCCGAACCGCGTGAGTGGCAGGATACCCTGAGCGGCTGGGATCGCATTCGCTACATCGTCAATGCGTTTGCACGCATGCGCTATTGCAGTGCGCAAGGGAAATTGGAATTTAAACAAAAGATGTCGCCGCAAGCACAGAAAAGTGATCAAAGCCCAAAACGCTATCTACCCTGGTTTGCTCACCCGAACCGCCGAAACAAAGATTTCGAGATATTCTTCGGCCACTGGTCTACGCTCGGTGCCGTGGACGCCTATAATATTCATGCCACCGACACCGGCTGTCTTTGGGGCGGTTTACTGACCGCCTATTGCCTTGAAACCCACAAACGGCATACAATAGAGTGCGATGCGGCACGTCAGCCCAAACCCTCTAAAGAATGAAAAACAATCTGACAAACCTGAAACCTATCGACACAATCCTATGACACAAGAGCCTAACTGACCCAACATGGACACAAATGCGCTACCCGATTCATCCCAAGCGGATGTGCCCTTGGAACCCAGCGTTCCAACCGCCGAAGAAATGCTGGAACGTTTGCATGACGTGAATCTGGATGATTTCGACATCACCGCCATTACCGATGAATTAAAAGGCAAAAATGCTTGGTTGTTTGTCCTGACCATGCCGATTACCGCCATACTCTTGGTACTGTTTACCTTAATTGGCACCTTCGCAACGGGCTATTTCATTTTCAGCTTTATTGCGGCCGCAAGCGTGTTATTTGTCATCGGAAAAATGATTGATCAGTATGAACAGAAATTCCGCTACCAAGCACGCCTGGAAGTCATGGAGCGGATTAAAGAGACCGAAACCGATGAAGGCTTGATTCCGCACTTTAAGGATTTTTTACCGAAAAAATACCGCCACCTATGGCAAAGTCTGAAAAAACACAATTACATTTACATCGATCAATACATTGCCGCGGTGACCTTATTGCAGCAGCGGCTGGACAGCGAAAAGTTCATTCGTATCTGGCGCCTAAAACACCCGGAAACCGCGCCAGACTATGAACAAGATTATGATGAAGACTCGGCTGAAATGGAATCGGCTCAACAACGCTAAGATACGTCCCACTACTTCCGACTGCAGAATCACAAAAAATCGACATAAGTGCGTACAAAGGTGATATAATCAATGAATTTATGATCTGTCATTACCTTCACTCAATGCCAGTGAGTTTGATTAGATAGAATTGGTAGGATTCATAAGATTAAATAAGAATTCAACGCGCTAAATTCGCACGGTTAAGCCTTAGGGAAACCCTGAAAGGTCTTTATGATTTTTATCCGAACACAAAGCCAGACAACAACACGAAAATTAATACCATAAGAGAGATTTTAAATGCACTTACCGACACGCCCCATTCAACCAGAAGATCATGTATTAATTGCATTGGGCCACAATGGCCACCCCACTTTTAAAACCATTCACACGGATGAAGCCTATCTCGAACAACTTGGTAAGCATTTAGTCACTTGCAAAAAATCACAGTACGAAACCCACATGGTTGTCTCATCACACAACGTTTTTACCTTAACCAATCCGGATTATCGCTTTGACGAAGCGCTGGATCAAATCATCCGCAACCTGATTCTGGAGAAGTACCCGAAAACGCTTTAAAACTGACTGCCTTTAAAAACTTACAGCAGAAGCAACAACAAAGCCCGGCGGTTAGCACTCATGAATCGAGGAATGGAAGATAACCGCTCAGGCGAGAACATTCGCACTAGAAGTGGTTCTGTAGATAGGATTGGAATTCTTTCAGCTCAGATCGCATCTGATTCAGCAACTTAAGAGTGTCATCCGATTCACCACCGGACAGATTGGCCATATTGACCGAGCTGGATTGACTGAGACGCGCCTTGGCACCCGGAATGGTAAAGCCCTGTTCATGCAGCAGCGATTTAATTTCAATCACCAGCTCAACATCCGTTCGCTGATAATAGCGCCGCCCCCGTCGTTTACTCGGTTGCAGCTGAGGGAAAACTTGCTCCCAATATCGCAGCACATGCGCTTTGAGCTGACAGAAATCACTGACTTCCCCGATGGTGAAATACTTTTTATCGGGTAAGTCAATCTCCAACTGCTGGGGCGCGTCGGCTGGATTAGGCTTGTTAGACTTGGCCATAATTATCTATTTGAGCGCGCAATTTTTGGCCCGGCTTAAACGTCACCACACGACGCGCCGAAATCGGCACATCTTCACCGGTTCTCGGGTTTCGACCAGGCCTGGCACTTTTGTCTTTGAGTTCAAAATTACCAAACCCGGACAACTTAATCTGCTCACCTTTGATCAGCACTTCCGACATTTCATTGTAAAACTGTTCAACCAGCTCTTTGGATTCACGTTTATTAAAGCCGAAATTATCGGACAGGGTTTCTGCCAGATCTGCTTTGGTCAATGCCATACTCATTCCTTTCTCAACAAAAACGTTACATCGTTCAAAGCGCGATCAATCAGACCTGGTTGAACGATGCTTTTTAAACGATGCTTTTAATACTCATTAAACCTTTTCAAGGCCATGAATTCAAGCCATGATTTGCATTGCTTGAGCGCCACCCACACAAATCAATGACGCAACTGTGCCCCCACGGTTTGTGCAGCCGTGTCAACAACCCGCGCCACTAGGGCGTCCACTTCCTCATCCTGCAAGGTCCGTGCAACATCCTGCATTCGCAATGTCAATGCCACACTCTTCTGGTCGTCGCGCAAGCCTGTGCCCACATAGAGATCAAACACATCAACCCCTTGCAAAATAGCCGATTCCACCGACTGAATGGCTTCCAAAAGCGCCGCCATGGGAAGGTCTTTAGCCACCACAAACGCCAGATCCCGTTGCACTTCTGGAAACTTGGAAATGGGGCAGGCGGCCGGAACAGGGGCTTGTTCAATCGCATCCAAGCGCAGTTCAAACAAAAACACCTTACCCGACACACCCGCCGTCTTGATCAGGCTGGGGTGCAATTGCCCCATGCGGCCGACGACTTGCCCGTCTTGCAAAATCGCCGCCGACTGTCCGGGATGAAATATTGGATACTCACGCGCTTGGAACACCAGCTGTTCGGCTTGGTGACTCATCGCCAGCAAGGTTTCCACATCGCCTTTTAAATCGAAAAAGTCCGCCGCACGCGACTCGCCACTCCAGTGGGCTGGATGCACATTTCCGACAATGGCACCGCCAATCATCGGCGTCTGCTGGGTTTCACCGTTTTGGCGAGTGAACACCAGTCCGCTTTCAAAAATACGTACCCGACTTTGTTGGCGTTTCTGGTTGTAAGAAATCGTCTGCAATAATCCTGGGAATAAAGTCGTCCGCATGGCGCGCATATCATCTGAAATCGGGTTTTGCAACAAAATCGCGTCGTGCTCAGGCACCAACTTCGATTGCAGCCCTTCTTCCACAAACGAGTAGGTCACCACCTCAAAGTAACCGCGGTTGACCAAGGCCATACGTATGGCGTGCAATTCCTGCTCGGACTCCGGCAAAGAGGGTAAGCGCATCGGCGCCTGAACCTCGGTATTCGGCAGATTATTGTAACCGTAAACACGACCAACCTCTTCAATGAGATCGGCTTCAATCGCCATATCAAAACGATAACTCGGCGGCGTCAGGCTCCAACCGTCCGCCTCGGGTTGGATGGCAAAATTTAAACGCTGGAAAATCGCTTCGATCTCATGAGCAGGCAACGCCACGCCCAAAAGTTTCAGTATCCGTTCGCGGCGCAACAGAATCGGTTTCGGAGCGGGTAAAGCGTCGGCATTCACCTCGGCCACCACCTCGGAAACCACGCCACCCGCAATCGCAGTAATTAGCTGCAACGCTCGCTCTAACGCTCGCTCCGGCAAAAAGGCATCAACCCCCCGCTCAAAACGGTGTGACGAATCCGTGTGCAAGCCGTATTGGCGGGCTTTACCGATAATGGACAGTGGATTGAAATGCGCGCATTCCAAAAAAATGCGATCCGTGGCGTCCGACACAGAGGTGGAAAGCCCCCCCATAATACCGGCCAGTGCAATCGCACCGGAAGTATCCGCAATGACAAGCGTGTCTTCTTGGAGGGTCAATTCTTTTTCATCGAGCGTGACCAACTTTTCACCAGGCCTGGCATAACGAACGGCCATCACCCCATTCAGTTTGTCGGCATCAAAGGCGTGCATGGGTTGGCCCAGTTCCAGCAAGACGTAATTGGTCACATCCACCAAAAAACGCTTTGGGGTTACCCCACTGCGAAGCAATCGCTGCTGCATCCAAAGCGGGGTTTGCGCTTTCGGATTCAAGCCTTCAACCAAACACCCCAAGTATTTCGGACACGCCTTGGCGTCGGCCACGGAAACCGCCTGAGAACAGGCACCGGTTTTTGCTACCTTGACATCCGCGTAAGGCACTTTAAACGGCGCTTGACTGATGGCGGCGACGTCTCTTGCAAGGCCTTCGACGCTTAAGCAATCGGCGCGATTAGGCGTTAGATCAACATCAATGACGCAATCATCCAAATCGAGAAAACGACGCACATCTTCCCCCACTGGAGCATCAGACGGCAACACATACAGACCATCCACACCGTCATCCGGCAAGCCGATTTCAGTGGCACCGCACAGCATTCCATTCGATGGCACCCCGCGCAACTTGGCTTTTTTGATTTTAAAATCACCGGGCAACACGGCTCCGACTTTAGCACAGCAGGCTTTCATGCCTGGCACCACATTCGGCGCACCGCAAACGATTTGCAGTGGCGCTTCCTCACCGACATCGACTTGCGTCACATTGAGCTTATCGGCGTCTGGGTGCTTCTCGACGGACACCACTTCACCGACAACCACATTGGAAAAAGCCGGTGCCACCGAGGTAACCGCATCCACTTCCAAACCGGCCAAACTGAGTTCTTCCGATAATGTTTGGGTATCCCAGTCCGGGTTTACCCACTCTCTTAACCAACTTTCACTTACTTTCATTTTTGTTATTCCCGCCAGGCCTGGCAACTTGTCAAATGAGCGAGTTCGGGCAAAAAAAGTTTGCTTTTCTCACTGAAAACACTGTATTCGTCAGGCTGATTGATTATTTAAACTGATTGAGAAAACGTAAATCGTTTTCAAAAAATTGACGTAAGTCTGTGACGCCATAACGCAACATCGCAAGGCGCTCCACCCCCAGACCGAATGCAAAACCGGTATATTGCTCCGCATCCACCTTCACGTTCTGCAAGACATTCGGATGCACCATGCCGCAACCTAACACCTCTATCCAACGACCATCACCAAACAAATCAGTGGCAATATCCACCTCCGCAGAAGGCTCGGTAAAGGGAAAATAAGACGGTCTGAAACGCACTTTTAAGTGTTCGTCTTCGAAAAACTGACGTAAAAAATCAATAATTAGGGTGCGCAATTGCGCGAAACTGGCGTTTTCTTCGATCACCAGACCTTCTACCTGATGGAACATTGGGGTGTGTGTCTGATCCGAATCGCAACGATAGACTCTTCCCGGAGCAATAATGCGCATCGGTACTTCCTGGTTCTCCATAGTCCGAATCTGCACACCGGATGTATGGGTTCTTAACACCGTCTTTTCATCCACATAAAAGGTATCGTGCATGGCACGCGCCGGATGGGTTTCAGGAATGTTTAAGGCTTCAAAATTATGCCAATCATCTTCAATTTCCGGTCCGGTTTCGACATCGAACCCGGCTTTTGCAAAAATGGTTTCGATACGGCGCAAGGTACGCGTCACTGGGTGCAGCCCACCTAAATCAAGATCCCGCCCCGGTAGGGTCACATCCACCGTCTCGCCCGCCAGTTGAGCGGCAAGAACCGCGGCTTCCAATGACCGTTTTTTATCGCTTAACAACGTTTGAACGGCCTGTTTGGCTTCATTGATTATTTGCCCGGCTTTCGGTCTTTCTTCGGCGGATAATTGGCCAAGCGTTTTCATCATCGCGGTCAGTTCCCCCTTTTTACCGAGGTACTGAACCCGAATATCGTCAAGGTGCGCCAGTTCCGAGACGGACTCCATCGCTTCTTGGGCTTGCGACACAAGCTGTTGCAGTTTATCTTGCATGATCTCAACGACCTTTTTTAGTATTAAGAGAACCCGTGCTATCAGCACACCGTTCTCATCAAAATCAGGATCGGGCTTGAACGGTGAAACGTCAACGCTTCACACCCGGTTTAGCGCCATAAACGGCGAATAGAATGGGTTCTTTACACCATCGACAACACGGCTGGATTTATTTTTAAACTCAACTGACCCTACTCGTAAGATGCTCACCCAAATATTCAACTTCGGTTCTCCGAGAATAAAAATAAAAAAGGAGCTTATTGAAAGCCTGAAACCCCATTAAAAATCGGTTTCAAACTGCCAAAAGCTCCTTTAACCCGAAGACTGCGTCCGTAGGCATTGATTTTAACCCCTCAATCTAAGAAATACCTTCTGGGA
>NZ_JBNGDN010000021.1:21004-24955 GCF_049975065.1 Hydrogenovibrio sp.
ATACCGGTATATCAACGCACTCGGGTTAAATGCTGAACCCATTGGTTTAGGCCAATGCGGATTTCGCTTTTTCAACAATCGCGGAGAAAGCTTCAGCATCATGGATAGCAATATCAGACAAAACTTTACGATCCACTTCAATACCGGCTTTGTTTAAACCAGAAATAAAACGGCTGTAGGTCATACCGTTCATGCGCGTCGCAGCGTTGATACGTGCAATCCACAAACGACGAAATTGACGTTTTTTCTGACGACGGTCACGGTAGGCATATTGACCGGCTTTAATAACCGCTTGCTTAGCGACACGGAAAATCTTTTTACGCGCCCCGTAGTAGCCTTTTGCTTGCTTTAAAACTTTGTTGTGTCTTTTGCGTGCAATCACGCCTCTTTTAACTCTTGCCATGGGTCAACTCCTTATGCGTAGGGTAGCATGCGGCGAACCATTGCCACATCGTTATCATGAATCATGCTTGCGGCACGCAGGTGACGCTTACGCTTAGTTGACTTCTTGGTCAAGATATGACGAAGATGCGATTGTTTGCATTTAAAACGGCCAGAGCCGGTTTTTTTAAAACGCTTTTGAGCGCTTTTATTGGTTTTCATCTTAGGCATGGGTAAAACTCCATTTGCCGATACGCCGCTGAGCGGCATACCATCAGTTTTCAAAATGTCAGACTCCTTGAATAAAGCTGACGCTTAACAATAAACAGCACTGAAGAGCTGCACCGGAAACGACGTCTGAACCGCCTGTCCCAGTTATTGTCTTTTCCCTTCTTTAAGCTTGTAAGGGTTAAGCTTTACAAAAAAGCGGCTGCCAATGACAGGCCTCTTTTATTTGCAAATTACAATGCGCGTAGCTGTGTGATACGCTATTTTTTAACTCTATTTCTTAATGGGAGCCACCATCATTTGCAACTGACGACCCTCCATCTTGGGCATCTGCTCCACAGTCGCCAATTCCTGAATATCGTCGCGCACTCTTTCCAGCATCCGCATACCCAGCTCTTTGTGCGTAATCTCTCGACCACGAAACCAAATTGTGACTTTGACGCGATCGCCTTTTTCCAAAAACTTTTTCAGATTGCGCATCTTCACTTGATAGTCGCCATCTTCAGTGCCTGGTCGGAATTTGACTTCTTTCACCTGCACTTGCTTTTGGTTCTTTTTGGCCTCGTGCTTTTTCTTCTGCTGCTGATAAACGAACTTGCCGTAGTCCATTATGCGGCATACTGGCGGACTCGATTTTGCTGAAATCTCAACCAAGTCCAGCTCGGATTCTCGTGCAGACTCAAGCGCGACTTCAATGGGAACAACGCCCTTTTGCTCGCCATCCGCATCAATCAAACGGACTTCTTTCGCCGAAATTTTTTCATTAATATTATCTTTAGGCGCTTCTGGTTGTTGCGGCCTATTACGACCTCTTCTGACTGCGATAGCAATGTCTCCTTAGTAAAAAATTACACTCAAACTACTCAACGACTCGACCCAAATGAGAAATGTCATCCATCAACAGGGTCAGCAACTCTTCAAACGTAAAGCTGCCAAGGTTTTCACCGCCGCGAGCGCGGACATTAACGGTGCCATTTTCAATCTCTTGTTCCCCGGCTACGAGGATATAAGGCACACGCTGCAAAGTGTGTTCGCGAATTTTAAACCCAACCTTTTCATTTCTCAAGTCTGTTTCAACTCTAAACCCATGTTTTTTCAATTTTTTAGCTAAGTCCACCACATAATCACTGTGGGGTTCAGCGATGGGTGCCAGTACCAGTTGAACAGGCGCCAACCAAGTTGGAAACTTTCCTTCATAATGTTCTACCAAAATACCGACAAAACGTTCCAAGGACCCTAAAATGGCGCGATGAATCATAACAGGATGATGTTTCTCATTATCTGCCCCGATGTAAACAGCGTTCAGGCGTTCTGCCTGAGTCATGGAGAAATCTAGCTGAATGGTGCCGCATTGCCAAACCCGCCCGATGCAGTCTTTGAGTTGAAATTCAATTTTCGGACCGTAAAAAGCCCCTTCACCCGGCTGCAGATCATAATCTAAACCGGCATCCTTCAATGTCTGCTCTAAGGCCTCTTCCGCCGCATCCCACACGTCATCCGCACCCACACGCACGTCTGGTCGAGTTGAAAATTTCACTTGAATCTGGTCAAAACCGAAATCGGCATAGGTGTTGAATACCAAGTCGATACAGGCCTGCACTTCCGGCTTGATTTGTTCAGGCATACAGAAAATATGCGCATCATCCTGAGTAAAGGAACGCACTCGCATCAGGCCGTGCAGTGTACCGGAAGGTTCATTGCGGTGCACCAATCCAAATTCCGCAAGACGTATCGGCAAATCTCGATAGCTGCTGAGATTATGGTTATAGACTTGAATGTGCCCCGGACAGTTCATCGGCTTGACCGCATAATCACGATTTTCCGTTTCCGTGGTGAACATATTGTCCTTGAACTTGTCCCAGTGACCGGATTTTTCCCATAACGAACGGTCCATAATCAAAGGGGTACGAATCTCGTCATAATCATTCTCACGCAGCTGGTTGCGCATATAGTCTTCCACTACGCGATACAAAGTCGCCCCTTTCGGGTGCCAGAAGGCCATGCCGGGCGCCAACTCATCGACATGAAACAAATCCAACTGTTTGCCCAGCTTACGATGGTCGCGTTTTTCCGCTTCCGCCATCATGGTCAAATAGTCTTTCAAGTCTTTTTTATCGGCAAACGCCACACCGTAAATACGCTGAAGCATTTTATTATCGGAGTTGCCGCGCCAGTAGGCACCGGCGACGTGCGTCAGCTTAAAGGCTTTGATAAAGCCCATATTGGGAAGATGCGGCCCACGACACATATCAATGTACTCTTGGTGATAATAGAAACCAAATTCGGTTTCTTGCGGCATATCTTCGATCAATTGAATCTTGTAATCTTCACCACGGTCTTTAAAAATCGACAACGCCTCTTCTCGCGGCGTCATTTTCTTTACGACGTCATACTTGGTTTTGGCCAATTCCTGCATTCGCTTTTCGATTTTTGACAAGTCTTCGGGGGTGACTTTCTCTTCCAGATCAATGTCATAATAAAAACCGTTTTCGATGACGGGCCCAATCGCCATTTTTGCCGCTGGGTAGAGTTGCTTTAAAGCATGACCAAGCAGATGTGCGCAAGAATGACGCATGATGTGCAATCCGTCTTCATCTTTCAGGGTAACAATTTGCAGTTCCGCATCTTCTTGAATCCAGTCACATGCATCCACAAGCTGACCATTGACACGACCTGCCACCGTTGCTTTCGCCAGTCCCGTTCCGATATCGGAAGCCACTTGTAGAACGGTGACAGCAGATTCATAAGCTCGATTCGAGCCATCCGGTAAAGTAATAATTGGCATGATTCAATGATCTCTTTATTGCATTTAAGTTTGTCGATTAGCTTGGTCGTTTAACGGCCGTTTGCCTTCAACGCACCTAAAACCGCGTGAAGGTAAAAACTGAAGCCTTTGCACATTTCACAACAACCTTAGGTCAACCACGATGATCTGAAAGACGTCAAGACAACAATCTTAAAATGGCACTTAATTAGGGACGATTCCTTAACAGTGGCAATTAAAATGGCGACTTCAGACAAAGCGCAAAATTATACCACGAGAATAACGGTGAAATGAATTTTAAATCTTTGATTTTTAAATTTTCAACGCTTCTTTGAAATCATTGTGATGCTTTCAGACTTTTTAGCCTGCTGAGCAAATCCGATACCGTCATCGGGTTTTTAGGCGTTTTCACCAGGCCTGGCGAAAACCGCATGGCAGCTGTCCATGCCAAAACACCAGACAAACCTGAGTCGCCATCGCCTGTAACTGGTTTTTCCAACTTAATTGACTATAATAAGCTTAACCCGAATATTTCACAAATTTGCACCGACCTTGCTTGCTCCTTGATTCCACAAGCC